>CAJBTJ010000237.1 GCA_903958565.1 uncultured beta proteobacterium
CGGCAGCGTTGCTGTCAGGTGAGATTGACTTTGTGTTGGATCCTCCTGCACAAGACTTGGATCGCTTACGCAAACAAGTCAAAGTCATCGACGGTAACGAAAACCGTACGATCTACTTTGCAATGGATGTAAAAAGCCCAGAGCTCAAGTACAGCAACATCAAGGGTAAAAACCCGATGCAAGATGTACGTGTACGCGAAGCGCTTTATCGCTCCATTGACATAGAAGCAATTAAGAAGTCGGTGATGCGTGGCATGTCCTTGCCAACAGGCGCCATGATTTCTCCGCAAGTACATGGCTATTCGGATGCAATGGGTAAGCGCGTACCTTACGACGTTGAGAAAGCGAAAGCCTTACTCAAGGAAGCGGGCTACGAAAATAACCTCGAGTTCACGTTAGACTGCCCTAACAATCGCTACATCAACGACGAAGCCATTTGTCAGGCAGCCGTCGCAATGTGGGCACGCGCAGGTATGAAGGTCAAGCTCAATACGATGCCACGTGCAACCTTCTTCCCGAAGATTGCTAATGGCGATTTCAGTGTCTACTTGTTTGGCTGGGGCGTCCCGACATTCGATGCGTACTACACGCTGGAGTCTCTGATTCGTAGCAAGGGTGAGGGCGCAGCCGGTGCGTTTAACTATGGCGGTTATTCCAATGCCAAAGTTGATGCGCTGATTGATGCGGTTAAGACCGAGGTGGATGATGCTAAGCGTACAGCGATGATTCGTGAAGCGTTCACGATCAATGCGAAATAGTTCGGCACGATACCTTTGCACGATCAAGTGATTCCCTGGGCGATGAAGAAAAATATCGACATTAAGCATCAGCCCAACAACCGTCCTGTTGTTGAGCGCATCACGATTAAGTAATCCGGAATGTCGCCCAGGTACACGTGCGTGTGGCCTGGGCGTCGGATAACTTTGCCTTTGTACTGAGAATTCATGTTTGCTTTTATTCTGCGCCGGTTGATCCAAGCCGTAGGGGTCATGCTGGCGGTCGCACTGCTCGCCTTCATTTTGTTTCAGTATGTCGGGGACCCAGTGATGATCATGCTGGGCCAAGAGGGTACGCCGGCCGAGCGCGAACAGTTGCGTCAGTCCCTTGGACTCAATGACCCCGTCGTCGTGCAGTTCTATCACTTCCTGACGAATGCGATACAGGGTGATTTTGGCTTGTCTTTGCGTCAAGGCCAAAAGGTGTCACTGTTATTGCGTGAACGACTTCCCGCCACCCTCGAGCTGTCGATTGCGGCCGCACTGATTGCCTTGGTCGTAGGCGTGCCGCTTGGGGTTTACACAGCGCTTAAGCGCCACGGAAAGCTATCGCAAGCCTTGCTAGCCTTTTCATTGTTTGGCGTCTCCTTGCCGACGTTCCTGATTGGTATTTTGTTGATCCTCATTTTTTCTGTGCAACTTGGCTGGTTGCCGAGTTATGGGCGCGGCGACACGATTCGCTTAGGCTGGTGGTCGACGGGCTTGTTGACCGCAAGCGGCTGGCACCATTTGATTCTGCCGGCGGTCACGCTGTCGCTGTTTCAGGTGGCGCTGGTGATGCGGCTAGTGCGTTCTGAGATGCTTGAGGTATTGCGTGCGGATTACATTAAATTCGCACGTGCACGCGGCTTGACGAAGCGCGCGATTCATTTTGGTCATGCCTTGAAAAATACTCTTGTGCCGGTCATCACCATCATGGGCCTGCAGCTGGGCGGTATTATCGCGTTCGCCATTGTGACTGAAACAGTCTTTCAATGGCCTGGGATGGGGTTGCTCTTCATTCAGGCCGTTCAGTTCGCAGATATCCCGGTGATGGCCGCTTATCTGTGTTTGATATCTTTAATTTTTGTTGTGATTAATTTGACAGTTGATCTGTTGTACTTTGCCGTCGATCCGCGTTTACGCGTAGGGTTGGGTAAAGCAGGCGGGGGCCACTAATGCGCGCAGCGCTGGCACGTTTTTGGGATGGCGATCTTGCTTGGTCCTGGCGTCACACGCCAGTTGCGATGTTGGCAACGTTTTTGTTGATCACTTTATTGGTGGCCGCCTTTGGTGCCCCTTGGATTGCACCGCATAATCCGTTCGATCTCGCAACGATTGATTTGCTTGATGCATTGAAGCCACCAGTGTGGCTGGTTGACGGCACAACGAAGTATTTGCTCGGGACCGACAGCCAAGGGCGCGATATGCTTTCGGCGCTCATGTACGGCACCAAGGTCTCGCTATTGATTGGCTTAGCTGCAGTGGCGGGTGCGATGTCGCTTGGAATCGTTTTAGGGTTGATTTCTGGGTACGCTGGTGGTCGCATCGATGCATTGATTATGCGTGTCGCCGACGTACAACTGTCGTTTCCAGCCATCCTGATCGCACTATTGATTGATGGCGTTGCGCGGGCCGTTGTTCCGGGTGATATGCATGAAGTGATTGCCTTCCCAGTACTGGTGGGGGCGATTGCCCTAGCAGGTTGGCCGCAGTATGCGCGAACGGTACGTGGCTCAACCTTGGTTGAGAAAAATCGGGAATATGTACAGGCCGCGCGAGTGATCGGCATTTCGTCGCCTGTGATTATGTTTCGCCACGTGTTACCCAATGTGTTGGGGCCGGTGCTGGTGCTGGCGACCGTGCACTTGGCGACGGCGATTATCACTGAGGCGACGCTCTCTTTCTTAGGGGTGGGCGTGCCGCCGACATCGCCCTCTTTAGGCACGCTCATCCGGATTGGAAATGATTTCCTTTTCTCCGGTGAATGGTGGATAACGATTTTTCCTGGTGCGGCCTTGGTGCTGTTAGTGCTGTCTGTCAACCTGCTCGGGGATTGGCTACGTGACGCCTTGAATCCCCGCTTGAGTTGAGGCCGCCCATGTCAAATATTCTAGAAATTAAAGAGTTGAGCGTTGAGTTTCCAACACGTCGCGGCACGCTCAAAGCGTTAAACGAAGTGTCATTCTCGATCGCGGCGGGAGAGGTGGTCGGGGTGGTGGGTGAGTCGGGCGCCGGCAAGTCGCTCACAGGCGCTGCGATCATCGGTTTGCTGGAGCCCCCTGGGCGTATTTCTGGCGGACAGATCTTGCTGGAGGGGCGACGAATCGATCAGTTACCCGATGAGGAAATGCGCCGTATTCGTGGGCGTGAGATCGGAGCGATTTTTCAGGATCCACTCACATCCTTGAATCCGCTATACACCGTTGGTCACCAGATTGCCGAAACGATCGTGACGCATTTGCCAATGACTTGGACGCAAGCGCGTAATCGTGCCATTGAATTACTCGAAGCAACCGGAATTCCCGCGGCGCGTGAACGTATCGACCACTATCCTCATCAGTTTTCAGGCGGTATGCGCCAGCGCGTGGTGATTGCGTTGGCGTTAGCCGCGCAACCTAAGTTAATCGTTGCTGATGAGCCGACGACGGCGCTCGACGTGTCGATCCAGGCCCAGATTATCGAGTTGCTAAAAAAAATGTGTCGCGAACAAGGTGCAGCCGTGATGCTCATTACCCATGACATGGGTGTGATCGCAGAAACGGCGGATCGTGTCGTGGTGATGTATGCAGGACGTGTCGCTGAAATCGGCAAAGTGCGCGATGTGATTCATTCTCCACGCCATCCTTACTCAGTGGGCTTGATGGGCTCCATTCCATCGATTCATCAGCATGTTGAACGGCTGGTGCAAATCGACGGCAGCATGCCCAGATTGACGGCGATTCCTACTGGTTGCGCGTTTAACCCGCGTTGTCCTAACGTCATGGATCGCTGTCGGGTAGAGCGTCCGGAATTACAGCAATTGGGGACGTCTCAGGCGGCGTGCTGGCTCCATCCTACGCAGGAGGTCGTATGACCACTCAGCGCGCGTTGGTAGAAGTTAAAGATGCTGCTCGGTGGTTTGATGTGTCGGCACCTTGGTTAGAGCGCGTGTTGTCGCGTAAGCCTCGCACCCTGCTGCGCGCGGTCGATGGTGTGTCTTTCACGATTCGCAAAGGAGAGACGCTGGCTTTAGTCGGTGAGTCTGGCTGCGGCAAGTCGACTATTGCGCGTTTGTTGGTGGGTTTGTATCCATTAACACAAGGAAGTATTTTGTTTGATGGGCAGCCCCTTTCAAACATGCA
>CAJBTJ010000238.1 GCA_903958565.1 uncultured beta proteobacterium
TCCTCAGTCGTTTCGACCAGATACATGCCACCTGTGCTCTGCCCTAACGTGCCTTCTACCTCTGGATGACCCTTATGACCAATCATAATGATCTCGCGGCCCGCCGCGCGCATACGTTCGACTTCGATATGTACTTTCGTCACAAGCGGACAGGTGGCGTCAAACACTTGTAGACCCCGTGACTCTGCCTCTGCGCGCACAGCCTTCGATACACCATGCGCCGAAAACACGACAATGCCACCAGCAGGCGCTTGATCGAGCTCATCAATAAACACAGCGCCCTTTGCACGCAGATCTTCTACCACGAAGCGATTGTGTACGATTTCATGACGCACATAAATGGGGGCGCCGTGCAGTTCAAGTGCACGCTCGACGATGTCGATTGCACGATCTACGCCCGCACAAAATCCGCGAGGTTGCGCCAATATAATTTCCGCGCCGTGGCTAGGTAAACTGGTGAGATCGATAGTAGAAGAACGCGCCATCACAATACTCCGAGCAAATCAATATCGACACGCAACGTCACACCAGCCAGCGGATGATTGAAATCAAATAGTGCGCTGTCTTGATCAATTTCTTTCAACACGCCAGAGTAGCGTCCGCCATTTGGTGCTGTGAACTCAACCATATCGCCAGGATCAAAGCTTGCCTCTTCGCCGGCATGCTGATTAAGCATGACGCGCGACACGCGCTGGATGAGCTCGGGGTTACGGTCGCCGTAGGCAGCAGAAGGTTCTAGCTCATAGCTAAAACAATCGCCCTCGGGCCTACCGATAAGAGGTTGCTCCATTCCGGGCGACCACTGGCCCATACCGAGTTGCAACGTTGCAGGTCGGCCATCAAACGTATCCATGAAAGTCGAGCCCTTTCCCGGACCACTTTCAAGCACGATACGGTAGTGCAAGGTCAGGTAGGAGTCCGCACGGACAACGGGAGGCATGGTTTGGTTCTGGTCAGTCAAAATCTGTCACCGTAGAGAGCTTGGCAAAACACCTATTTTAGAGCTTACGAGATGACCTTGCGCGAACAACTTTTACCGGATCAACGACCGCGTGAGCGATTAATGCAACACGGCGCGCACATACTGACCGATGCAGAGCTTCTCGCCCTGATTCTTGGCACAGGGACGCGAGGACTGAGCGCGCTGGGCCTCGCCCAACATCTAGTCCAACACTTCGGCGGGCTGCGACCGCTTCTCGGCGCCGACACAGAAGACCTTAGAGGAATAGTGGGATTGGGAAACGCCCGCATTTGCCAACTCACTGCAATTCTTGAGTTGGCTAGGCGCGCAATTATCGAAGATTTAAAGCAAGGATGTTCTCTCAAACATCGTCCGCAAATTCATGCCTACTGCACAGCACTTCTCAGCAATTGCCGAATTGAGCGCTGCGTGGCCTTATTACTAGACAATCAGCACCGACTGATCCATTCAACCGAAATATCCAGAGGCACCTTGACCGAAACCACCATCTATCCGCGTGAACTGGTCAAGATCGGACTGATGCACCACGCGGCGGCGATCATCTTGGCCCACAATCATCCATCGGGGCTCGCTCAAGCAAGCGCTGCCGACATTGCCCTCACCAGACACTTGAAACACTCACTCTCTGTGGTGGATATCGCGCTACTCGACCATCTTGTGATCGCGGCAAATCAAGTGGTGTCAATCGCAGAACTCGGCCACCTTTGAAGGCCGCAGCGTTCAGCTGCATCCAATCCGTCAATAAAAAAGGGACAACCGAAGCTGTCCCTTTTTTTCGTATTGTCAGTGCTTAAGCAGAGCTAGCAACTGACGAACGCTGACTTACACGCGCTCAAAAATCGCGGCAATACCTTGACCACCACCGATACACATCGTCACGAGCGCATAACGGCCGCCGGTGCGATGCAATTCATAAATCGCTTTGGTTGTGACAATCGCGCCTGTCGCACCGATCGGATGCCCCAACGAAATACCACTGCCATTAGGATTCAA
>CAJBTJ010000239.1 GCA_903958565.1 uncultured beta proteobacterium
AGAGCGCTTTTGTCGGGAGCACGGCATTACCGCAGCAACGATAGAAGGTGGCGTAGGGAGCACGGTCGGTGCGGTGTTCGACGATGGGCGAGTCGTCGAGCCTTTTGTGACGGAGCTGTTGATTCGTCAGGGCGAAATTCGTTTAGGTGACGATGGAGAACCTAGAGCACGAATCGATATCGTGATGGTCGACTACCTGGGCGGGGTTTCTGAAGGCGTGCTGGCACGGGGGCACAATCCTGTGCTGGTCACCTTCGAACTTGTCGTGCAGCCGCTCGATGCATAAGTGTGCACCGAGCGTGATCCATCCGAACTTAAAACTTAAAGGTGACGCCTAACGTCACACCGTAAAGACTTTGGTCCGTCGTGACACCATTTTTCTTTTGTTTGTAGTACAGATTTTTGACGCCTAAGGTGGTATCACCCCAAGAAAACGCGCGCCCTACGCCGATCATCTGTTGAGTCGTGATTTCGGTATTGCTGGTGCCGCCGCCCACATCAACGTAGAAGGGCACAAAATAGTCACTTGTGCCCAATTGCACACGACCTTTTAAACCAATAATTGGGTCGGTTGTGGTGGTGGACTTGCTCTTTGTGAGTCCTTGCGCTGCGCCGACCGCTGCAATAGCAGTCGAGGCGCGCATGTCCATGACACGCAAGCCTACTAAAGCGTCAACGTAAGCGGAGGGACTGTTGTGCACAGTGTACGTTCCCGCAATGGTATAGATACCTTGCTCGACCGTGGTTTTACTGCCTAAATCGACGGCACCACGCATCGTTGAGTCTTGCGCTGATATTTTCGAATACACCAAATCAGCTGCTAATCCCAAGCGCCCTTTGTGCGCTTCAAGGGTCACCATACCGGCGACATTCAAGTGTGACAGTAGTTCATTGCTGCGTAGATTTGCTTGGCCCAAACGCGTGTCATCGTAATAGACACTGCCGTTGATGTTTACAAGCCAAAGATAGGGCGTCACCGCAAAGCGCCACCCATCGCTTACTTGAAAAACCGGCTCGGGTTTGGCCGAGGGTGCCGTCTGCGCGATCGCGGCTGACGTGAGCGCAGTGCAGCTCGCAAATAATGCAGTGAATGTTGTTTTTTTAGCAAGAGTCAGATAAGGATGCATATTGTGTTGATTGTGATTGAGTAGGTTGGCGGAAGACTCGACGCGGACAACACTGACAGTTTAAACCCAGAGTCTAGACAGCGATAAAAGCGCGCATCAAAGGAAGTTTAGCCGCATACTTGGACGCAACGACTCCGCTATTGTCTGTGGAACCTATGTCGGCTAGGATAGGAAACTTTACTCCTACGATCTTGTGCGTTGCAGCATCGCAATGTAGATTGATGGGAGATTGCGTCAAAAGCGGTCGGAAACAGGAAAGAACAACTATGCACACAGCGTTGACCAGAGCCCTTGGCATTCGTCACCCAATCATTCAGGGCGGAATGCAGTGGATTGGGCGCGCCGAGCTCGTGGCTGCGGTATCAAACGCGGGCGCACTTGGTACCTTGACGGCGCTCACGCAACCCACGCCCGAAGCACTGATTGATGAGATTGCGCGTGTACGCACCCTGACGGACAAACCGTTCGCGGTCAACCTCACATTCCTGCCCACGCTCAAGCCCGTTCCGTACGAAGCCTACCGAGACGCCATTATTTCGACTGGTGTGCGCATTGTTGAAACGGCAGGCAATAATCCGTCCGCGCACATGCCGGCTTTGAAGGCGGCCGGGATCACGGTTATCCATAAATGTACGACCGCTAGGCACGCGCTCAAGGCGCAGCAAATCGGTGTTGATATGGTGAGTATTGATGGCTTTGAGTGCGCGGGGCACACCGGTGAAGAAGACATTCCAGGCTTAATCTTGATTCCCTCTGCGGTGGCGAAGCTCTCGATCCCAGTGATTGCATCTGGAGGGTTCGGAGATGGAAAAGGTTTGGTCGCTGCACTTGCGCTGGGAGCTGAAGGAATCAATATGGGCACTCGTTTTATGTGCACGCAGGAGTCCCCCGCGCATATAAATATCAAAGAGGCAATTGTGAAAAATGCTGAGACGGACACTGCGTTGATACTCCGCAGCTTACGTAATAGCAGTCGTGTAGCGCGCACGAATTTGGCCCAAAGCATCTTAGATATGGAAAAGCGCGGGGCAACGATCGATGAGATCGGTCCTAAAGTCGCCGGCGCGAAAGGTCGTGGCGTTTACGAGGAAGGCGACACGGAAGGCGGCATCTGGACGGTTGGGATGGTGCAAGGATTAATCCACGATATTCCGACTTGCGCGCAGTTAGTACAGCGTATTGTGGATGAAGCAGAAGCTATCATTGCGCAGCGCTTAGCCCGTCTTATTGAGGGCTAGTCTAGCCATATTCCGTTTTTTTAGGTTTCGAAAAATGTATCCCCCTTCTATTGACGACCATGTCATCGTAAAGAAAGCGATGCGGGCCATTGCGTTAAACCGGACGCCTGGCTACAGCTTTTGCGGTAACTTTTTTGACTTTTCCTACGACTCGGCGGATCAGGATCACTCAATCGTTCACGTGAAGCCTGAAGCACAAAGTATCGGTGGTAACGGACAGATTCACATCGTCGTGCAGGCGATTCTTGCCGATATGGGCCTGGCAACCTGTCTGCGCTATAACATCGGTGATCGTCATCGAACTGCGACCGTATCCTTGTCGCTCCAATTTACGGGGGTAGAACCTTGTGGAGACCTGGTCGCGACAAGCCACTCACAAGCACACCTCCAGGGTGTGCAAGGTCGTCAAGGTATCAGCCAGACTCGCTTAACGAGTGGCGATGCGCTCGTTGCGATCGGCAGTGCCGCCTTCATGATTATGCCGATGCCTCAAGGGACGATCTTGCCTCCCGTACCGTGGGTATCTCAGAAGCCTCCGGATAATCCTTCCTTGGACTTGCACAGCCTGAACGAAACAGAACGCTGGATACTTGATCGTGTTCGACAGTCGGTAATAGATTCTGAACAGCGCGGGCGAAATTTTCTCGCGCACTTTTTGACGCTTGATACGCAGCCTACGAGTGATGGCGCGATGTGTAATGTTGAGAACGGTCCGCACATTGGGAATCGCGTGGGACATGTGCAAGGTGGAATTATCTTAGCGATTGGGATGGTGTGTGCAACCGCTGCACTAGGGGATGAATGGTTGTTGTCGGGTGTTACCGCAACCTATATCAGTCCTGGTGAAGGTGAGATGATCCGGGCTCAGTCTGTGATTGTCCATCAGGGGCGCATGACGGCTGTCGTAAAAACGTCTGTCAAGTCAGGTTCTGGAAAAACGGCTCTTGAAGTACTGTCGACACACGCACGTCGTGCTTAGTTGCTGCCGCTAGCCTTCGCTGCTTTGATTTTAGGCTGACGGTAACGGTTATATCCCCAGAGATATTGCTCTGGCATTTTGCGGATCATCGCTTCCATTTCCTGATTGATGATGGCTGCCGCGGCTTCGGGCTCATTGGGTAGTGGCCTATCAAGACGCTTGTAATGCAAGATATAGCCTTTCCCAACCGCTTTTCTTTCAGCGGCTACAACAAATATCGTTGCACCGGAGAGTTGCTGCAGGCGCTGCACCAAAGTCATCGTGTAAGCAGGCCTGCCAAAAAAAGGTGCCCAGACACCCTCGCCATCTGGGGGGACTTGGTCGGGCAAGATTCCGATGAGTCGACCACGCAGGAGGGTCTTGACGAGTGTGCGCACACCACTTTGATTCGCTGGCGCCATCGTAAGTTGTCGGCGTGAGCGCATTTTGATGATCCAGTCCGATAGCCAAACCATTCTTGGGGGTCGAAATAGTATGGCCCCCGAGTAACGCGCAGCAAAGATAGGGCCTAGCAGTTCAAAACACCCTAAATGGGGAGACAGCAAAATGACCCCTTTCTCTAGGGTCGCGGCGTCATCGAACTGCTGCCAGTCGTCGCACTGCAATGTTGCGTCCATGGCCGGCTCATCTCGTCTGGTCCACCAAAAGGCCATCTCAAACATTAATTGACCGACACTAATCATTGCCGCACGCAGCAGGCGGGGATCTGATCCTGGAAAAGCCTGTTGAAGGTTTTTCTTAGCAGACTCCTTGTAGCTTCCGGGCAAGCACCAAGCGAGCCAGCCAAAAAATTGACCAAGCCTTTGCAGTGTCCGCAAGGGAAGCGCGCCAATTAACTTGAAAATCAACGTAAAGATTGGCGGACCGATTTTTTCAAGCATATTGTCGAAAACAGAAGGTAAAAAATAACAAACAGAGCCTTGTTGGTTAACATCTTGAGGGTCTAGCACTGAAGCCCCCATCATAAAGCCTTAACGATAAAATAGCACTATTCGTCGCCTTAACTTACCTTGGATGCACAATGAAACTGTCTGACCTGATCACTCCTGTCGCATTGATCGATGTCGCTCGCATGACACAAAACATTAATCGTATGCAGGCACAAATTAATCGCTTCGGCGTGGCGTTTCGCCCGCATGTAAAGACTTCGAAGTGTGTCGAGGTCACGGATGCGCAGTTACGGGCAGGCGCCCAAGGGATCACGGTTTCAACGCTCAAAGAGGCGGAGCAGTTTTTTGACTCAGGCATTCGAGACATTCTGTATGCAGTCGGTATTGCAGGGAATAAGTTACCGCAAGCGGCGGCACTGCAGGCAAAAGGTTGTGATTTGAAAATCCTGACTGACAGCGTGGCGAGTGCTCAGGCCATTGCCGACTTTGCGCAAACTCGAGGCGTCATCTTTAAAGTTTTTATTGAGATCGATACAGATGATCATCGCTCCGGCATTAAGCCTGACGCGGCGAGTTTGCTAGATGTGGCCAAGGTTCTCGCAGAGGGAGGGATGGTTATTCAAGGCGTCATGACCCATGCAGGATCGAGTTATGACCTCAATACGCCGCAAGCCCTAGTTCAGATGGCGGAGCAAGAGCGCTTCGGTTGTGTGCATGCTGCCCAGCGCCTGCGTGCAGCAGGGTTCTCCTGTCCAGTTGTGAGTGTAGGATCGACGCCGACAGCCTTGGCTGCGACCGGTCTAGACGGCGTGACCGAGGTGAGGGCGGGTGTGTATGTATTTTTTGACCTTGTCATGCGCAACGTCGGCGTTTGTCAACTTGATGACATCGCGTTAAGTGTGCTCACTACAGTAATTGGTCATCAAGAAGAAAAAGGATGGGCCATTGTTGATGCGGGATGGATGGCCATGAGCCGAGACCGGGGAACTCAAAAGCAAGCAACGGATTACGGCTATGGCCAGGTCTGCGAGGCAGCCGGAGATGTTATTTCTGACTACGTTATTTCTGGGGCTAATCAAGAGCACGGCATTATCTCGCGCGTGGGGAGTCCTGAC
>CAJBTJ010000240.1 GCA_903958565.1 uncultured beta proteobacterium
ATCGGAAATCCCGATGGCTCGACCGTGTTTGAGATGAAGGACGCAGAGATTCCTGCAGCGTGGAGCCAACTTGCGACTGACATTGTCGTCAGCAAGTACTTCCGCAAAGCAGGCGTTCCGCAGTTCACCAACGACGGCACGCCGATCGTTGATGACGGTCCTGACGGGACGGGAAAGCCAGTCCTCGGCAGCGAGCGTTCGGTGCGCCAAGTCGTGCATCGCAAGCATGCCATCTGCATATTTCTTTAAGACGCTCGCGCCACCCGCACTCGGGGCATAGTGCTCAAACCGCAGCAAAGGGTTTAACCATAACAGACTTCGACAATTACGCTTAAGCCAAGCGAGCTCTTGGGCTAAGGCACTTGGCTCTCCGGTATCAAGGCCGTCGGTGATTAACAGCACGACCGTGCGGCGGCCGATCAACTGCCGGTGCTGGGTTAAACGCAGCTGCTCAAGTGAGTGCCCAATTTGTGTGCCACCCGCAAAATCTTGAATCAGTTCATTCGCAGTCGTAAGCATCAGGTCCGAATCGGCATGCCGAAAAGCACTGTTCAAATCCGTCAACTGGTTTCCGAAGGCATAGACTGACCTAGCTAAACCGCGTGTACTTTGATGCAAAAAGGCGAGCATCAGGCGCGCATAGCGCTCCATCGAACCTGACACATCAATCAAGATTAATACTGGTAACGCTTGGGTGCGCCTGGCCAAATAAGGCAAGGACAGTAACTCGCCATTCAAACGAGCCGATTCTCTGAGCGTATGCGCCCAATCTACCCGCGCACCAGAACGACTGCGTTGTGTTCGACGGGCAGGTACGCGCGGCCAGGGTAATGGGATTTCACAAGCCAGTCTCTGCACTAGTTTGAATTCACTCGCACTCAGGCTTTCAAAGTCAGCGTGGCGCAGACGCACTTGCGCACTCGCCGTCATAGCCGCATCAAAGTCAATGGTGTCTTCTTCTACACTCGTCCGCACATTGTTTGACGTGATCGCAGCCAAGGCCTCTTGCGTGCGCGCCCGGCGCTTGGGTGAAGGTGCCGCCTCAGTGGTCTTAGGCAACATCTGGGCTAAGAGCTGCTGCGTGAGCTCTGGATTCCGAAAATAGGCGTCAAACAACTGCTCGAAAACTTCTCGGTCTTGCTGCCTGCACACCATGGTGGCTTCTAAAGCCGCCCGAAAATCTTGCTTATCATCAAGCCCAATCAATAAAGCGGACTCCAGCGCAACGCTGATCCGTTCACTATCCATCGGGAAACCGGCGCGACGCAACGTGCGTGCAAAGCCGACGATGTTGTCGGCCATTTTTCCTACGCGGGCATCACCGAGTTGCATACAAAAGCGCTAAGCGTCGGGGGCCGGTGCAAGCAAGGCGTCAAGCATTGGCTCAAGCGCGGCAAGATCTTCACGTTGTTTAAATAAGATGCCAACGGTGCTTTGAACCACCTCTGGATCAAGCTGCAAGGTATTGAGCGCAACCAAGGCTTTCGCCCACTCCACGCTTTCAGCGATACCCGGCGACCGGCTCAAGGCATTCGCAAAAGGCGCAGAGCGCAAACGCTCGACAAAACTTGCGACCTGCTGTGCCAAGGCGTCACTCGCTTGGGGCACACTCTGGCGCACAATTGACAGTTCACGCTCGCGATCGGGGTAATCCATCCAGTGATACAAACAACGTCGTTTGACGGCATCGTTTAAATCACGGGTTCGATTACTGGTCAGGATCGTGACGGGTGGGATCTGTGCACGCACCGTACCGAGCTCTGGAATACTGACTTGGTACTCGCCCAAGTACTCTAACAAGAAGGCCTCAAACGGTGCATCCGCACGATCGACTTCATCGATCAACAGCACCGCACCGGGTGCGGGTGTCTGCAAGGCCTGCAACATCGGGCGGCGCAACAGATACTTCTCTTGATAAATCGCGTGTTCAAGCTGCTCGGGCGTCGCGTGATCTTGCTGGGCACGCATATGCATCAATTGCGCTGCGTGATTCCATTCGTATAAGGCTTCGCGTTGCTCCATGCCGTCGTAGCACTGCAAGCGCACTAGTGGGCGTTGCAACACCTTGGACAAAGCTTTCGCGAGTTCTGTTTTACCGACACCCGGCTCGCCTTCCAACAACAAGGGGCGTTGTAAGGTCAGACTGAGATAGACGGCAGTCGCCAAGCGTCGTTCGGCCAAGTAACCAACTGAGGCAAGCGCTTCAGTTAACGCGTGTACCGAACCGACGCTTTGTTGCAACACGTTAGGCGAGTGCTTGCTGGACGGCAACACGCGTCTGAACTTTGATGAGCTGGGCGCGATAGCTGGCTGAAGCATGAATATCGCTATTGAGCTCCGAGTCATCGACCGCGACGCCCGCAACCGACTCCGGTGCAAAGTTTTTAGTCAACGCCGCCTCAAGACCGGCATGACGAAACACCCCGCTGGAAGCGCCTGTGACCGCCACGCGCACACCTTGTGCGGTGTCAGCGACAAACACACCCACCATTGCAAAGCGCGAGGCGCCTTGTTTGAACTTTGCATACGCCGCGCGCTTAGGGATCGGGAAGCTCACCGCAGTGATGAGCTCGCCGGGGTTGAGTGCCGTGGCATACATCCCCAAAAAGAAATCTTGTGCGCTGATCTTGCGGGAATCGGTATGCACGGTGGCACCCAACGCCATTAAGGCGCTGGGGTAACACGCCGCCGGGTCGTTATTCGCAACCGAGCCGCCAAGCGTGCCCATTGCGCGCACTTGTCGATCACCAATACCGCCGGCCAAGGCTGCCAACGCGGGGATATGTTGTTTGACGAGCGCGTGGTGTTCGACCTCAGCATGTTTGGTCATCGCGCCGATCACCAGTTGATCGCCCTCTTTGCGCACGCCCACCAGTTCTGGGATCTGACGCAAGTCAACCAACTGCTCGGGTTGCATCAGGCGTTGCTTCATGGAGGCCAATAGGGTTTGGCCGCCCGCTAAGGCTTGGCCACCGGCTTTTGCAAGCTTGCTTGCGTCGGCAAGCGTTTTGGGATGTTCGTAATTGAATGCATACATGTCCAGTTCCTCCTTAAGCTTTCACAGCTTGAATGGCTTGCCACACGCGGTGTGGAGTCGCGGGCATGTCTAGATCCTTGACGCCCAGGGGCGCTAAGGCATCCAGCACGGCATTGATGATCGCTGGAGGCGAACCAATCGCACCGGCTTCGCCGCAACCTTTGGTGCCAAGCGGATTATGGGTGCACGGTGTGCAGACATGGCCAATCTTGAACTCTGGGAAATCATCGGCGCGTGGCATGGCGTAGTCCATGAACGAACCCGTTAACAGCTGCCCGGTCTCGCGGTCATAGACGCAGTTCTCAATCAGAGCCTGTCCGATACCTTGCACCAAACCACCGTGTACCTGCCCCTCCACAATCATCGGGTTGATGATGGTGCCAAAGTCATCCACAGCCGTGAAGCGATCAAGACGCACGACACCGGTTTCGGGATCGACTTCAACCTCGGCAATATAGGTGCCCGAGGGGAAGGTAAAGTTAGTCGGGTCATAAAACGCAGTTTCGTTCAAGCCAGGCTCGAGCGTCTCTAACGGATAGTTGTGGGGCACGTAAGCGGTGAGTGCCACGGTGCCGAAAGGAATCTTCTTGTCGGTTCCGCGTACGGTAAATTCACCAATCGCAAAATCGATATCGGTGTCAGAGGCTTCCAGCAAATGGGCTGCAATCTTTTTAGCCTTGGCTTCGATCTTATCCAAAGCCTTCATGATGGCCGCACCACCTACTGAGATCG
>CAJBTJ010000241.1 GCA_903958565.1 uncultured beta proteobacterium
CCTTGAGCTGGATTACGCGACCAGCAGTTAGTTCGTCATTCGACAGCTGGATTCTCAACGAACTGCTGGGGGCACAAACATGCAATGGCGTGGCCTCGAAAGCGCTTTGGTAACAATTGTGATAATTGAACCACCAATAGGTTGCAAACCTGCATAAAACCTATTGACTTGGAGGGGCAGAACATACCTCATCACAAACCGGCTAAGTTTCCCAAGGACAAGCCGATTAAGCACTTGGGGTCTAAGTCAGCATTCTAAATGTTGAGACATCTTCTTGTAATGAGCGTTTTCACTGTGTCATTTCGAATGCGCATTAGAACCATGGCTCGCATGTGGATCATGCTTCCCGCCATCAACCTTCACCATACCTTCAAATAGCGCAAATTTTTTAACTTGCTCAGATGGTATGTTTTTTTCTGCAGTCAATATTTTGGCTGCCAAGCGCTTTGCTGAAGCGCTTGACATACCAGTCATGGTAAGTGCATTAGCCTGTGTCAACCCATCTCCTCCGCACACTTGGATTGACCACTTATTTTTCTCTCTTTTTAACAAAGCGCGACCACCCCGTTGATCCTGAATCCAGCCTGCAACGGCATAGTCACCTTCAACTGAAATTGGTGAAACCTTCAACGGTGCATCAGGCTTTTCAAACAATGCCTTCATCACATGCTCAATGGATTGAGCATCCGTCATAGCATGAGTTGCCGAGTGATTCGCAGATTTAACTTCTTGTGCAAACAAGTGCACACAAGGAAGTGTAAACATCGAAACCAGCAACACAGTTGAGAGTGAATTCTTTTTCATAAGGGTCGACTTTCAGTTAGAAGCTTGCTGTTACGCCAACTCGGAAATTACGACCGGGCATAGGGTAGCCCGCGTTGTATTGATAGTTGGCATCAAAAAGATTATTGACTGCTGCATAGATCTCACCTTTTTTGCCAAGGCTAGCCATCGGGTAAGCAATTCGTGCATTTGCAACAGTCAATGACGCAACTTCATTGGGTGAGAAAGTGCCGCGATCCTGAGTCAGAGAATACATGCTGGTTTGATGTTGTGCATCAAAGGCTACGCGGTACCCGCTAACCATACCTGTCACACCAGCAGAAACGGCTGTCTTAGGGGCGTATGGGAGGTTACTCAACGATGAGTCGAGCACCGTTAAACCGCCGAACATCATCCATTGGCTGTTAATTTCATGCTTGACAGACAACTCGGCACCATTGACCTTGTAGGAAGGGAAGTTATTTGACCAGGTCCCGGAGGCAGGATTTGCAATCGCACCACCATAAAAACCTGTCCAAACGTATCGTTTGCTGATTTCATCTTGGAAAACGCTGAAGTCAACATGCGTTTTGGCACTGACATCCCACTTCAGACCAATTTCAGTGTGCTTATCTTCCGATGGTGACAGACGGTCCCATCCGTTATTTGCAGCAAACGCCATTGGGATGGCACGGGTCAGGGTGTAGGTCTCCGCACCTGGATACAGCAAAGCTTCTGAATAGTTAGCATAAATAACCACTGTCTCGGAAATCAAAGAAACACCGGCATTAGGCGCTGCTTTTGATTCATAAAAGTTGCTGTTATAAAACCGCATACCCACTGATGGTTGCATGACCCATCCATTGGCCAAGTCAATTTTATGATTAATGCCAGCAAATGTTGAGACAACTTTGAAAGAAGGCACATCAGCTGAACCAGCAGTACCAAACGCAAACGGTGTGCCTACGGCAGAACCAACGTGAGGGCCGCTAATGGCACCAGAAACAATTTCCTGATCAACACCAGCAACAACTTGACCGCCTTGCCATGGAGAGAACTCCTCCTTCCAACGGAAACCGGTCATCCTGTAAGAGCTATTGAAGGTTCCCCAGTTGGCATCGTTGGTCAAATTGTTATGGCCTTGGTTGTCATAGACCTTGAACTCTCCTTTCCAGTCACCGTGCTGATGCGACACGAACGCAGTCAACATATTTGTCGTCGAATCGTTTTTGCCAATACCATTAGAAAAACTGTAGGGCCCAATCGCTGCATTGGATACGGCAAATCGGTTGTCACCGGGATCACCAACTTTGTTATCGACCGATAGAAAGCTTGCGCCCACGCTCCATGAGCTATCGATCTTTTTACTGATTCGCCCCATGGCATTTCGCAAAGTGCCATCAGAGTTTGGCCTTGCGCCATTGGAGTCAACACTACCAAGGGCAAGAGAAAAATCAACATCATCTTTGCGACCAAGCAAATTGGCCTGGATCACTTTGGTTGAAAAAGAACCGACCGAAGCATTCACATCGCCTTGCACGCCGTCCTGTTTCGCTCGCTTCGTCTGAAGGTTGATAGACGCAAAATTATTGCCGCTAGAAAGGTTCTGCGGTCCTTTGTAGATTTCTACGGAGCCGATGCCGCTCAATGGCAATAAATCCATCAACGGGTGGTTCCATATACCCATGTAAACAGGAACACCATCTAAATAGGTTTTGATCTCACTGCCTGGGCGACTTGCACCTATGCCGCGAATGTAGACATTACCGCCTTGATCACCGCTGTAAGAGCCAACTTCGTTGTAGCGAGAAATCTGCACTCCTGGCGTCATGCGCAGAGCTGCAGCCAGATCCAAAGCACCCAAGTCTTTGATCTGGACATCGGTAACTTTTGTCGAAAAACCTGAAAAGCCATCTACGTTATTGGACTCAATAATTGGGCTTGCGGTAACGATGACTGCGGGAAGCGTTTGCATTGAAACTTGCGCAAAGGCACTGACACTGAACATCAACGTGACAGCTGCGATGGGGGTTAAGTTAAATTTTTTCATTTGATTCTTTCTTAATTAATTCAATATCCAAATGACCTCAGGGGCACTGACCCCAGAAAATCCTTGTACGTAGCCGATGGCCCAGCAGGCCCATAGCAAAGCTGTGGCTGCAGCCAAAACGATGCCGCGCATTGCTCCGCGAGGAGAGAAATAATTAATCACAGTTTTTCCTTCAAAGATCGCAGGCGAGTTCCTGCAAGAAGCAGGTCGCCAACCAAAAAGGGGCAGCACCTAATGCGCTATGCCCGCTTGGAGATCAAAGAGAGGAGTTCGGAGGTCCGCGCGACGGTAGCGGCGGGGCAGTGACAGACGCAATGTGGGCCGCTGCAATCGGGTGCAGGGAATGCGCCAAGGGGGAGAATTTTTCGAATTGAACGGTCAACGGTGGGGGCGGAGCCGTTACTGAAGCACACAGTGGGCAGTCCATGCTGGCGGAGGCTTTGAGCTCCCCGTCATCCCCAGTCATGTCCACCATTTTCATGCCGCCGCTCGCCGTACAGACCATTTGCAAGCTATCAGGCTTGATGACTGTGGAGGCGATGGCAGAACCCAAAAACAGCGCAAACCATACCAGCACCAGTTTGGCGATGAGTTTTGAGTTGCGCAGGGTATGCATCCCCCGATTATGACAAAAGTCAAGTTGATCCAAGTCAAACTTGCGAAATTATTGGATGTGACTGGTTTTGACATTCCTACAGCGGACCGCTTTTTGGGCTAAAACCAGTCCCTTGGCGTGCACCAACCCACCC
>CAJBTJ010000242.1 GCA_903958565.1 uncultured beta proteobacterium
CGTCACACGGCCAATCCATTTCATAGGAGTAACCCGCTTCCTGAAGCAAATCTGGTGTGAGGCGACTTTGCGACATCCAAGGCCCCATCCATCCACGGGGCGCAACGCCAGTCTTACCCTGAATGAAAGAGCGTACATCCGACAGCATCTTCAGTTCGTCTTGCTCCCACCACTCGCCATGGCGTTCGGCATTCGTACGGCCATGGCCTACGATTTCATCGCCCCGCGCAAGAATCGGCTCAATGACGTCAGGTGCATAATCAAACACCGCGGTATTCACCAAATGACACGCCGGAACCTTCAGGTCATTGAGCAAGTCATACATTCTCCAAACGCCCACACGGTTGCCATAGTCACGCCATGCAAACGATCTCGAGTCAGGAGAAGGCAGCGCATTAGAAACGGCATGACCCATCCCGCTGCCAAAAGCAAAGTGCTCTATGTTGAGCGCGAAATAGATGGCTAATCTTTTACCTTCCGGAAAGGAGTAATCAGGTCGTTTAGTGATCGGCGAGTACTTAAACCGTCCGTGATAAGGTAGTTCGATCAATTGATACTCCATTCAATTTGTATGACTCAAAAACTATTTTTATGATGTGCTTCGTATAAGCAGCGCAGCAAGATAGCAATGTTTTAATACTTCGCTGCCTGCTCATCATTGGACGCCCGAAAACGCGCTACGGCATCGGTATGAGCCGCTCGCTCACGCGCGCCATAATCTTCTTGTGGACGCGGCTCATCATCAAAGTAATTAAACTTGTCCTCGCCCCGAACGAGCGCGGCCGTGACACGGGTGCTGCTCGTACACCGCGCATGCGTAGGGATGTAGCTAAATCCTAGTCCGACGCGTCGATAGTCGGTGTTATTCGAGCCAGAAGAGTGCACGAGAAAGGTGTCGTGTATGGAGAACTGTCCTGCGTGCACAGCCATAAATTCTGTTTTTGAACGATCAAACGGAACGTCGACAGTCTGACCCTTAGATAACAAGATGGTATTTTTGTGGTCCTCGGCGTGGTGCAACTGACCAAGCTTGTGCGAGCCAGGCACGACCTCCATACAACCAGATTCAATCGGCGCATCCGAAAGCGCAACCCAAATCGTAATTTGAGTACTAGGATCCAAACCAAAGTAGGTGGCATCCTGATGCCAATCGATATAGGCAGGAGAATGCGCGTTTTTAGGCCATACCGAGAGATGGAACAATCGGATATTGGGCCCGATGAGATCTTCTACCGCGTCCAGAATGCGCGGGTGCCGCGCAACCTCGTCCACCCATTTAAACAGCAAGTGTGGCTTGAAGTTAAAGCCCTTGCCCAACTCAACACCGTGAGCCTTTTCAAAGCCCTCGAGCTGATTCAAGTAGGCGCCTGCCTGTTCACGTGTAAAACAGTCGATTGGATAGACATAACCGTTGTCTTCAAATCGCTTGACTTGCTCTGCGCTAAGTACCTTACCCATGGATCTCTCCCGAAGATATCAATCTATCGACAACACTACATCACCGTCCAACCGCCATCACAAAATAATTGGCTACCCGTTGTAAAAGACGAGTCATCCGACGCCAAGAAGAGCGCCGCCTTTGCGACTTCCTCCGGCAATCCAAAACGTCGCATCGCGTGACGATTCGCCCATTTTTCACGTGTGGCGACAACGTCCTCATACCGCGTCAAGGACTTACGCGACATGGGGGTATCAATGACGCCAGGCATCAACACATTGACACGAATACCATGCGCCGCATGATCTACAGCCATCGTCTTTGCCAACGCTGCAATCGCTCCTTTGGACGCAATGTAAGCCGCATTATTGCCGCCGCTTGAAACCACCAACTGCGAACCGAGCAACACGATCGATCCGCTAGCTGCTCGAATCATATGAGGAAGGGTGTGGTGCATCCAAAAGTAGGCGCCTTTAACGTTTACGTCGAAGACCTTATCCCAAAGGGCTTCGTCAATCGTCGCAACCGTCCCTCCGACAGAAATTCCAGAACAAGGCATCAAGACGTCAATTCGCTTCCACTTCTCGATGATGTGACCGACCGTTTGTGCAACACGCACTCCATCGGTGACATCCACCACGTACGGATCAACCACCCCGCCCGCCGCACGAATCCGCGCAACAGTTTCGGCCAACATCTCTTCGTTGATATCGACGAGCGCAATCTTGGCACCCTCTTGGGCATATAACGCTGCAGTGGCAGCACCGATTCCGGAGGCGCCCCCAGTGATGACCGCGACACGAGAATCTAGTTTCCCCATGCCGCTCAATCAAACCCTAGATAGGCGTTACGAATTTTCGGGCTTTGCCGTAATTCAGCCGCATCACCCTCCGCGACGACTCGACCCAGCTCCAGAATGACGGCGCGTGAAGATAATCCAAGCGCCCAGATCGCATTCTGTTCAGAAAGAATGACAGAGATTTTTTCTTTCGCCTGCACCTCTTGCAAAATTTCTCCGATCCGCTCAACGATGATTGGCGCCAGCCCCAAAGAAGGCTCATCCAACAAAAAGAGTTTGGGAAAGGACATCAACGCCCGTCCAATCGCAAGCATTTGCTGTTCGCCGCCACTCAGACTCCCGGCGTCTTGCTTGTAGCGTTCTTTCAGGCGTGGGAAGTACCCGTAGATTTGGTCGCTACGCTGTTCGAACTCATGACTCGTTCTTGTATAGGCTCCGACACGTAAGTTGTCTGCAACCGAAAGCGCCGGAAATACCCTTCGCCCTTCTGGCGAATAACCCACACCTAAGCGCAAGACCTCGTGCGGCTTCAAACCCTTCAACTGTTGCCCTTTGTAGGTGATCGAACCGCTTGGATACGAAGCGATTCCCAGTATCGCCTTGAGCGTGCTGCTTTTGCCCGCGCCATTCGAACCGATTAGAGCGACCGTTTCACCTTCGTTCACTTCAAACGAAATATCACTCGTACCTTGAATGCTTCCGTAGCGTACATTGAGGTTCTCAACCTGCAACAGTGGCATGGCCTTTCCCCAAATAAGCTTCAATGACGAGTGAGTTTTGCAAGACCTCTTTCGGCGCACCTTCGGCAATCTTCTCACCCTGTGACGTCACCACCAATCGGTCACACAAGCCGGAAATAAACCGCATATTGTGATCAATCACCACCACAGAGATCCCCTCCTCTCTGACACGCTTGATGGTATCCCGCACATGATCCGTCTCCTCGGCGCTCAGACCGGCAACCGGCTCATCCAACAAGATCATTCTTGGCTCAGCCGCTAGCGCAATGACAATGCCCAGTGTTTTTTGATGACCGTAAGGCATCTCGCTCGCGTTCGTATCGGCAAACTGTTCAAGCCCGAGCCAGGTCATCAAACGCTCAACTTTCTCGGTCGTTTGCTTTTGTAACGCGCGGGCGTGTCGCGAAGAAACCAGTGCCGCTAACATCCCAGGATATCGATGCAAGTAGGCCCCTCGTAGGGCATTTTCGCGAACCGTCTGATTGCCATATACCGTCGTAGACTGAAACGTCCTGACGAGACCTAACGCAGCGCGTTTATGTGCGGCACTCTTGGTGATGTCTACGCCGCCAAAAATCACTTCACCGGAGGTAGGCATGATCATGCCCGTGACTAAGTTAACGACCGTCGTCTTGCCCGCACCGTTTGGTCCGATCAAGCCAAGAATCTCTCCGTCGGTCACTTCGAAATCTAAATCACGCACGGCATGCAAACCACCAAACTGGCGGCATAATTTTTTCACTTGCAAAAGTTGACTCATGGCGTCTTCCTCGCAGTGAGCTTATAAATGAGCTGACGCAGTGCACCCATCAAACCAATGATCCCGCCTGGCAATGCTGCCATCACAATGATCAAAATAATGCCAAAAATGACGCGTTGTAAATCGACATACCCCCTGAGCAACTCGGGCAGTGCTGCGAGGAACGTGCTGCCCAACACCGGGCCGAGCAAGTAATACATCCCCCCTAATACGTTCATCACGACGAGGTTGAGAGACGCTTCCATGTTGAAGGCCGAGGGATCAATAAACTGCAGAAGATACGTCTGCAAAATCCCATACACACCCACAAGCGTGCAAGCAATGACAAAAATCGTAATCTTCAACTTGATGACGGGTATTCCAGAACACTCGGCTAATTTTTCAGCTTCGCGTACAGAGTCCATGGCGCGACCCACCTCTGATGAGAGTATCCGCCAGACAATACCCACACAAATAACCGAGGCACCCAGCGCTAGGTAATAAAACCCAGTGGGTGTCTTCATGATCTCCAGTCCAGGTGGAATATTTTGAATACCATTCGCCCCCCCAGTCAAACTTTGCCACTCAACGAATATCATCCGAATAATCTCGCCGACGAGAAACGTGACAAGCACAAAGTATTTTCCGGTTAGCCGCAGCACAATAGGCCCAAGGATGAGTGCCAGCAGTCCGGATGCGAGACACCCTCCCAGCATCGAGAAGCCAAAGGGCACACCCAATTTGGTTTGCAGCAGCACGCAGGTGTAAGCCGCCACCCCCATAAATGCTGCATGCGCTAACGAGACATGGCC
>CAJBTJ010000243.1 GCA_903958565.1 uncultured beta proteobacterium
CAACGATTGCGAGCGTCTCACCTTCGTTGACAACAAAGCTCACGCCATCAACCGCTCTATTCACACCATCGGGGGTGCGGAAGTGTGTCTGAAGATTTTCAACTTCTAATAAGGCCAAGAGATATCTCCAATCAACTTGTTTTCGACTTGCGGGGATCCAGCACATCACGGAAGCCATCACCCATTAGGTTGACAGCCAAAACAGTGAGCGAGAGAAATACCGCAGGGAAAAAGATGATGTAAGGCTTGATCTGAAACAAGGTACGACCATCTGCCATGATATTGCCCCACGAGGGGATAATCGGTGGAACACCCGCACCAATAAACGAGAGAATTGATTCCGTAATCATCGCCGAGGCACAGATGTAGGTGGCCTGCACAGTCAATGGTGCCAAGGTGTTGGGCAGAATATGCCGCCAAATCAACATGGGCATACGACAACCGCAGGAAATCGCTGCATCGACGTAGGCTTGCTCGCGCAGAGACAACACGACGCCGCGCACAAGCCGAGAAACCCGTGGGATTTCAGCGATCGTGATCGCGATAATCACGTTCTCTACACTCGCTCGAGTCAACGCCATCAGAGCAATCGCCAGCAAGATCGGAGGAATGGACATTAAGCCATCCATGATTCGCATGATTATTGAGTCCGCGCGACGGAAGGTTCCAGACACCAAACCAATACACAGCCCGATAACTGAAGCGAGCAACGCGACAGAGAATCCGATCATCAATGAAACACGAGCGCCGTAAAGAACGCGTGAAAAGATATCGCGACCAAACGCATCGGTTCCAAACCAATACTCAGCTGAGGGCTCGAGGTTTCTCTTGCGCGGGGCAAGTTCTGTCGGATCAACCGTACCAAGCCAAGGTGCCGCGACTGCGATAAACAACATAACGAGCAACAGGCCAGCACCAAAAGTGATGGTTGGGTTATTCAGCAAAAACCCAGTCCAACCTTTGCGTTGACGGCGAGGCTTTAAGAGATCCGGTAAATCGGGGGCAGCAGCAAAACTAGTCATTAATAACGTATCCTCGGATCGACGATCGTATAGATCACATCAACACAAAGGTTGACCAACACATACACAAAACTGAAAACAACAACCAGTCCTTGAATGAGAGGGTAGTCACGGCGCACGATTGCATCAATCGTTAAGCGACCTAAGCCAGGAATTGCAAAGACACTCTCTGTGACGACCGCACCACCGATGAGCAAAGCAATACCGATACCGATCACGGTGACGACTGGCACGGCTGCATTTTTGAGCGCATGTAAAAACAAAATGCCCATCTGCCCCATTCCTTTGGCCTTCGCTGTGCGAATGTAATCTTGCGAAAGAACTTCAAGCATCGTGGCGCGCGTGATTCGTGCAATCAAAGCGATATAAACAAATCCCAATGCGATGGACGGCAAGACTAAGTGCTCAAACCAAACGCCAAAACCTTTCTTATAAGAAACGTATCCTTGCACCGGAAACCAATCTAATTCCAATGACAAGAAGAAGCTAAGCAGATAACCCACAACGAACACTGGGACTGAAAAACCGATCACTGAGATCGCCATAATTCCGCGATCAATCCAAGTTCCGGCCTTCCAAGCAGCCAAGACGCCTATTGGCACGGCAATGGTGACGGCAAGCGTCAATGTGAGCAACATTAAGGAAAGTGTCGGCTCTACCCGTTGTCCGATCAACTCAATCACCGGCATACCGGTGAACATTGAAGTACCCAAGTCACCTTGAAGTAAGTTGAAGAACCATTCAGAGAATCTGACGAGAAACGGCCTATCCAACCCTAGGCTGGCACGAATTTTCTCAACGTCGGCTGGGCTTGCCTGATCGCCAGCAAT
Organism: uncultured beta proteobacterium; assembly: GCA_903958565.1. Taxonomy (GTDB): domain Bacteria; phylum Pseudomonadota; class Gammaproteobacteria; order Burkholderiales; family Burkholderiaceae_B; genus Zwartia. Next base: position 1,853 of record CAJBTJ010000243.1, read on the forward strand.
CACTGCAGCTGGATCGCCTGGTGCGATATAAAGCAAACTAAATACAAAAAAAGCCACGACCAGCATGACTGGAATGGTCGCAAGTACCCTTCCAAATATATAGCTAAACATATTGATTGTTTATCCGTGCTTCTAGATTGGATTCACTGCGGCGAATCAAATGGGTCGATACCTACCAGGTATCGACCCAAAACGACTCGGTCCTAACTTAGGCTTTCTTCACGCCAGTGAACCATGGCAATGGTCCCGAGGTGATGCCGCTGAGGTTTTTACGCCAAGCTTGGTAGGAATAGAAGAAGCCTGTTGGGATATAAACAACCTCTTCCATCGCAGCCTTGTTGATATCCTCAAAGGACTTTTTCTCAGCTTCGAGTGTTGAGGCATCAAACCAAGCGTCCACGCCCTTTTCAACAGCAGGGACGTTAGGCCAACCAAACCATGCCTTGTCGCCGTTTGCACGCACGCCGACGTTACCTGCCAGCGTTGCTGCGTCAGCACCAGCGTGCCAGGTGTGGAACATGCCCCAACCGCCTTTGCCAGGCTCGTTCTTCGATGCGCGGCGTTGACCGACCGTGCCCCAGTCCGTTGCAACGAAGTCAACCGTCATGCCTAGGCGCTTGAGCACGTCGGCAGTGATTTCACCCATGCCTTTGGTGATCGCTTGGTCCTGTGCAACCAAGCATGTCACTGGTTGACCCTTGTAGCCCGACTCAGCCAACAACTTCTTGGCAGCTTCCATCTGCGGACCCTTCTTGAGCACCTCACCACCAGCCTCTGTGTACAAGGGGGTGTCGGGTGTAAAGAAGCTAGCTGACTTCTTCCAAAGCTTCGTATCCGATCCAACGATCGCGCGCATGTAGTCCTCTTGGCTAATTGCCATTTGAACAGCACGGCGTACCTTCACGTTGTCAAACGGAGGGTGAATGTGGTTGAGACGGAACGAGCCGATGTTACCAAGCGGATCAGCGATATCAACCTCAATATTGCGGTTACGACGCAGGAGAGGGATCAAGTCAGGCAGTGGAGTTTCCCACCAATCGATCTCACCGCTCTGTAGTGCAGCTGACGCTGTCGCGGGATCAGGCATGATGATCCATTCGATACGATCGAAGTGAATGATCTTGCCGCCAGACATCCAGTTGGAAGGCTCACTACGCGGCTTGTAATCAGCAAAACGCTCGAACACGGCCAGCGCACCAGGTTTCCACTCATTACGCGCAAAGCGCATGGGGCCCGAGCCTATGTACTCTTCGATTTGCTTAAACGGATCGGTCTTCGCGATACGCTCAGGCATGATGAAACAGATCGGTGTGCCGACCTTACCCAACGCAAACAACATCTTTGGATACGGTTTAGAGAGCACCCATTTGAAGGTCGTGTCGTTGACAGCGACCAATTCTTTTTGAATCGCCTTGAGCATCAAGCCCATCGGGTCACGAGCAGACCAACGTGTGATGCTCGCGACGCAGTCAACAGCGCGCACAGGCGAGCCATCATGAAACTTTAGTCCTGGGCGAAGCTTGAAGGTCCATGTCAAGCCATCGGCCGACATTTCTTCGCTTTCAACCATCTGCCGCTTTGGCTGCAGTTTGTTATCGATGCCATACAACGTATCCCAAACCAGCTGGGATGCATTACGCACCACGTACTGCGTGCCCCAAATTGGGTCAAAGTTAGCCAAGTTCGCCTGAGGCACGAACTTCAGCACTTTGCTGGAACCTTGCGAAAACGCTGGGGCGCCGATAACGCCAGTCGCCGCTACGCCCAAGCCAGCCGCGCCTTTCAGTAAATCACGTCGATTGAGTTTCATGTATGACTCCAAATTAATTAAACCGTGCAATAGCTCGAAAGCAATAACCGTGCCACAAAAACTAATTGATCCACTCGAGTTTCACTTAAATTGGGCTTACACCCAACCGCGTCAACAATCGCCAACGTCGCAGTAAGAAAAACCGTGAAGAGACTGCGACTTTGTAACATAATGGTGCAATCTAAAACATACAAGTTATCCCTCATGAACTGTGATCTCCTCCTGAAGAACGGCATTGTCATTGATGGTTCGGGTAAACCCCGATATCGCGCTGACATCGCTATCAAAGACGGCAAAATTACTGCGATCGGCTTAAACCTGCAGGTTCAAGCCAGCACGATTGTCGATGTAGCTGGCGCCTCAATCGCCCCGGGGTTCATCGATGTGCACACACACGATGACCGTCTCGTATTAGCCGATCCGTCCATGGAACCAAAAATAAGTCAGGGTGCCACAACAGTGGTCACTGGCAACTGCGGGATCAGTCTGGCGCCGCTTGGTAGAACAAATCCCATTCCACCCATCAACTTGGTCGCCAATGACAACCCACATCAGCGCTTCAGCACGTTCAAAGAATATTTTGAAGCACTAGAAAAAACGCCCTCCTCGATGAACGTCGCCTCGCTCGTCGGACACACCACAATGCGTACCGTCACGATGCAAGACGTTAGTCGGCCAGCAAACGAAGCAGAAATCGCGCAAATGCAAAGGCTCGTGCAAGAAGCGCTCGACGCAGGCGTCGTCGGTGTATCGACCGGTCTGTATTACGCCCCCGCTCAGGCCGCGACCGCGAGTGAGGTGCAAGCAGTTTTTGAGCCCTTACGCGGAACCACCGCCGTGATTGCTTCACACATCCGGGACGAAGCGGAGCACGTACTTGAAGCGATGACCGAAGCGATGTCGATTGCCAACGCATTAGGCGTACGTCAGATCATCTCGCATCACAAAGTCAATGGGCGTGCCAATCACGGGCGCTCAACCGAAACGCTCGCGCTTGTTGATGAGGCACGCACCCGAATGGATGTTTGCATGGACTGCTACCCCTATGTGGCGTCGTCGACCATCTTGCGCCAAGATAATGTCGAACAAGCATCGCGTGCACTCATCGCTTGGTCAACACCGAAGCCAGAGACGGCTGGGCGGTATGTAGACGAATTACTTAAGGAACAGAACCTTGGACTAACCGAGTTCTTAGCTTCGCTACAACCCGCGGGTGCCATTTACTTCTCAATGGACGAAGCGGATGTAGAACGCATCATGGCGCACCCAGAAACAATGATTGGTTCCGACGGGCTGCCGCACGACACCTTCCCTCACCCACGACTCTGGGGCGCCTTCCCAAGAGTGCTGGGACACTACTCGCGGGATAGAAAAATATTCCCGCTCGAGACCGCAATTTATAAGATGACGGGTATGCCGGCTGCAAAATTTGGCTTAAAAAATCGCGGCCTGATTGCGGAAGGCTATGCCGCTGACCTCGTCGTATTTGATCCCGAACAGGTTCGCGATTGCGCAACTTTTGCGAATCCCAAACTGCCTGCGGCGGGCATTCAACGCGTGTACGTCAATGGGGTGACTAGTTGGCGCAATGGTACCTCAACCGGCGCCCGCGCCGGTCAGGTGATACGCCGCAGCTAAGCGAGGGCGACAGAAGCTAAGCGAAGGCGACAGACTTACTTAAGCAATACCTCCTGGGTCATGCGATCGCGTAAGCGATCCATGAAACCTAGGCATTGCTCAAGCTGGCTGATTTCGATGTACTCATTGGGCTTGTGTGCGACAGCGATATCGCCAGGACCAACCACCACGCAGGGGATACCGGCTTTATGCAACCAACCCGCATCGGTCGCGAACGACACGCGACCTAGCAAATTATTTTTAACCAACGACGTTCCCAGATATGTGATGGGCGCGTCTTCAGCCGTTGCCAATGGTGCGGAGTTCGATATGGTCTCGAACGAAATATCTGCGTCGGCGGAAAACTTTCGCATTTCAACCTTGAGCATTTCAGCGTGCTCTTGAATCTGTTGAATCAAGGCATCCGAATTACCCTGCGGCAGGGTGCGGCAATCAAAAATAAACTCACAGTCTTTTGCAACAATGTTGGGAGCCGTACCACCGCGGATCACTCCCGTTTGCATCGTGCCATGTGCGATCTTGAACATCGGATCAAACGGACCGTCTTTTTGAATCTGCAACGCCATCGTACGAATTTTTTCAATTAACCGAGCGGCATATTCGATTGCACTGACCGCCTCAGGCGCCATCGAGGAGTGCGCTTCTAAACCACGGACTCGGCAACGCGTGACGCGCATGCCTTTATGCCCCGTCATCACCTGCATGCCCGTTGGCTCGCCCACGAAACATCCCGCAGGACGAATTCCCGCCTCGGCCAAATCACGGATTAGCGTCTGGACACCAATACAACCGACCTCCTCGTCGTAGGTCAAACCGATATTCAGTGGTTGCTTTAAATCGCTATTCATAAATGCGGGCACCATGGCGAGCGACGCTGCGATATAGCCTTTCATATCCACAGCACCCCGACCATAAATTTTGCCGTCTGCGATATGTGCTTTAAACGGATCGGTGTCCCAAGCCTGGCCATCGACGGGCACGACGTCCGTATGCCCACACAACACGATACCGCGCGCTTTTGGATCACCTAGCGTTGCGAAGAGGTTAGCTTTGCGTTTTTCTGCGTCATAAGACAAGCGGACTGGTATACCCAAGGCCTGTAAATGATCACGAACGTACTCAATCAACCCGAGATTAGATTCCCTACTTGTGGTGTCAAAGCCAACAAGTGTTTGAAGAAGCTCGATTGTTTTCTGAACGGTCGGGGTATAGGTCATAAGTCCGCTTTATTGAAGGCAAAGTATTTTTATACCACTGCCAGTGCTTGTATCACCACCCATCTGGGTGCCAATTAGTCAAAAACAAAGCAGATCGTCTATCCTTTAGGATCGCTTTAATATTAATTGCCAGTCTTTATATAGGGTTAGCCATGAATGCCCAGATTTTGAAGGGAAATGGACTTGCGTTGTATCCCAACCCGATCGCCGCTAAACCACAAGAGCAGTATGGTCAAGACAGGGAAGAGATTCTGCACTGCGCGGGCTTTGACGCGGCAGCAAAAGAAATCTCAGGCTGGCCTGGTTATCAGGAAACAGCTCTGCGCGCTCTTCCCGTTCTTGCAAAAAAACTCGGCATCGCCGCCCTGTACTACAAGGATGAAAGTACGCGTTTCGGACTCAAAAGCTTTAAAGCACTTGGCGGTGCCTATGCAGTGTTCCGCCTGATCCAGCAAGCCATTGCCGCTCAACATCCCGGTCATTTAGCGACTCCCAAAGAAATCTTGTCTGGTCAGTATTCGGACATCGTATCGAAGATGACGGTCACCTGCGCAACCGATGGCAATCATGGTCGCTCCGTCGCGTGGGGCGCACAGTTATTCGGTTGCCATTGCGTGATTTACATCCACGCCACAGTTAGCGAAGGTCGTCGTGCCGCGATTGCTTTCTATGGCGCCGAAGTCATCCGTGTTCCAGGCAATTACGATGATTCCGTGCACCACGCCGCTGAACAGGCTGCGAAAAACGGTTGGACGGTTGTGTCCGATACCACCTATGAAGGCTACCGTGATATCCCTATCGATGTCATGCACGGCTATGGCGTCATGTCGCGCGAGATGAGCGAACAACTTGAGCACAGAGCGCCAACGCACGTCTTGGTTCAGGCTGGGGTGGGCGCACTGGCCGCGTCGGTATGCGCAGCGTTTTGGCAAGAGTGGGGTGCCACCCGCCCCTCCTTTGTCATTATCGAGCCCGAGCGCGCCGATTGTTTTTTCCAAAGCGGCTTAGTCGGCAAGCCTGTCGCTGTGTTGGGCGACTTGGATACTGTCATGGCTGGCTTGGCCTGCGGTGAAGTCTCTCCCGTCGCGTGGGATATTCTCAAGCACGGCATTAATCACTACGCTACGTTGTCCGATGATCATGCGCTCGAAGCGATGCGAGTCTTTGCCAATCCGAACGCCTCCGATCCAAAAATCGTTTCAGGCGAAACCGGCAGCACAGGGCTTGGGCTAATGCTCGCAGCGCAAGGAAACACACAGATCTGGAATGTTCTAGGTTTGAACGCAGATTCGCGGGTCTTGCTAATTGGAAGTGAAGGCGACACGGATCCCACGATTTATAAGCAAGTTGTCGGACGCTCCGCTGAGGAGGTGTTAGCGTGACCTCATCAACTTTAGCGATTAACGGCGACCGCATGATGCGCCAGCTACAGCAACTCGCCGAGATCGGACTCACCGAGACAAAAGCCTGCTGTCGCTTGGCACTCACTGACGATGACAAACTCGGTCGAGACTTAGTGATCGCCTGGATGAAAGAATTGGATATGGCAGTGACTGTCGATCCTATCGGGAATATTTTTGGTGTGCGTGCAGGCCTACAGCCCGACCTACCGCCCGTGATGACAGGCTCGCATATTGATACGGTTCGCACCGGCGGTATCTATGATGGCAACTACGGCGTGCTCGCGGGCCTTGAAGTCGTCGCGACGCTCAATGACGCTAAACAACGCACCCAACGATCATTAGTGGTCGGGGTGTTCACAAACGAGGAAGGTGCTCGCTTTGCGCCTGATATGCTGGGGTCGCTCGTATATGTAGGCGGAATGCCTCTTGACGAAGCCCTAGCCATCAAGGCAATCGACGGCGCACGACTCGGCGACGAATTAGAACGTATTGGCTACAACGGCAAGACTCCACTCGGCGCCCACATGCCTCATGCATTTATTGAATTGCATATCGAACAAGGGCCGATCCTCGATATTGAAGGTATAAAAATTGGTGCCGTCGAAAACCTCCAAGGTATCTCTTGGCAGGAACTCACCATTGTGGGTCAATCCAATCACGCAGGCACCACTCCAATGTACTTGCGTCACGACGCGGGTTACGCGGCAAGTGCCATCGCGACCTTCGTGCGTGACTTAACTCGCAAGATGGGAGGCCACCAGGTCGGCACTGTCGGAAAAATCGACCTCACGCCAAATCTGATCAACGTGATTGCAGCCCGTGCGGTCATGACGGTTGACCTGCGCAACACGAACGAAAGTTTGCTGAAACAAGCAGAAATGGCATTCGAAGAGTTTGTAAAAGAACTCGCGCAATCTGAAGGCGTCACCATTACCTCGCGTCGCTTGGCTCGCTTTGAACCGGTTTTGTTCGATACCGCGCTGGCGGATCGCATCGCACATCACGCCAAAGCGCTGGGCCTTAGCCAGCGACGGATGACCTCAGGCGCTGGGCACGATGCACAGATGCTTGCACGCGTCTGCCCAACATCAATGATTTTTGTGCCGAGCGTGGGCGGCATTAGCCATAACCCAGCAGAGCATACCGAACCCGAAGATCTGATTGCCGGCGCCAATGTGCTGCTCGCGACCCTGA
>CAJBTJ010000244.1 GCA_903958565.1 uncultured beta proteobacterium
TGCACGCACCCGCGCGTTAGACGATTTCAAAAAGGGTAAGGTTGCCGTATTGGTCGCTACCGATATCGCGGCTCGCGGCCTCGATATCGATCAGCTTCCGCAGGTCGTTAATTTTGAGCTGCCCAACATCCCCGAAGACTACGTACACCGCATTGGTCGTACGGGACGGGCGGGCGCTGCCGGTTCGGCCGTTTCATTAGTCGATTCCAGCGAGATCAAATACCTCAAGGCAATCGAACGCGTCATCAAGAAGCAGATTCCTCAATTACCTGCGCCAACCGGATGGACGGCATCGCCCGCCTCGTCCCACGGCGCAGACGACGATGCACGCGCAGCAGGTCGTCGCGATGCGCCACGTCGCCCTCCGCAACGCTCTGCTCGGCCCGGCGGTTCAACCGGATCGGGTTCAGGCCGGCCAGGGCAGGGTGCCGGCCAGGCAGCTCGCCGAGAGGGCTCTGGCTCCGCACGCACGCCGCACTCAAGCCCCCGCTCTGATGCTGGCACACCACGAAGCGCCGGTGCACCAACACGTACCGGGTCGGGAGCGCCTGCCTCAGCCAATCGTCCACGCCGTCCGGCTCTTTTCAACAAGTAAATGCACGCATACAGGCTGACACGCTCAGCCTGTAAAATCCGCCACCATGAGTATTCAAGCAGAAGTCGCGCGACGCAGAACGTTCGCCATCATCTCTCACCCCGACGCGGGTAAAACGACGCTTACCGAAAAGCTACTGCTTTTCGCAGGCGCGATTCAAATCGCCGGCAGTGTGAAGGCGCGGAAGGCGTCGCGTCACGCGTCTTCGGACTGGATGGAAATCGAAAAGCAACGTGGCATCTCCGTGGCGTCCTCCGTGATGCAGATGGAGTACCGCGACTGCGTGATTAACCTACTTGATACGCCTGGGCACCAAGACTTCTCGGAAGACACCTATCGCGTGCTAACCGCCGTAGATGCTGCATTGATGGTAATCGACGCAGCAAACGGTGTTGAGCCTCAGACAATTCGTTTGCTGCAGGTTTGCCGTGCGCGCAACACACCTATCATTACGTTCATTAACAAAATGGACCGCGAAGTGCGTGACCCGCTCGAGCTCCTGTCGGAAATCGAGCAACACATCGGCATGGAGGCTGTTCCGTTCTCCTGGCCTGTTGGTATGGGCAAGGCCTTTGGTGGCGTGTTTGATATTCAACGCGACCGAATGCGCTTGTTTCGTGCAGGACAAGAACGTCGCAATGACAGCGGCGATGATTTCATCGACGGTTTAGACAACCCAGAAATCGCCGCTCGATTTGGTGCGGCCTTCGAACAAGCCAAGGGCGAAATCGAGCTGATTCAAGCGGCAGCTCCCGCTTTTGATCGCGCTGCGTTTTTAGCGGGCAAGCAAACCCCTGTATTTTTTGGCTCGGCCATTAATAACTTTGGCGTGCAAGAGGTCCTTGACGCCTTGGTCGATCAGGCGCCCCCTCCTGGGTCGCGTCAAGCACTAGAGCGCATCGTTCATCCCGAAGAGCCGAAGTTCACCGGTGTTGTATTTAAAGTACAAGCCAACATGGATCCCGCACACCGGGATCGCGTTGCCTTTGTGCGCGTGAGCTCTGGCCGTTTTGAGCGCGGCATGCGCCTGAAGGTGTCGCGTAACAACAAAGAAATTCGTCCTAACAACGTTGTGTCTTTCTTATCTCAGCGCCGCGAGCTCGTCGACGAAGCCTATGCAGGCGATGTGATTGGTATTCCCAACCACGGCATTCTCCATCTCGGTGATGTGCTGACTGAAGGTGAAGCGCTGCACTTCACGGGTCTGCCGTTCTTTGCCCCTGAACTCTTTCAGGCTGTCGAAACGAAAGATCCCCTGCGAACAAAGCAACTGCGTACCGGCCTCTTGCAGTTAGGCGAAGAGGGCGCAATTCAGGTATTTCGTCCCTTGGCGGCCGGTGGCGCACTGCTACTTGGCGCAGTGGGTCAACTCCAGTTTGAAGTGGTCGCACATCGCTTGCAGGCCGAATATGGGGCGGAAGCCAGACTGATGCCTTCCCGCTACAACATGGCGCGGTGGATCACTGCCGAAGACCCCAAAGAATTACGTAAATTCATCGATGCGAATGCTGGTCATATCGCCTATGATGTGGTTGAAGCACCAGCCTTTCTTGTTTCATCCATTGCACAGTTACGAGTCGCCGAAGAGCGTTATCCTGCGATTCGTTTTCATGCAATGCGTGAACACGGCGGCCAGGTCTTCGCTGACAAGGTTTAACGTTCCGCCTCAAAAAATCTCTATGTCCTGGCGCATCCTCCTCTTAGTTTTGCTTATTGCTGGCGTTGGGGCCTGGCAGGGCGGGATACACCTCGGAACTTGGCTCGTCGCGCAAGCGCCTCTTTCGGTTGCTTCAGGGCCATCTTCAGGACCCACTGAGCGACTGGATGCCAATGGCAAACCGCTTGCCCCGCCGCCGCCCCAGCCACGCATAGATGGCACGCTTGGCGTCCCGCGCGAGATGACTCCAATCGAATGGTCTATTGAGGGTGTCATCGCTTCGTATGAAGATGCCAACTCAAGCGGTAAGAAGTCCGATGACGACGATGAAGATGACGATGACGAGAACAAAGAGAAAAATTCAGAGCGTCGTGACTACGAAGCGAATGCTGCCGGACGCGGCTTGCCCACCGGGCCACGGGATATCGCAACAGTAGACCTCGGGTTACCCGGCGTTAGCCCTGGCGCAAAATTGCAACCAACTCCCTCAGCCAATACAGGCGCTTGGCAACAAACGCTCAAAAAAGATTTGGAACAATGCGCGAAACAAGGCTTTTTCCAACGCCCAAGCTGTATACAAAATGCACGCAATCGGCATTGCGCGCCCAATAATGCGTGGGGGAAAGTAGCAGACTGCCCTGCGGTCAACTCAGAGCCGATCATTGGCGGCTAACCAACACACCCGCTCTAACCGACTCCAGCCTGCGACTTGCGCAACGGCGCGATCGGTATCCGTAATAACTCTCGATATTTCGCAACAGTCCGCCTCGCGATCGTAATGCCATCCTGATCTAATAACTTTGCCAGTTGGCTATCGGACAATGGCCGGTTGCGGTCTTCCTGACTAATTAAAACGCGTATGCGCGTTTGCACCGCAGTCGATGAGGTCGCCTCAGCACCTTCTGTTGCAAGTCCTGTGCTGAAAAACCGCTTTAATTCCACCGTGCCAAACGGTGTCACCATAAATTTTTGCGTCGTCGCGCGGGACACGGTCGACTCATGCATGCCCAGCTCGCCCGCCACATCTTTAAGCGTCAGTGGTCTGACGGCCGCCCAGCCTTTTGAAAAGAAACTCTGTTGGTGATGCACGATCACTTCTGATACGCGCAGAATCGTTTCAAACCGCTGCGCGACGTTGCGTATCATCCAGCGCGCCTCTTGTAGTTGTCCGTGCAGTGCGCTATTTGCCCCGCCGCGCGAACTACCTAACGCTTCGGCGTAAAGCACATTGACTCGCAACTTGGGCATGATGGACTCGTTTAACGAAGCCACCCAGCCCTTTCGCGTTTTTCGCACAATGACGTCCGGCACGGCAAAATCAGCTGCTGGTTTATTCCATGCACTTCCTGGTCTAGGATTCAACCGCAAGATCACTGCGTGCACGCAACGCAGCTCTTCGGGCTCACAGTTGAGCAGCTCTCTGAGCTTTGTCATGTTGCCTGTTGCGAGTACGGCAAGATGCTGCTGACACAGCGTACGGGCAAGCGTTAGGGTCCGTACATCTAATAGCTCTGGAAATTTGTCCGGCTCTGCAAACTGCACCTGCAACGCCAAGCACTCCGCCAGACTCCGTGCACCAACGCCCGCTGGGTCAAACGATTGCAACATCAGCAAAGGCGCGTTGAAGTCTTCAGCCTCGATGCCCAGCTCTGGCTTCATCCAACTCGCGATTTCATCAAGCGGCGAAGCAAGAAAGCCGTCTTCGTTGAGCTCCTCAATCAACAACTCAACCAACGCGGCGTCTTTAGGGGTTAATCGCGCTGTTCCTAACTGGCTCAGTAAGTGTTCACGCAAATTAGTTTCGCGTGCAGCCTCTGGGCGGTCCGGAAAGTCATCGTCCCGTGATGCGCGAGGCTCTGACGAAAACTCGACGCGATCCCGCTCGGAAGGGCGGCGATCGTCATAGCGCTCGTCGGAGGCAAAATCTGCCTCCGCCTGAGCTTGTTCCTTCGCGTCCCCCTCATAAACGGGCCCATCCCCTGGGTGGGCGATTGCCGCGGCCGCAGGGGTTTGCAAGCCCTCACCTTCCTGCTCAAGTAGCGGATTTTCAGCCAAGGCACGGGCTATTTCGGCCTCGAAATCAAGCGCCGACAGCTGTAACAGTTTGATGGACTGTTGCAGGGCGGGGGTTAATGTCAGGCTTTGGCCTAGACGAAGCTCGAGAAAATTGCGGCTCATAGGTACAATATTTTGCATGATGATCACACAAAACACCGCCGACCTGCGAAAAGACGCCTATTTACTTGGTAACACCTTGTTGCGCCTTGCGCTACCAAGGCTATTAATACGAGTCACCGTGGTGCTTACTATCTCGGCAATCGCGCTCTTTTTTGTCCAAACAATCCTTGCACGAGGCAAGTCCTGGCTCGAGTTCGGACTACATGTCACAGGCCTCGCCGAAATTTTAGGCAAGACTGTCGTGGACTTCATCATGCAATACCAAAACTATTTTTGGTGGGCCATTGCCTTCATTCTCGTCTTAATCGCATTCAGTCTGATCTCTAGCTGGCTTAAGGGGAGTCTAAAGCGTGGGCGCGCAGCACTCGTGCCGATTTCTGAGGCCAGAAAACTGTGCGCGGGCTTGAGTCCACAGGCGCTTGAGGTTCTCAATTGGGTCTGGAAAGACCAAAGCACACCCATCACCGTCGGTAATTTGCAAACCACTCTTTCACAAGTACGTAGCGGCCGCGTTCAAAAAATCGCGCTAGCCCGAGAGCAAAAGACGGCGCTCGAACAGGCCCTGCAAGCTCAAACGACCCCGACAGCACCGCACGCGCCAGCAAACAAAAACGGCCAACGCGAACCCACGATGTTGGCGTAGTTCCACATATTGGCGGGGCAGGCTGGCCCCATTTTGGTGCTTTGCTGCCTCTAAACTTGCGCTTAGCCTCATTTTGTGTTCGACTACGGCTTATGAACGCAACGATCGCGGGCCCTGCTCGCTCCCTCGCAAACCACAAGGCCTCTTCAGGCCTGTGTGTGCTCGTGCGTGGCGACTGCGCTGTAACGGCTGGCCTACAGCCGCTACTACTAGCGATCGGTTGCCGGGCCTAGTGCCCCGTGGCAGTCCGGCAACCACCCGCCACCTTGCAGTACCCCACCCCATTAAAAATTTCCGATAACGGATCGTTGGCTGAAACCAACACTAGACTGCAGTGATGTTCGCCCATCGCTGCGTCATGCAAAGAAACTGAGGACCATGATGCTTTCGAATCCAGCCACCAAATACATCCCATTCAAGCCATTCGAGCGCGACTTTTCTGAGCGCACTTGGCCAACCAAGCGAATCACTCACCCTCCCGTGTGGATGAGCACAGACTTGCGAGATGGCAATCAGTCGTTGATCGAGCCCATGAGCGTCGAGCGCAAGCTGCGCTTTTTCAATATGCTGCTCAAAATTGGCTTTAAAGAAATCGAGGTTGGATTCCCCTCGGCATCACAAACCGACTTTGACTTTGTCCGCACACTTGTTGATGACAAGCTGATTCCTGATGACGTCACCATTATCGCGTTGACGCAGGCGCGACCAGAGTTGATTGCGCGCACCGTTGAGTCCGCTGCGGGTGCCAAGCGCGCAATGATTCACCTGTACAACGCGTGTGCCCCAGGCTTTCGCCGCATCGTGTTCAACATGAATCGCGAAGAGGTCAAACAAGTCGCAACTGAAGGCACGCAATGCGTCATGGACAACATGGCGAAGTATCCACAAACAGAGTGGCTCTACGAATACTCACCAGAGGTATTCAGCACCACGGAGCCTGACTTTGCACTCGAGGTCTGCAACGCCGTGACCCAGGTGTGGAAGCCAACGCCACAGCGCAAAATTATTTATAACTTGCCCGCAACGATTGAAGCGACCACGCCCAACATGTATGCCGATCAAATCGAATACATGCACAACAATCTTAACAAGCGCGACAGCATTGTCATCAGCTTGCACCCGCATAACGACCGCGGCACAGCTGTCGCTGCAGCCGAACTGGGCTTGATGGCCGGCGCAGATCGCGTTGAAGGCTGCCTGTTTGGTAACGGCGAACGTACGGGTAACGTCGATATCGTTACGCTCGCTTTAAATCTTTACACCCAAGGGATTCATCCAGGCCTGGACTTCTCCGATATCGATGAGGTCCGTCGTTGCGTAGAATTTTGTAATCAGTTGCCTGTTCATCCACGTCACCCTTACGCAGGCGACTTGGTCTTCACTGCATTTTCGGGCTCACACCAGGATGCCATCAAGAAAGGCTTCGCTGTGCAGAAAGCCGATGCCATCTGGGAGGTCCCCTACCTGCCCATTGATCCGGCCGACCTGGGTCGCAACTACGATGCGGTGATTCGAGTCAACAGTCAGTCCGGTAAAGGAGGGGTGTCCTATCTGCTTGAACAAGAGCATGGACTGGCCTTGCCACGTCGTCTACAAATCGAATTCAGTCGCGCAATTCAACGCGTGACCGATGAGACCGGTCGCGAAGTGACGGCCGCCGATGTCTACAACATCTTTAATACAGAATATCTAACTCAAACCAAACCTTGGTCACTGATCAAGCATCGTATTACTGGCGACCCGTCGGCCGCCGAGGGACAACACTTCACAATTGAGGTTGAGTTCGACGTTGACGGTAAGCGTCGCGCCCTCACGGGAACAGGAGACGGCGCAATTTCAGCTTTCGTCAATTCGTTAGGTGAGCCCGTACGCATCATGGATTACCATGAGCACGCGATTGGCACAGGAACGGATACGCGCGCTGCATGCTACGTTGAAGTTCGCATCGGTGACGCACCAACAGGCTTTGGCGTAGGGATTGATCGCGACATTGTGACGGCTTCTTTTAAAGCGGTTCTGAGCGCACTGAATCGTCACCTGAAAAACTAATGCGTTTCAATGATCGGGCTCTCAAATAGGAGCCCGATTTTTTTGTCACTTACCATTGCCCAAAAAAGACGCCTGCGCGTTTATGCGCGTGCGTCGCGCGGGCGACCTCCTCATCTGACATCGTGACACGCCTTTTACGTCGTGCCATCCAATCAAACAACTGGCTTCTGAGCTGTTCACGCGTCGCAGTATGTCCCGCATCACGCCCAAGGTCATCGAACTCTTGCGGATCTTTTTCTAGATCAAACAATTGTTCTGGCTCATCGAGCCAATACACATAGCGCCATCGATCCGTTCGCATCGAATAGGCGCGCGCCTGTTGCGGCGTTTTATTCAACAATAATCGTGCCTGTCTAAAACTGTAGTCCAACTCTGAAAACGCCGCCTGGCGCCAAGCAGGTGAATCCCCGCGCAGCAAGGGTAATAAGCTCATTCCTTCGATTCGCTGCGATGCGCCTTCCACACCAAGCGCTTCTAAAAAAGTTGGTACAAAATCAACCGCTTCAACCATTCTTGCATCAACTGTGCCTCGCGTTGCATCCGCGCGGTGATCAGGGTCCACGACAATGCAAGGCACTCTCTGTATCGCATCGTAGAACAGTTCTTTTTCACCCAACCAATGATCCCCTAGAAAATCTCCGTGGTCTGATGTAAATACGATCATCGTATTCTTCATCAACCCCGCAGCTTCCATGTAGTCAAACAATCTGCCCAAGTGATCGTCCAGCTGGTGTATCAAGCCCTGATAGGCGGGACGTACCGTGCGAATACATTCATCACGACTGAAATTCTGTCCTTCCTCATGCTGTCGATAGGCTGCCACCACGGGGTGCGCGTCAATTTTTTCCTGCTCATTACGTACGACTGGCAAACACTGCTCGGCCGTATACATATTGTGATACGGCGCTGGCGCCATATAGGGCCAATGCGGCTTAACGTAGCTCAGGTGTAACACCCAAGGGGAGTCGCCCTTGCTGCGCATGAACGCCAAAGCCTGGTCTGTCATGTAGGCCGTTTCCGAGTGTGGTTCAGCGACACGCGCTGGGAGGTAAACATTCCGCATGTTCCAGCCGCTTACGACCTCGCCCTTAGCATCAACGCCCGCGATAACGTAATCCGTCCAAGGATCTTCTGATACGTATCCGTGCTGCTTCAAGTATGCGGGGTATCCGCTTTCCTGCCCCGGCGGATGATGTCCATCATAACGATCGATTTCCTTGAAGCCGCCTCGTCTAAGCAAGTACGCAAGTTCGGACTGGCCATCAATGCCCAATCTCTGCAAAGCTGCCACATCCGGAATCACGTGGGTCTTTCCAGCTAATACAAGATCGCGCTTAGCACGCGCGAGGTACTCCCCTAGCGTGACCTCGCCGATTGCTAGTGGCACTCGATTCCATGTCGTACCGTGGCTTGAGGGGTAGCGGCCTGTGTAATAGCTCATGCGTGACGGCCCACACACGCCCGAGTTCACAAACGCCCGGCTAAACCGTACTCCTCGTTTTGCTAAGGCATCCAGGTTCGCCGTTTTTAAATACGGGTGGCCCTCGCATCCAAGATGGTCTGCGCGGAATTGGTCGGCCATGATGAAAAGGATATTTTGCACATCGGACATGACTGACCTCGGTCCTATTACTGTCTTTGCAGCGCGGCGATTTCCTCAGGCTCAAAGCCTGCGGCTAACCGCGCGTGCACATTGAAGGGCCCTTTGAGCTTAGGGGCACGATACGTTGAAGCGAGCGCAGCGTATTGCGCCACCGGATCGAAACCGCGCTGCGCACAAAGCCATCTGTACCAATAATTTCCAATCGCCACATGCCCGATCTCTTCGCGCAAAATGAGATCGACGATCTCTGCACCACGACGATCTCCACCACTTGCGAGCTTATGCCTGACTGCGGGTGACGCATCCAAGCCGCGCGCCTCGAGCGTACGAGGCACGAGTGCCAAACGCGCCAACACATCCTCTTGTGTGCGCTGTGCCATCTCCCACAACCCATCGTGCGCAGGGAAGTCGCCATAGCAATAGCCCAGGTCGGCCAAATGCTCCGACAACAATCGATAGTGCTCTGACTCTTCCCGTGCCACTCCAATCCACTCACGGTAGAACTTTTCGGGCATCCCAGAAAATCGCCACACAACATCCAAGGCGAGATTAATTGCATTGAACTCAATATGTGCGAGGGCGTGGATCAGCACTGCGCGGCCCTCGAGCGTATGCACGCTGCGGGATAAGAGTCCAGCCGGCGGAACAAAGTTTAGGGTAGGGCGTCCGGGGATATGCATAGCAAGCCCACCATGCCCTCCGAGGTCGGCTTCAATGTCGATCGGGACATTTACGTCAGCGCGTTCGAGCCACATGGCTTTTGCGTCCCAAGACTTTTCTTGGAGTGCGGCGAGGGCAATTTGTCTAATTTCGTTCACAGGTCTTCGCTCAGCGATCCGGCGCTCTTGGTAATATGGTGATTATGTCTGATCTACTCTCTTCCGCAAACAGCCAACTACCACCTGCCCGCATCCCTCGGGCCGCTTTGTTACCAGGCTTGCTTGGTCTGGCCCCTTTTTGGGTGCTTGCTTTATCAACCATCGTCGGAACGGGGTTAGATCCACTCATCGCGCTGACGGCACTCATCATGTACGGTGCCATCATCCTGAGCTTTGTGGGTGCCTTGTGGTGGGGGCTGGCTGTACATGCTTCGGCGGATGCGCCACGCGGCACGCTCTTTGTCTGGAGCGTCTTTCCCGCACTGATTGGTTGGTTCGCCACACTCGCGCTGCCCGATGTCGGGCTGAGAATGCTCATGGCCGGCTTAGCCCTGCAATGGGTGCTTGACGGACTGCTTGCACGCAAGGTGCCAGGTCTTATCCCAGGCTGGATGCTTCGCTTGCGCACCATGCTAACCGGTGGCGCCGTGGGCGCCTTAGGCTTAGCGTGGTGGCAGCTCGTTTAAGCGCGTAATTGCTTAAACGGATTTAGTTTTTTTCTTGGCCTTCTTGGCCTTTTTTTCCGGCACGCCTAGCATCGTCCCTCGGCAGCTCGGTGCACCACAACGACATTCGTACTGAAGCTTCAGCTCCTTGGTTAGCTTTTCATCCTCAATGACCAGGCCATAATCGTAGTTAAGCTCTTCGCCACGCTTGATATCACGTTTAGCCATGATGTAAACGCGTTTGCCGCCTTTACCTTCTGAGCTTTCACAGTTCGGCTCACAAGCGTGATTAATCCATCGAGCCTCGTTGCCATGATCATCACCATCAATGACCTTGCCCGAGCTTAACGAGAAGAAAAAAGTATGAAACGGGTCGTCAGGATTGGTCGGATGCCTACGATCAGCTTCCTTGTTGCTAATGGTTTTACCACCGTACTCAATGATGCGGGTGCCTTCAGGGATGTTGCGCGCCGCGAATACGCCATTACCGTGCACCTTGGAACGCCTAACGATATGCCAAGGTTTTTCTGCTGTTGTCATGGATGATGCTTCTAAAGATCAGGTGTTTTTCACACCAAAACAATGTTGAGGCTCAGGGAACGCTCCGCTGCGCACCTCGTCGGCATACTGCTCCACCGCCTTGCGCATCATTGTATCGAGATCGGCATAACGTTTGACAAATTTCGGCGCGCGCTCGCCACTTAATCCCAAAATATCTTCTGTCACCAGAATTTGTCCATCGCAAGCTGGTGATGCACCGATGCCGATCGTAGGGATGGAAACCTGTGCAGTAATGTCCGCTGCCAGCGCTTCTTGCACCCCTTCCAGCACGATGCCAAACGCACCCGCGCGCTCGACCGCATGGGCATCAGCAAGAATACGTGCGGCATCCTCCGGTGTTTTACCCTGCGACAAATAACCGCCCATCGTATTGACATACTGCGGCATCAAACCAATATGCGCCAACACAGGAACGCCCCGCGCAGACAGGTACTGAATCGTTTCCGCCATGATCGCGCCGCCTTCAAGCTTCACGGCATCTGCACCATGGCTCAATAAATGGCCTGCACTGCGAAAAGCTTGCGCAAGCGACTCCTGATAGCTGCCAAAAGGCAAGTCCGCCACAATGCACGCTCGCTGCGTGCTGCGTGCCACGGCAGCCGTGTGTTGCGCAATGGTCTCGAGCGAAATTGACAAGGTATTGGGCAATCCGTAGGCAACCATTGCCGTCGAATCGCCGATCAAAATAAAGTCAACGCACGGATCTATGGCGCGTGCCACCGGTGCGCTGTACGCGGTCAACGCAACGATTTTGCGCTGGCCCTTGCACGCTATTAATCGCGGGATCGTCATCCGCTTCACTACTGACTGCACGCTCATTTACAGCCTTTATTCGCTTGCAGTCGTTTTAGCCGCTTTTTTTGCAACCTTCTTCACAGCTTTTTTAGCCACTTTTTTCACGGCAGCTTTTTTGGCTGGTGTTTTTGTTACGGCTTTTTTGACTGTCTTGGTCGCTGTTTTCGTCGCCGTTTTGGTCGCTTTCTTAGCGGGGGTTTTGGCAGCCGTCTTGCTCGCGGTCTTACCTGCTGTTTTGCGGCCAGGCTTATCCGGACGCGCCTCAAACTCAAAGCTCACTTTGCCCTCTGCACCACGAGAAAGGTAGGCCTTGAACTTACGATTGGTGCGGCTCGACACAAACCCCTCTAGCAAATCTGTTTTCCCAGTCGCTAGCAACTTAACCATTTGATCAGGGCCGACTTCCTGCTGGAGAATCACTTTTCCAGAACGGAAATCGCAATTGCGCTCAGGGCCGACCGATTTTTCGCAGATGTAGCTCATGCCGTGCTCGTACACCGGTGCCGTGCATTTCGGGCAGGGGCCTAGCGCGGTGCGACCCGAAAAATCAACCGGTTCATTGGACTCTTCATCTCGCTGACCAAAATCGAATTCCAACTTTGAATCAGGATCAAGCTTCAAAATAGCAGCAAACGGACGTCCCATTTTGCTGATGAAACCCTGCAAAGGTCCAATGTGTTTGTCCGTGATTAAGGTCTCGACCTCAACAGGCTCAAACGTGCGGCCTCCAGGGTGTTTGCCAATCGAGAAATCACATTTTGTACACGCATAGCGCCGATAATTTTCTTTTACCTCTGCGCCGCATTTCGGGCAGGGTGTCTGCAGGCTCACATAGTCGCCTGGCACCGTATCGCGGTCGTATTCCTTCGCGCGCTTCACAATTACTTGTGTCATCTGTGCAATTTCTTGCATAAACGCGAATCGCTCAAGCTCGCCTTGTTCGATTTGTTTAAGCTTGTGCTCCCACTCGCCTGTCAACTCAGGAGAGGTCAGTTCTTTAACGTCCAGCCCATTGAGTAGCGTCATCAATTGACGCGCCTTAGCGGTTGGAACCAAGTCACGGCCTTCGCGGCGTAAATAGTTTTCGTTGAGCAAGCCTTCGATAATTGACGCGCGCGTGGCCGGCGTGCCTAAGCCACGCTCTGACATCGCCTGCGCGAAATCGTCATCGTCCACAAGCTTTCCAGCGCCTTCCATCGCTGACAGCAACGTGCCCTCGTTATAGCGGGCCGGCGGCTTCGTCACCAAGGGAACGCTCTCGACTTCCTCAGTGCGGACCTTCTCGCCTTCAGCCACCGCAACAAGGGTCGCATCCTCACCTTGTACTTCACGACCCCAAACGGCTAACCAACCGGGGGACACCAACACCTTGCCCTCTGACTTAAATTGATGTGACTGCACGATGGTCGTACGCGTCGTCAGACGGAACTCAGCCGCTGGGAAAAATATCGCCAGAAACCGTTTCACCACTAGGTCATATAGCTTGGCTTCGGCCTCACTCAGTTCTTTCGGAATCTGAAGCGTTGGGATAATCGCAAAGTGATCCGACACCTTTTTGTTGTCGAAAATTCGCTTGTTAGGTTTGACCCAACCATTTTTTTTGATCGTCGCGGCATGCGGTGCTAAGCCTTTGCTTACGCCACCACCCTCGGCGAGCGCATCCATCGTTGCCTTCACGGTGTTGATGTAGTCCTCAGGCAAATGCTTGGAGTCCGTACGCGGATAGGTTAAGGCCTTGTGACGCTCGTAAAGACTTTGCGCCAGAGACAGTGTCGTCTTCGCAGAAAAACCAAAACGACCGTTTGCCTCACGCTGCAACGACGTCAAATCAAACAATGCCGGGGCAGCTTCCGTTTTTGGCTTCGCCACTTCATTGACAATGCCAGACTGTCCACGACATGCGGCAACAACACTTTTTGCAGCCGCTTCGACCCATAAACGCGATTCATGCTGCGCGGGGTCTTCAGGGTTTTTCTTGAAATTCGAATCAAACCAACGACCTTCATACAAACCACCAGCTGCGACAAACGTCGCGCGGACTTCCCAATAATTGCGCGGCTCGAAGCGTCGAATTTTTTCTTCGCGCTCAAACACAATGGCCAACGTAGGCGTCTGGACACGTCCGACAGGTGTTTTAAAAAATCCACCGTCCTTGCTGTTGAACGCGGTCATCGCACGCGTACCGTTGATGCCCACCAACCAATCAGCCTCGGCGCGCGAACGCGCAGCGGCCTCGAGCGGCTTCATGGTGTCGTCGGACCGCAATTGCGTAAACGCTTCGCGAATCGCGTCTTGCGTCATCGACTGCAACCACAGGCGCTGCACTGGTTTTTTTTGCGAAGCGTATTGCTCGATGTAGCGAAAGATCAGTTCGCCTTCGCGCCCAGCGTCACAAGCATTAATGAGCGCTGAGACATCTTTACGCTTAATCAGTCGCACCAACATTTTGAGTCGTTCGGCTGACCGCTTATCACTTGGCCCGAGCTCAAACTGGGGAGGAATCACCGGAAGGTGGTTAAAACTCCACTTTCCCTTAACTGGGTCGTTCGGTGCGACCAAGCTCAAAAGGTGACCCACGCTTGAAGACAACACATATTTGTCGTTTTCAAAGTAGTCGCCCTCGCGCGTGAAACCGCCTAGCGCTCTAGAAATATCAAGGGCGACCGAGGGTTTCTCAGCAATTATTAGTGTCTTAGTCATTCTTATCCATTCTGACCCACACCTAAAAATAGGCGGTCGGGTCCATGCGTTAATTCAAGCTAGCGCGGATCATAAGGGCGCCGGGGAGTGCCGTGCAAGTTAGCACGAGTCGGCCCTTGTGCCCAAACCGATAAGGCTGAGGACCAAAATGTCTCTATATTAGTGGCAACCACTCTTTCAAACCCTAAGTCTACCCACGCCTGCTGCAAGACTTCAAGCGGTCGGCCCTGGTCAAGCGCCTTCGCCCCATTTTGTTTTGAAAGCTTCAGACCCTGTTGATCGACCACCAGCGGCACATGTAAGACGGTCGGCTGCAGGTATCCAAATACTTCTCGAAGCATGTTTTGCCTAGCTGTGCTAGTAAGTAAGTCTTCACCTCTAACGATGGCTGTAATCTGTTGTGCCGCATCATCGACGACTGCAGCAAGCTGATAGGCCCAAACCCCATCTGCACGCTTCACGACAAAATCGCCCACTGCATGCGCGACATCCTGCTCCAGCCAGCCTTGCCAGCGGTCCTCGAACCGATAGGTGCCCTCCGGTACTCGAACCCTCCAGGAAAGCGGCTGGCGGCCTATTGGTAGCCCCAGACGACAGGTTCCGGGGTAGGGGTACTCTCCATCCGCGCGCCTTAAAGGGCCTTGGACAGCCGAGTCCGCGATTTCTCGACGCGTACATCCACAGGGATAAACGAGATTTAACGACTGAAGGCTATCAAATGCCGACTGGTAGGCAGACATTCGACGAGATTGAAAGACAATGTCCTCATCCCATGCCATGCCAAGCGCTCGCAGTTGGCTCAAAATCGTCTCAACGGCGCCAGGAGCGTTGCGCGGGGCATCCAAATCCTCAATGCGCAGTAGCCACTTGCCACCATTGGCGCGCGCGTCTGCGTAGCTCGCGATCGCGGCCACCGCGGACCCCGCATGAAGCGGCCCGCTTGGGCTGGGCGCAAAGCGTCCACGGTAGGAAGACAAAGCAGGGGCCAACAAGCTAATCAGTGCAGCAAACGGTCGCCGTCATCACGTAGGAGCTCTTCGAGTATCAAGTGGTCGACTTCGGCCTCCTGACTCCAGAGCACCATCAAAGCGATGATTTTTATTTTCTGCAACGAAACCGGCCCTTCCGTAGTCGCCATCGCGCGGTCAATCACAATCTCTCGCAACACGGGGGACAAAGCCTCGGTGGCCTCTAAAAACGTGATGAACCCAATCGCTATCGCGCCAAGATGTTGCTGCTCAGACTCGGCGTAGACCCGCGTGCCGTTGCCGGGTGTATGGGCAAGCTCTACACATTGCTCGGTCGTTTCCGCCAAGCCGACTAGCCAGCCGAGCGCATCGTCAATGTCGGTGTGCTCAAACCCGGCAGCCGCGAGGCGCTTGGCCAACACCTCGGCCGAAGGACAGGCCTCGGGGGTGTAGTAGTTCTCAAACAGGTAAACCAGGATATCGAACATAGTAGCTACGGGCTCCTGTTTTAACCGGGGCAACCATCGCCCCACGTTGTGATTCCACTTTACCCCTAAAAAACAAAAACGACAATCGCCACAGCAAATTTATTTTGCGGGTGTTCGCCAGCGCATAAATTGCGTGGCAACGGCCGGTGAGGCAAGCAACAGCCCAGCCAAACCGCTTTTCCAACCAGGAGCAATAAACAACAGGGCAGCAATCGCAAACACCCAGCGCTCCCATGTGCGCATCCCGGTCAAGAAATAAGCCGAGAACGATGCTGACAACAATACCAAACCAACCATGCAACCACTCAAGGTAATCACAAAGTCTTCCCACGTGAAGCCCTTCAGAACCAACAGCAACGAAGGCGAAAATACAAATACGAACGGTACAAGCAATTTACTGATGCCCAACCTAAATGCCGTATTACCTGTCTGGAACGGATCGCTTCCGGCCATGCCCGCTGCGGCATACGCCGCAAGTGCTACGGGCGGGGTTAAGTCGGCAAGAATCCCGAAATAAAACACAAACATGTGCGCGGCAAGCGGCTGCACTCCAAGCTGAACGAGCGTTGGGGCCGCGACAGCCACCATGATGATGTAGTTCGCGGTCGTTGGGATCCCGCATCCCATCAAGATGCAAACAATGCCTGTCATCGTCAAGGCAGCGATTAAGGTCAGCGTTTGCATATTTGCCATGAAGTCTGGCAGCACCGCAGACAAGGTGCCAGCAATCGCCTGCGATGCGGCGATCACAATAAACGACACCTTGAACCCTACGCCCGTCAGCGTGACCACACCGATCACGATGCCAACCGTACCCGCCGCCGCGCCAACTGCCAGCGCATACTTCGCGCCAATCTCGAAGGCATCGTAGAGATCGCGCCAGCGCAGCCGCTGGGCCGGATTAAGCATGCCCACCACGATACATGCCGTGATGCCCGCGAACGCCGCCATGTAAGGCGTACGACCACTCACCAACACCCCAATCAAAACAAACAGAGGGATCAACGTAGGCCACCGCTTACGGAACGACTCTTTAAGCTTCGGCATCTCTTCTTCTGTCAGGCCACGCAAATTTTGTCGCTTGGCCTCAAAGTGCACTTGCATAAACATGCCGAAAAAATACAAGAAGGCAGGAAAGGCGGCTGCCATTGCAATATCTTGATAAGGGATATTAAGAAACTCAATCATCAAGAACGCAGCTGCGCCCATGATAGGCGGCGTAATCTGCCCACCCGTGCTTGAGGCGGCCTCAACCGCCGCGGCGAAATGTCGCGGGTAGCCCACCCGGATCATCGCTGGAATCGTCAAGGATCCCACAGTCACCGCGTTCGCGATCGAAGAGCCGGACAGCATCCCGAACATCGCCGAGCCCACAACAGAGACCTTGGCCGGCCCACCTGCATAACGCCCAGCAACGGCCGAGGCCACATCCAGAAATAACTGGCCAAGCCCAATCCGCGTCGCGAGTACACCGAACAACACAAAATGAAAGACGTACGTCGCGACAACGCCTACCGCTACACCATAGACGCCCTGACTCGTGAGGTACATATGGTTAACAATTTGCGGCCACGTATTACCCGCATGCTGCAGTAATCCTGGGAACGCTCTGCCGTACATGGCATAGGCCATAAAGACGATCGCGATGACTGGCAGAGGCCATCCCATTGCACGCCGTGTGCCTTCGAGCAAGCCCACCATCAAGATCGTGCCCATCACCACGTCGAGCGTAGAGGGGTTTCCGACCTTGAAAGCAAGGTCTTCAAAAATGTATGGGATATATAAAACGGTCAAGGCCAATGCGATGGCAACAATCCAGTCAAAGAGCGGCACCCCCCCTGGTGCAAGCCATGTCGATTTTGGTGTTCGGTTGTATGCACTCTTATTAAAACCAAAGACCAAGAAAATCAAACTCAATACAAACGCCAAATGCACGCCTCGATGCGTTGACTCTCTGAGCAAACCGAAACCCGCGGTGTAATAGTGAAACGCAGACAAGGAGACCAACAAAATAGACACGATCCAGGCAGCGACTGGCGTGACAGGTCGAAACCGAATGTCCGGATCAAATTTTTCTGTTAGTGCCTGTGCCTTGGCTTCATCTATTTGCATACAAACTCTCTTTAAATGTTAAGGGCGGTATCACGCTCGCGCGATCACCGCCCTAAGATCTACCTATTTATCTCGATACAGCGCACTATCGTGCCTGCGCTGCACATCAAGCTACTTCAACAAACCAACTTCTTTATAAAACTTTTCTGCGCCGGGGTGAAAAGGAATGCCTGCACCAACGACCGCATTAGCTGGCGTGATGAACTTGCCTTTTGCATGGCCAGCTGCCAACGTCTTTTGTGCTGCGTCAGAGTAAACAGCTTTAACAATTTGATAGACAACCGACTCTGGCTGCTTAGCGGATGTCACCCACTGCGCATTCACCGAGATCGTCTTAACTTCGCCTATACCTTGGTACGTACCTCCTGCAATGGTATCTGGCGTGAAGAAACGCTGCTGACTGAGCAGCTTATCGATCTGCGGGCCAACGATCGGCACCAACTCAACACCGCCTGCTCCCGTTGCCAATTCTGCAATGGCTGCAATCGGCGCTCCACCCACGACAAAGAAGGCATCCAGCCCGCCGTCTTTCATCTTCTCACCAGCCTGGCTGTGCTTCAGGTATTCAGCCTTCACATCCTTGTCAGTCATGCCGTAGGCGCCCATAATCAAACGCACGTCGACCAAGGTTCCCGAGCCAGGCTCATCCATCGAAACGCGCTTACCGCGCAGATCAGCGACGGATTTGATTCCCGAACCCTTTTTAACCACGAGGTGAATGCTTTCTGGATAAAGCGTACCGATCAAGCGCAGATCAGCGGCCTTGGGCTTACCTTCGAATGTTCCTGTTCCGCTAAACGCCCAAAAAGCGACGTCTGATTGACTAAATCCAGACTCAAGGGAACCGCCCACGATGCCGTTTACGTTTGCGACAGACCCGTTTGTTGCTACCGCCGACGCAACAAGCTTTCCAGGCTGCGTGACTAAGTTACCAATCATGCCGCCCACTGGGTAGTATGTACCGCCTGTTCCGCCCGTACCAATACGGAAAAACTGTTGCGCCTGTACAGGCGCCGCAACGGCAGCTATGACAGCAGCCGCGCTTAAAACTTTGATCCAGGATTTAAATGACATGAGAGAACTCCCCGTTAAAGACATCTAATTGTGACATAAAAATTCCTTACTGCTCTAAGCTAATTAACACTGCGCCCTCGGCCACCTGCTCACCCACGCCAAAATGGATGTTTTCTACTATCCCATCCACCCCAGCCACAATGGTGTGTTCCATTTTCATGGCCTCCATCACTAAAAGCGCTTGCCCACGCTTGACTTTGTCGCCCGCCTGCACCTCGATTGCGATGATTTTCCCAGGCATTGGGGCCGTTAAGCTCCCAGCGTGATCGGCCTCGGCCTGCCCCGCGCTTGCCAACGCATCTTTCAAAAACAGCGTCTCGCACTTGCCCATCACAAACACATCGATTCGTGTACCTTGGCGCACAACCGTGCCGGCAAGTTGGCCATTTCCCATCAAGAGCGTCACTCTCTGGGCATACGGATTACCCGCGGCTTGCGACACCACCTCGACCGTTGCGCGATGCGTTGCAACAGCCAAGGTCAATTGTCTCTCGACAATCTCCACCACAACATCTTGTGTGCTCTCTGCATCCTGAAAGCTCAAGGTGCGGGCGTATTTCCCATCAACCCGCCAACCATTGCGCTCAGCCCAGGGGTCCTGGGTTCCGGTCTCTCTTTCTTGTTCTAGAACAGCGGCGGCAGCAAGGAGTAAAGATTCTCGCGATGCGGGTGTCGGGGCTGGCAATAACGTTTCGCGTCGTCGTTCAATCAAGCCCGTATCTAAGTCTGCTTGCGCAAACGCCTCGTCACCCATCAAGCGACTCAAGAAGGCAACGTTCGTATGCACACCAACAATTTGCGTCGCCGCTAGGGCACGTAACATCCGAGCACGCGCCTGCTCCCTGTCTGCCCCGCGCACAATGAGCTTGGCAATCATCGGGTCGTAATAGGGCGAAATCGTATCGCCTGCACGTACACCACCATCCACCCGTACATCCGCATTCACAAAGGCATCATGCGTCGGAAATTCTAGATGCATTAACCGTCCAATCGACGGCAAAAAATCCTTGTCTGCATTTTCGGCGTAGATCCGTGCTTCGATTGCATGACCGCAACGTTGCAGCTCTTGTTGGGTCTTAGGCAACCGCTCACCCGATGCCACACGCAACTGCCACTCGACCAGATCCAATCCAGTGATCATTTCTGTCACCGGATGTTCGACCTGTAGACGAGTGTTCATTTCCATGAAATAAAACTTACCATCAGGCTCGGCAATAAACTCTACCGTCCCCGCGCCAACGTAATTAACCGCACGCGCCGCCGCAATCGCCGCCTCGCCCATCGCCTGGCGACGCGCGTCTGTCATGCCCGGGGCAGGCGCTTCTTCGATCACCTTTTGATGTCGACGCTGTACCGAACAATCACGCTCAAACAAATAGACATGCTGATTGTGCGTATCAGAAAAAACTTGTATTTCAATGTGGCGCGGCTTTTGAAGATAACGTTCAATTAAGACCTTGTCGTCGCCAAAGCTCGCGCTCGCTTCGCGCTTACACGACGTCAACGCTGCGATGAAATCTTTGGATGCCGTCACCACGCGCATCCCCTTGCCCCCGCCGCCCGCGCTCGCCTTGATCAAAACGGGGTACCCCATCGCATCGGCTTGTTGTCGCAAAAAATCGGGTGCTTGTTCATCGCCGTGGTAGCCCGGCACAAGCGGCACGCCAGCTTTCTGCATCAGCGTCTTCGCTGCGGATTTACTGCCCATCGCTGCAATCGCCGACGCGGGGGGTCCAACAAAGCAAATGCCGGCTTTCGTACACGCCTCGGCAAACGCTTCGTTTTCAGACAAGAAACCATACCCCGGATGGATCGCCTGTGCGCCCTGCTCAAGCGCGACCCGCAAAATATCATCGGCCTTAAGGTAGCTTTCACTCGCAGACGCCGGGCCTAGACGCACCGCCACATCGCATGCAGCGACATGCTTTGATTCAGCATCCGCATCGGAATACACGGCAATGGTCTTAATGCCAAGACGGCGCGCCGTCGCTGCCACACGGCAAGCAATTTCACCACGGTTAGCAATCAATAAAGTAGTAAACACGCTGATTCCTTTTGAATGCCTTACATGCGGAACACGCCAAAGCGCGTGTCGGGAATAGGCGCGTTCATCGCGGCGGACAAGCCCAAGGCCAAGACACGGCGCGTATCGGACGGCGCAATCACTCCGTCGTCCCAAAGCCGAGCGCTCGCATAGTATGGGTGACCCTCTCGCTCATACTGATCACGAATCGGCGCCTTAAAGGCAGCCTCTTGTTCCGCACTCCACACCTCACCCTTCGCCTCCATCCCTTCACGTCGTACGGTTGCAAGCACGCTTGCTGCCTGCTCACCGCCCATCACGGAAATGCGCGCATTCGGCCACATCACCAATAGGCGCGGCGAGAATGCTCGCCCGCACATGCCATAGTTTCCTGCACCAAACGAACCACCAATAATGACAGTAAATTTAGGCACGGCTGCCGTCGCTACCGCGGTAACCAATTTCGCGCCATGCCGCGCGATCCCTTCATTTTCGTATTTTCGCCCTACCATGAACCCAGTGATGTTCTGCAAAAATACCAGTGGGATCTTGCGTTGTGCGCACAGCTCGATGAAGTGCGCGCCCTTTTGAGCGGACTCAGAAAACAGAATCCCATTGTTCGCAACGATGCCGACGGGCATGCCATGGATGTGCGCGAACCCTGTTACCAGCGTTGCGCCAAAGCGCGCCTTGAATTCATCAAACGCTGAGTCATCCACAATACGCGCGATGATTTCGCGAACATCGTAGGGCTTGCGCGTATCGAGCGGCACGATGCCATCGATTTCGCTCGGGTCATAGCGCGGCGGCTTAACGGGCAACACAATCTGATCAGCGGGCTTTTTACGATTAAGGTTTTTGACCGCGTCCCGCGCAAGCTGTAGCGCATGATGATCATCTGCCGCGAGATGGTCTGCAACTCCCGACAAGCGAGTATGCACATCACCGCCACCTAAATCTTCTGCGCTGACTTGTTCGCCCGTCGCCGCCTTAACCAAAGGGGGTCCACCCAAAAATATCGTCCCTTGATTGCGCACGATGATTGACTCGTCGCTCATCGCGGGCACATATGCTCCACCCGCCGTGCACGAGCCCATCACAACCGCGATTTGCGCGATACCCTGCGCGGACATATTGGCCTGGTTATAAAAGATCCGGCCAAAGTGGTCGCGGTCCGGAAACACCTCCTCTTGTTGAGGCAAGTTGGCGCCGCCAGAGTCGACCAGATAAATACACGGCAAGTTGTTCTGCATCGCAATTTCTTGTGCGCGCAAATGTTTTTTGACGGTAAGTGGGTAATACGTGCCGCCTTTCACCGTTGCGTCGTTACATACGATTACGCACTCTATGCCTGACACCCGCCCAATTCCAGTGATGATGCCCGCCGCGGGCGCATCACCGTTATACATCTCATGGGCGGCAAGACCAGATAGCTCTAAAAATGGCGTCCCAGGATCAAGCAGTTTTTCAACCCGCTCTCGTGGCAACAACTTGCCTCGGGCGATATGCTTTTGCCGTGCAGCGTCGCTGCCGCCACGTGCCGTTTGTTGAAGTACCCGTTGCAGGTCTTTGACTTTTGCCTGCATGGCCGCCGCGTTTTCCGCAAAAGCCGGTGAGCGGGTATCAATTTGAGATTCGATGATGGGCATACACTGCCTTTATTCGGTTGTGTTGGCGCATGACAGTTTAAGTCAATGTAACTTATGATGCCTGCTATAACGCCTAAAAGTCCGGAGACTCTCGCAATATGAACCCTCTTGAACATCAACTGCAATATCCGTTCGGCGACACACTGCCTGCACCCGGCTCAACCATGGAGCTTGCGCCGGGGCTCCGGTGGATCCGCATGCCCCTGCCCTTCGCGTTGGATCACATTAATTTATGGCTACTCCGCGACTGCATTGAAGGCAAGCAAGGATGGACCATTATCGACTGCGGTATCAGCCGCGACGAGGTTAAAACGCTTTGGACGGAACTGTTTAAAACGCAGCTTGAAGGCTTGCCCGTCTTACGCGTGATCGTCACCCACATGCACCCTGATCATACGGGCTTAGCGAGCTGGCTATGCGAACAATGGAACGCGCCGCTCTACATGAGTATGACGGACTACATGACAGCCAAACTTTGGACGATTAGTAAAGGCGGGGCCTCCGGCGGTGAAAGTGCAGCGCGACACCTCGGCCGCCATGGCATGGTCGATCCCGACGCCTTGCAGCAAGTCCGCGAACGCGCAGGCTACTACCCCAGCCTTGTGCCAAGCATGCCCCCGTCCTACATCCGTTTGCTTCATGGCAGTGCGCTCACGATTAATGGTCATCGTTGGGAGGCGATCGTCGGCTACGGTCATGCGCCTGAGCATATTTCGCTTTATTGCGAAGACCTGAATGTACTTATTTCAGGCGACATGGTGTTACCCCGCATTTCGACCAATGTCAGCGTCTTTGACTACGAGCCCCTCGCCAACCCCCTACCGCTTTATTTGAATTCACTCAATGCATTTAATCACTTACCCGTCGACACCCTTGTTCTGCCCTCACACGGCAAAGTGTTTACAGGCCTGCACGAACGCATCGCCCAACAACATGCCCATCACGCCGATCGTTTGGACGAAGTGCTCACAGCATGTATCACCCCACAGTCGACCACCGACATTCTGCCTGTGCTGTTTAAACGTAAGCTCGATTTACACCAAACAACCTTTGCCATGGGCGAGGCGATCGCACACTTACATGCGCTGTATTTTGAAGGAAAGCTCTCCCGCTCGCTTGATGCCGATGGCATCATTCGTTTCAAACAAATCTAGCTTATTCGCTCATTAATAAAAGGACGCGTCGTGACTACGCATCATCTCGATACCAAATTACTTCATATCGGTAGTGCCCCGTTTGATCCTGAAACAGGCACTGCACCCGTCAATTTGCCGTCCATGCGGACCAGTACCGTTCGCTTCGAAAATCTCGCCGCACTCGAGCGTGTATTCGCCAAACGCGCCGCTGGTGAGCGTGCGATCAGCTACGGTCGCTCAGGCATGGACACGCACCGCGCGCTCGAAGAAGTGTTTATGCAACTTGAGGGTGGAACGTACTGCGTGCTCGCTCCTTCGGGCATGGCCGCAATCAACATCGCCTTCTTGGGTATTCTGAAGTCGGGCGACCACGTCCTCGTGTGCGACGGGGTCTACGGCCCTGTTAAAAATCTTGATCGCGCATTACTCAAGGGCTTGGGAATCTCCGTCACGTACTTCTCGGCACAAGACGATCTCGACGCTCTCATCACTCCCAATACGAAAATGATTTATGTTGAGTCGCCCGGGTCCTTGCTTTTTGAAATGCTCGATCTGCCCGCGATGGCCGCCATTGCAAAAAGCCATGGCGTGTTGCTGGCGGCAGACAACACCTGGGGCTCTGGATATATCTACCGCCCGTTAGCGTTGGGCGCGGATATCTCGGTGGTCGCTGGAACAAAATATGTTGCGGGCCATTCCGACGTCATGCTCGGTGCGGTCATCGCTAAGGATGAGTCCGTCGCCGCACGCTTGCACTCGGCACAATATGCGATGGGCAACTCGCTTAGCGCCGATGACGCTTGGCTAGCGCTACGCG
Source organism: uncultured beta proteobacterium (assembly GCA_903958565.1). Classification (GTDB taxonomy): domain Bacteria; phylum Pseudomonadota; class Gammaproteobacteria; order Burkholderiales; family Burkholderiaceae_B; genus Zwartia. Next base: position 24,373 of record CAJBTJ010000244.1, read on the forward strand.
GTGTCAAAACGATGGCTGTTCGCATGCCTCAGCACGCGATCAACGCCTTGAAGATCTGTACGTTTTTTGATGCACAACCTTACGTCGCCAAGATCTTTCATCCTGCATGGCACAAGGATGCAGGACATCCGCTTTGGCAACGAGACTGCACCGGATCAAATGGTATGTTATCTGTCGAGCTCAAATGCTCGCCTGAGGCCGCCAAAGCCTACGTCGATGCGCTAACGCTTTATGGCATTGGATTTTCGTGGGGGGGCTACGAAAGTCTCGTGCAGTGGGTCGATCCTGGCACGCTTGCATCGCACAGCTATTGGAAGCACAGCCCCAACGCCTTGCTGCGATTTCATATTGGGCTTGAGGACGTCGATGATTTAATCAACGACCTCAAGCAAGCTGCAAATTACTTACCGCGCGCCTGAGTGATCAGCGCGTTCGCCACATCAATCGTTTCCTGGTATCCACCGGCCTCGGAGGGTGAGGTCACAAACCGACCGGCCACCGACATCGTCGGTGTGCCTTGCACACGATAGGCTGTCACCAACTGGTCTGCACGACCCGCTTTTGAAGACACGCCAAAGGATTCAAACGCAGCCTCAAACTTTGCACGATCCACGCCTTGTGAAACGACCCACGTCGTAATTTCTGCTTTTGAAAACAGCCGCTTTTTTTGCTCATGGATCGCCTCAAATACTTTCATATGTAAGTCCAGACGATCCATCGCCTCCAGCGTGAAATACAAACGCTGCAGAGGCTTCATGCTGGCATTGAATGCCACGGGCACATGTTTAACCACGACATCCGCGGGTACCGTCTTCATCCATTTTTGCAATAGCGGTTCAATCACCGCACAGTGTGAGCACGCATAAGAGAAAAACTCTTGAACTTCAATTTTTCCGGGTTCGGTGGGTTGCGCTGGGCTGAGCTCAACATATTTTGTTTGTGCGGGCGCGGCACTTTGCGCCATACTTACCGAAGTAAAAGATACCAACATCAAGCTAGTAAGCGCGAGGAGTACTTTTGAAAACATTGTGACTTTCATGTCTGACCGATCCTTAAAAATTTACTGTCTGACCACTGCTGTAGGTATCTTTTCTTGGCCTAACTTTGTGCGAATTTGATTCATATCGTCAATTCGCGCGAAGGGGCCCACACGCACGCGATTGACTTGCAGTCCATTAACTTCGGCCCGTTGAATTTCAACCGGCATACCTAACAGTAAAATCCTCGCTCGCAATGACTCGGCGTCTTCCAGTACACGAAACGATCCGACTTGAAGGAAATAAGGTCCACCGGCTGCAGGCGCTGCTTGTGGTTGGCTCGGCGGTGGCGCAAGTGGTTCAGCCTTCGGCCGTGGATTCACAGTTGCACCACCTCCAGCGGCGGGCGCGGTCGGTGTTAGGGTCGCAATCAAGGACCCTAAGGCATCCCCACTTCCTTGCGCGGGCGTGCTGGCTGCTGGCGCAGATCCTGCGGCGGGTGCAGCCGACTCAGGCGTTGCGGCCGTCGTTCCGGTATCGCGGCCGCCCATTCCCGCGTTCGGGTCGGGTGCCTGCCGTGGATCAGGTGCGCCGGGCGCATCGGGGGTGCGGCTCGCCTTGTCATAAAAAGGCATTGGCGCTTTAACAACGTAATAGGCAACACCGGCTGCAACCATCAAGCCAATGACCAACCCTGCTAATAGCCCGTATAACGTGCTTCCACCAGACGATTTATGTTTTGCCATGTTGTGTCGCTTACATCCTCTGAGGTGCAGATACGCCCAACAACTCTAAACCATTTGCAATCACCTGACGCGTCGCATCCGCAAGGCGCAATCTTGCATGCTTGAGTGCCACATCATCGACGAGTACGCGCTCTGCGTTATACCAGCCATGAAAATCCGCAGCACAATCGCGCAACCAGAATGCCACCAAATGGGGTGAAAGCTCAAGTGCGGACTGCGATACCACGGCGGGAAACTCTGCCAACCGCTGCATCAGCGCAAGCTCTGACGGTGCCTGCAACACCTCAACCGATGCCGCATGTAACTGCGCTGGCGAAAGACCTGCTTGGGACAGCATGGAACAAATCCGCGCGTGTGCATACTGAATATAGTAAACGGGGTTTTCTTCGCTTTGTGATCGCGCAAGGTCCACATCAAACACGAACTCCGTATCGGCACGGCGTTGGATCAGAAAGAATCGCACCGCGTCACGGCCGACCCATTCGATCAGGTCACGCATGGTGACGTAACTGCCCGCCCGCTTAGAGATCTTGACCTCTTGCCCACCACGCACGACCTTGACCATTTTGTGTAGAACATACGCGGGGTAGTCCGACGGAATGCCCAGATTCAGCGCTTGTAGTCCTGCGCGCACCCGCGCAATCGTGCCGTGGTGATCGCTGCCCTGAATATTGATCGCCCGTGTAAAACCGCGCTCCCACTTCGTGACATGGTAAGCCACATCTGGAACGAAATAGGTGTATCCGCCCTCGGACTTACGCATCACGCGATCTTTATCATCGCCCGTGCCCAACTCCGTTGTACGCAGCCATAAGGCACCATCGCTTTCGTAGGTGTGCCCACTTGCAACCAGCTGGGTCACCGTGTTTTCTACACGGCCCGAGGTGTAGAGCGAACTCTCAAGATAATAGCGATCAAACGCCAAGCCAAATGCTTGCAGATCTAGATCCTGCTCATGGCGCAAGTACGAGACAGCAAATCGCCGAATATTATCCAGGTCCGCCACATCGCCATTGGCCTGTACCGGCTCACCGTCACTCGCATTGGCGCTCGCCCCAGCCAGGAATTCTTTCGCGATATCCGCGATGTACTCGCCCTTATACCCATCAGCAGGATAATCAGGCGAGTCCGTATTCAGGCCTCTCGCGCGGGCTTGCACACTGATTGCAAGGTTATGAATCTGGTTGCCTGCGTCGTTGTAATAAAACTCGCGGCTCACTTCAAAGCCGCTTGCATCGAACAACCGACACAACGCATCACCGAGCGCGGCTTGGCGTGCATGGCCGACGTGCAACGGCCCAGTTGGATTGGCCGACACAAACTCCACCAATACTTTTTGCTCTTTACGCGGTGCGCGGCCGTATGCATCACCTTGCTGCGCGATGAGGGGCAGCACGGCGCTGCGGGCAGCGTGCGTCAGTCTGAAATTAATAAAGCCGGGGCCCGCGAGCTCGGCCTGCGCAATAATGGCTGTAGCGACAGGGTCGCTCATCAAGGCATCGACGATCGCCTGTGCCAATTCGCGCGGATTACGTTCCGCAGGTTTGGCAAGCTGCATCGCGACGTTAGTCGCTAAATCGCCGTGGGTCGCCACTTTAGGGCGCTCAAGGACAATCGTTGGCTGCGCATCTGGCAGAACGGCGGCTACGGCCTTTTTTAGGCAGGTGGTTAGCGTGTTTTGTTGCTCGAGGAGCATGGGGATAATAGACGACAGGTTGAAGCCTCAAATCATAGCCTGAATTATGGTTTACATTGACTCAACACTTAATAAAGGAATCGTGATGCTTGTTACCTTCAGCAGCAAGGCTGGTGCGGATGTCCTAATGCTATCCCAACATGCCAAGCCTCTTTTGAAGATCATCGGCAAACTCAATGGGCCTGAGCTTGAAACTCGCGGGGTTTGGATGCCCGAACAGCTTGGGGACGCCATCGCACTGCTCGAGGCAGCCATCGCCCAAGAGAAAACAACCCATCCAGACGAAGACCCAGACGAACCGATACATCCGCTCGCTCAACCAGTGAGTTTGCGCCAGCGATCCTTCACCTTGCTCGACCTATTTCGACGTGCACAGCAAAAAAAACTTCCGGTGCTGTGGGAAGCTAGTTCAGCTTGGTAAGGTGCTGTCGGCACAACGTGACGGCGCGCCCGATCGAATAGCTTTAATAAGCTTGATCGAATAGCAATCTAAAGTCTGCGGCCGTTGTGTGGCGCGGATTCCAGCGGTTATAGTTCGCGGCGAAGCACGCCTGTGCCATGTCGTCAAAGCATTCTTGCTTTGCACCCACATCTCGCAAACGAGATGGTATCGACAAGTCCGCACACAAAGCAGTGATCGCCTGAACTGCGACGTGCGCTGCTTGCAACGTAGGCTGACCTTGGACGCTACAGCCCATTACCTCGGCCACGCGCGCAAACTTTTCTGGAACCGCCAGCAAATTAAATCGAGCCACGTGTGGCAAACACACCGCATTGGACAGTCCGTGGGACAGATGGAACTCCGCACCGACAAATCGCGCCATGCAGTGCACGTTCCCGAGACCCGTTTGACCAAACGTAATACCTGCCAACGCAGACCCACACAGCATGTTTAAGGCCGCCGTCGTATTCTGTCGGTTCGCGACAAACTGCCGAATGTTTCCAGCAAGCAAAGCCATCGCTTGTAAATTAATCGCATCGGTCATGAGGTTCGACCCGAGCGAAATATACGATTCAAACGCATGCACAAAGGCATCGATGCCAGAATGTGCGGCAACGTGTGCGGGAACCGTGCGTAAGGCGATTGGGTCAAGGATCGCGAATGTTGCAGGGTTAAGTGCTGCATGGCGAATCGACATCTTGAGGTTTTTCTCTGTGTCTGTAATGACACAAGACCCAGACACCTCAGACCCGGTACCCGCCGTGGTAGGGATCGCAATCAAAGGAAGGGGAGGGGTCAGAAATTTTTCGATGCCCTCGTAATCGTGGATCCTGCCGCCATTTGTCGCCAAAATTCCAACCGCCTTGGCCACATCAATGGTGCTACCACCACCTATCGCCAAGATCGCCGTCGCTTGGTGCGCCTGACAAACGGCGAAGGCCTTCTCAACAGTTAGCGCACTCGGGTCAGGTTCGATCTCTGTGAACAGCGCGGCGGAGACCTTCGCATCGCGCAACAAAATCGCAATGCCTGCGTAAAACTCAGTTTTCAACAACGCCGCATCCAGCGCGATGAAGATGCGCTGGCATGCGAGCTTAGCAATCACTTCAGCAATTTTTCTATATGAACCTTCGCCCATATAAATGGTTGTCGGACAAAAGAAGCTGGTGATCATGTGCTGAGTTAAACGTCCAGGTTAGCGGCTTGTAGTGCATGCGTTTCAATAAACGCGCGACGCGGTTCGACGTTATCACCCATTAGCGTAGTAAAGATTTCATCAGCGGCGATCGCGTCTTCAATCTGCACACGCAAGAGGCGACGCACTTTCGGATCCATCGTTGTTTCCCAAAGCTGCGAGGGATTCATTTCACCCAGACCCTTATAACGCTGCTTGCTCACGTTTCGATCCGCTTCGGCACGCAACCATTGCATTGCCTCGCGGAAATCCGCAACCATCGCTTCTTTACGCTTTTCACCTTCGCCACGCGAGACCATCGCGCCTTTCCCAATTAATCCCTGGAAAGTCGCAGCGGCACGCGCCAGCACAGCATAATCTGCTCCGCGCACAAAGTCATAATCCAAGACTGTTACCCGCACGTTGCCGTGGTGTTTACGACGTACGATCAAGCGATATTTTTCTGCGCTCTGATGAAACTCCGCTACAACGTCAACCTGATTAGGCAACAACGGATCTTGCAAACCTGCATGCAATCGCTTGGCCGAGGCCTCTGCCTGCTCTTGCGTATCAAGTTCAACCGTTGCTCCACCTACGATTGCCGACAGTGTCAGCTCGTCCATAAAACGGCCGAGGCGAGCGATCACACCACCCGCCATCACATATTGCTTTGCCAGCTCTGCTAACGCGTCGCCCGAAATAGCGGTTGCACCTGCTTGGGGCACAAGCGATGCCTCTTTAAGAGAGAGCTGTAGCATGTAGCTAGACTCTTCCACTTCGTCTTTAAGATAGCGCTCGTCTTTGCCTGCTTTCACCTTGTAGAGTGGCGGCTGTGCAATATAGATGTAACCGCGCTGAACAAGCTCGGGCATCTGGCGATACAGCAGGGTCAACAACAATGTTCGAATGTGCGCGCCATCAACGTCAGCATCGGTCATGATAATGATCCGGTGATAACGCAGTTTTTCAACGTTAAAGTCAGGTCCAATACTTGTGCCAAGCGCCGTGATGAGCGTTGTAATCTGCTCGCTCGCGATCAACTTATCAAAACGCGCTTTTTCCACGTTAAGCACTTTGCCGCGTAACGGCAAAATCGCCTGAAACTTCCGATCCCGCCCTTGCTTAGCTGAGCCGCCCGCAGAGTCTCCCTCGACGATATACAGCTCACACAACGCCGGATCTTTTTCTTGGCAATCCGCAAGCTTGCCGGGCAGACCTGCGCCTTCCAACACGCTCTTGCGTCGCGTCATCTCACGTGCCTTGCGTGCGGCTTCGCGCGCGCGCGCAGCCTCAACGACCTTGGCACACAGCGCCTTCGCGTCAGTCGGGTTTTCTAACAACCAGGTCTCAAGGGTGCGTGCAACCGCCTCTTCGACCGCTGGTCGCACTTCGCTCGACACCAGTTTGTCTTTTGTTTGGCTGCTGAATTTTGGCTCAGGCACTTTCACTGACAAAACGCACGTTAACCCTTCGCGCATGTCATCACCGGTGGTCTCAACCTTGGCCTTCTTGGCCATTTCGTTATCACCGATGTACTTGTTCAAGATGCGTGTCATCGCCGCGCGCAAGCCCGTCAGATGCGTGCCGCCATCTCGTTGCGGGATGTTGTTGGTAAAGCAAAGCACTTGCTCGTTGTAACCGTCATTCCACTGCATCGCTATATCAACACCCACCAAGCTGCCGCCAGCGTTCGATTCTGTACTGACCGAAAACACGTTTGGATGCAATACCGTTTTGCTGCGATTGATGTATTCAACGAAGCCTTTGCAGCCGCCAGAAAACGCAAAGTTTTCTTCTTTACCTTGGCGCTGATCGACTAGTCTAATCTTGGTGCCGTTATTCAAGAACGAAAGTTCGCGCAGGCGCTTAGACAAAATTTCGTAGTGGTATTCGACATTATTAAAAATGTCGGTGTCGGCTAGAAAGTGAACCTCCGTCCCGCGATTTTCTGTTGTGCCCGTGACAGCCAATGGCGCGACCCGCTCACCCTTGCGAAATTCCATTTCATGTACTTGACCATTACGTCGAATCGTCAGTCGCAGCCACGATGAGAGCGCATTCACACACGACACACCAACCCCATGCAAGCCGCCCGAAACCTTGTATGAGTTTTGATCAAACTTACCGCCCGCATGGAGTTCGGTCAAAACGATTTCAGCTGCGCTACGCGCAAACTCATCATCTTTATGGATATCTGTCGGTATGCCCCGACCATTGTCTGTCACTGAAATAGAGTTATCACCATGAATCGTCACGACGATGTCATCGCAGTGTCCAGCAAGTGCTTCGTCAATGGCGTTATCTACAACCTCAAACACCATGTGGTGTAGGCCGGTGCCATCAGACGTGTCACCGATATACATCCCGGGGCGCTTGCGAACCGCCTCGAGGCCCTTAAGCATTTTGATCGAATCGGCGCCGTATGCATCATTATCCGGCGCGTGCTGGCCTGCGACTTCTTTATTTTCTGACATGTCTAGATCCGCATTGGCATGACGACGTATTTAAATGACTCGTCGTCAGGCAGTGTAATAAGGGCTGAGGCGTTCGCGTCTGGCATCACAGACCAGCGAATCGTTTCGGCTTTGACGTTGGCCAAAAAATCTAGCAAATAGCTGACGTTGAATCCAACATCTAATGCCTCGTGTCCATAATCAATATCGATCTCTTCCTGCGCTTCTTCTTGCTCGGCGTTTGTTGAAGATATCTTCAACACATGCTGCGCGAGCTGCAAGCGAACGCTACGAAACTTATCCGTTGTCAAAATCGCGGCGCGCTGCAAGCAACCTTGGAGCACTTCACGCGACACATCAAAATGGCGCGTGTAATTCGTCGGAATAACGCGATTGAAATCAGGGAACTTGCCCTCGACTAGTTTCGACACCAATTCGACATGTCCAAACGAAAAGCGGATCTGTCCGGCGGCGACCTCGATCGTAACGGGCTCTTCACTATCGTCGAGCAGGCGCTGCATTTCCAACACGGTTTTGCGCGGGACAATGACTTCGTGTTTAGCGCTAATTCCTTCTGCGGGTGTCGAGCTGTGCGCAAGTCTGTGCCCATCTGTGGCAACCGCACGCAAAAGGCCGGGCTCGAAAACCAACAACATCCCGTTTAAGTAATAACGGATATCTTGCTGCGCCATGGCGAAATGAGCCATGTTGAACAAATGCTTAAGCGTTTTACGCGTCAGTGTTAGCGAGACATCCCAGCGCGTTGGCTGTGTCATCGTAGGGAACTCTGTGGCCGCCAACGTCTGGAGCGAAAACCGGCTCTTGCCTGACTGTACGGCTAGCTTGCCGCTCGCGGTTGAAAGCTTGACGTCGCCCGTATCGGGCAAGGCGCGCAGAATGTCGACCAGTTTGCGTGCAGCGACGGTTAAGGATTCTGTTTCAGCCCCAACGCCAAAATCGGCGTGTGTGGTGATTTGAACCTCTAAGTCCGTTGCGATGAAAGAAACACGATTGGCTTCTTTACGCAGCAAAATATTGGCGAGAATCGGCAAAGTGTGCCGACGCTCGACAATACCGGCTACGGTAGAAAGCGGCTTAAGCAGCGCGTCGCGTGGGGTCTGTACAAGTTGCATGGATTATCCCTTTAAAGTTTGTTCAAGCACATGCAGCGTATGGTTCAAGTCTGCCTGTTTGGCGCGCAAGTCCGAAATCTTGCGAACCGCGTGCAAAACAGTCGTGTGATCACGCCCACCAAACATGTCACCAATGTCAGGCAAGCTTTTTTGCGTCAGTTCTTTGGCAAGATACATCGCAACCTGACGCGGCATTGCAATGTTGGCAGGTCGCCGTTTTGAATACATATCGGCAACCTTAATTTTGTAAAAGTCAGCAACGGTCTTTTGAATGTTCTCAACCGTGACTTGACCACTAGAGACAGACAACAAATCCTTTAGTGCATCTTTGCACGTGTCAACGTTGGCAACGTCCCGTCCATGAAACCTTGCATAGGCGACGACTTTTTTCAAAGCGCCCTCGAGCTCACGAACATTGCTGCGTAAATGCTTGGCAATAAAAAATGCGACCTCTTCGGGCATTGCGATGCCTTCTAGTTCCGCTTTGCGCAGCAAAATTGCGACGCGCATCTCCAGTTCTGGGGGTTCAATGGCAACCGTCAAACCAGAGTCAAAGCGCGAGATCAGCCGCGTGTCGATGCCCTCCAGCTCTTTTGGATAGGTATCACTTGTAATGATGATTTGCTTACGCTGCGCAACCATCGCCTCAAACGCGTAAAAAAACTCTTCCTGTGTTCGGTTCTTTCCAGAAAAAAACTGGATGTCATCAATCAGAAGTAGGTCTAGCGAATGGTAGTAACGCTTGAAATCATCAAACGCTTTGCGCTGATATGCTTTGACAACATCCGACACATACTGATCCGCGTGGACATAACGTACACGCACGCCACGGCCTGCGGCGACCATCGCGTTGCCGATCGCATGGATCAAGTGTGTTTTTCCGAGTCCGACCCCGCCATATAAGAAGAGCGGGTTATATGAAATGCCAGGGTTCTCGGCAACCTGCAGGGCCGCGGCACGCGCCAACTGGTTCGCTTTGCCTGTGACAAAGTTATCGAACGTTAACTCTACATTGAGTCTAGAGCGGTTATCAATTATTCCCGAGAGCGTCGCATCCGTAACATTGTCCGCCGGTGACGAGGCCACTGGTGGTGATAGTGTGTTCGCGGAAACGCTGTGCGTTGAGTTGGATGCTGCAACGTGCGCAGCTGAGGACTTGGGTCGCTCAACAGCGCTCGCTGATAACTCAAGATGTAAGTGCACCGGCCTCTTGAACCAGGTGGTGGCGAACGTTTCTATTTGGTGTGAAAAATTTTTGCGGACCCAATCCAACTTAAAACGATTAGGTGCGGCGAGCCGTAGTTGCGAGCCGGTTTCATCAAAGGCGAGCGGAACCAGTGGACGTATCCACGCGCTGATTTGCTGAGGGGGAAACTCCTGCTCCAGATGTGCGATGCAGGACTGCCAGAACTCGTTCATGTGACTCGCTATGTAAACCCTGATTCTACCCTGTCAGACGCTAGGTTATCCACAGGCTGTTGCCAACCTATTTCGTATTTTTACGGTAAACATTTGACTTACTTCACGTTTTTTGATGAAATGGAGGGCTTTTCGGGAATACCCTAAACTTTTTCGCTCTTTGTTGGGCCATACATCATGAAACGTACCTACCAGCCATCCGTCACCCGCCGCAAGCGCACGCACGGTTTTCGCGTCCGCATGAAAACCCGTGGTGGTCGCGCTGTCATCAACGCTCGTCGCGCCAAGGGCCGCAAGCGTTTAGCCGTCTAAATCGGCTTGTGGCGACTGTTGCCGGCCGTTTTACCCGTGCACACCGCCACCTCTAAAATGCCTCGCGCCACGTTTCCCGCGGCGGCGCGCCTGCACCGCCCCACTGAATATGCTGCCGCCCTGTCTGGACGGCGGGTTGCTCGTGGGGCGTATTTCATTGTCACGGCACACCGTGCCGTCTCGACGGATGAGCAAAATACTGCGTCGAGCGGTCCACAAGCTCGCTTAGGTCTTGTAATGGCTAAGCGCCACGCACAGTTAGCAAGTACTCGCAATGCTCTTAAGCGGGTTGTACGTGAAGCCTTTCGTGCTCAGCGCTTGGCGTTGCCCACTGCCGACTATGTCGTGCGCCTGCATCGCCGCATTGAAAACATTTCCCTAACCGCGCTCAAGTTGGCGGCACGCCAAGAAGCCGACGCACACTTTGCGCGGGCACAAAAATGATTAAGATTCTTTTAGTGGTGCCGATTAAGTTTTACAAGTTTTTCCTTAGTCCTTGGGTGGGTCAAGATTGTCGATTTACGCCAACCTGCTCTTCCTATGCAATCGAGGCGATCGAGACGCAAGGTGCGATCCGCGGCACCTACCTCGCCACAAAACGCCTGTGCCGATGCCATCCTTGGGCCGCTGGCGGACACGATCCCGTCTGCCCCGACGACCCGGCACACGCTCCGTCAACCAACACTTCTAATGTTGCTGAGCCCCCGCGGCCTCTGTGATTAACGCTAAACTGCGAGCCTCACTTCGCTAGCATCTTTATTTAGGTAAGAATGGATATCCGACGCACCATCCTCTTAATGATTTTTTCGTTTTCACTGCTCATGCTGTGGAACAGCTGGCAAGTTCACCAGGGGAATCCCCCGTTATTTGGTGCGCCGCCACCCAAAGCTGCGCCTGCCGCGACAGCCCCCCCTGCCGACCCTGGAGCAGCCTCTAGTCAAGCGGGCGTACCCAATGCACCGGCTCAGGCATCGACGCCTGGCGCCGCGTCAACGGTCCCTGGCACAAGCCCAGCACCTGCCACTCAAGCACAAACCGTTACTGTTAAGTCGGATGTATTAGCGCTCACCTTCGATCTTCAAGGCGCTCAGCTTATACGCGCCGACTTGCTTATGGTTCCTGGCAAAGACGACAAAAAACAACCCTTCGTGTTATTGAGTCGTGACGCGGGTCATACCTATGTCGTCCAATCTGGCCTGACTGGCGCGCCTGCGGGCTCGCTTTATCCAACACATTTAGCCAACTATACGCTGGTGACCGACGCA
>CAJBTJ010000245.1 GCA_903958565.1 uncultured beta proteobacterium
ACAGGTAAAAAAATTGCACTATTTCGTTGCACACAAATGATTCTATGGCCAAAGCCTGCTTGATTGCACGCGCCCCCTTCGCTCCGAGATCCATCGCCCCATGCCAAAGCACACACTCATCATTACGGCGCTACAAACTGAACTGGCTCAATCTCGGCTCCCGTCTAACCTACACGTGGTGTATTCGGGCGTTGGGAAAATTAACGCAACGATTGCGACGCTCAAGGCGATTGAACAATACAAGCCTGCGCAAGTGATCAACTTTGGTACGGTCGGATCAATTAAGCCTCACCTATCTGGCTTAATTGAAATTCGTCGGGTCATCCAGCGCGACGTGATTGCCGAGCCACTTTCACCGCGCGGTCGTGTCCCCTTCTGTGAGCGGCCACATGAGTATTTTGCACAGAGCGGACAACATACCTGCGCCTCAGGCGACAGCTTTGTCACAAGCAAGGATCCATGGCTCGATGATCAAGGAGTCGATGTGGTCGATATGGAACTGTATGCGATCGCGGTCGTTGCCCACATGCATGGTGTGCCGTGGACATCGTTCAAATATATTACTGATCACACAAACGAAGAGTCGGCGTCAGACTGGAACGCTAAAGTGAATCATGGCGAAGACTTATTTCTGGAACATCTTCGTTCCTTACGCACCTGTTACTAACAGAAGGATTCCTACTTCCTGTTGACGCGCAGCAGCTCATTGAACAGGCTCGGGCAAGCAAGGTACTACGCTGATTGAAGTACCGAAAAATGGTGCGTGCCATCGCGCCCTAATTGCTCAACCAGGCCGAACTCCCAATCGAGATAGGCCTGCATTGCAGCTTGCGCATGGTCTGTGCCTTCGTACGGGCGTTTGTAACGATCGATGGGGTCAGACAACAAATGCGTCGCTCCTTGCTCTAACGTGCATCCCGCTGCAGCCCAGGCCTTCGTTCCCCCTTTAAGGACGGACACGTCCGCGCCTAAGATATGGGCGATCTCTGCGGCGGCAAAGCTTGACTGCACACCATCCGCACATGTCAACACATACTGTGTAGCTGGAGGAATCGCACTCAACGCTTTCTTAAATTGAGAGCGCAAGACATACCGCGCACCAGGAATATGACCTTTCACATACTGCGCATGTTTGCCCAGATCAAGGACGACAACCGTCCCGCCTTGTTGGCGCAAAGCCAATTCATCGGCGGGTATACGCTTCACGCTTGGGAAGGTGGGCAAAGGTGCGACCCATTCGCCCCGCTCGCTGTAATGCCCACGCTCTAGGCCATCTACCACGCATACATCCCAGGCCATTTGGGCAAGCCAGGATGCCGTCATATTTGCGCGCACCCCATCACTGTCAGCCAGCACAATACGCGCTCCGCGCACGGGCGCCACCATCTCAGTTTCTTGAACCAACTGCCCTCCAGGGGTAGAACGAAAACCTGGCAAGTGTCCCTCCGCAAACTCTTCTGGTGTGCGCGTGTCAAAAAAATACGTCGTGCGCCCCACTTGCATGCGCCATGTATCGAGTTCCGTCAGTGTGCTGCGCTTGACGCCCGCTCGATCAGCCACCTTGCGCGCCCGTGAGGCCGCGCTGTCGATCGTAGACGCTGACACATCAGAAAATTTACGCGTCTGACCACGATCCAACTTTTGCCCTGCCAGGGTCCAGCCAATCGTTCCGTTTCGCAACGCGGCGACTTGATTAGGTATGCCCGCATTGACTAACGATTGTGTGCCAATGATGCTTCGTGTTCGTCCCGCGCAATTCACAATGACACGTGTCTCGGGCCGCGGCGCGAGTTCCGCTATACGCAAGACAAGTTCAGCGCCCGGGCAACTAATGGCGGTAGGAATACTCATGGTGTTGTATTCATCAAAACGTCGCGCATCCACGATCACGACGTCCGCCTGATCATTAATCAGCGCTTGAACCTCTTGGGCGGATAACGAAGGCGTGTGGTTACGAGACTCCACCAGCTCACCAAAGGACTTGCTGGGCACATTCACGTCGCGAAACAATTCGCCGCTCGCTTCACGCCATGCGCGCACGCCACCTTGAAACACCGCGACATGCTTGTAGCCCAGCTTGGCCAAACGCTGTGCCGCTACCATCGCATCGCTTTGTTCAAGGGGAACATCACCCTCGTCAAGCGTGACAATCCACACATCACGACGCGGCAGCAACGCGTACGCATCTGCCTCCACGCGCGACAAGGGGAAGTTCGCAGCAAACAAGGGATGGCATTGCGCGTGCGGATCTTCCTCGCGCACATCTAACAACGCAATTTCTTTACGGTCGACCAACGCTGAACGTACGGCGGAGTAATCCGTCAATTCAATCTGTGGCGTATTGGGCAGAGTCATCTTTACATTTTCCAAAGGTTTGGCACAACGCTATTGCAATAGCCCGATACAAAGGATTTTGGTTGGCCCGTTGCTGGATCAAATACGTGTCGATTGATACGACCAATATTGCCGCCATAAACATGAATGCTAATTGAGGTGCGATCTTGATAAAAGTTTGCTACTTCATGCACATCATGCGTTGCGGGCGATACAGACCCGACCTGTCCAGGCAACAAGGTCACACCTTCGCCTCGACGATAGCTTCCATCCTTTTGCTTGTGATAGTGCGTATCCACCTCTTTGCCTCGCAGCATCCCAATCAAGCCCCACGTCATGTGGTCATGCACCGGTGTCTTTTGCCCAGGTCCCCACACAAAGCTGACCATTGAAAACAACTCCAAGGGATCCGCATACAACAAGTATTGTTGGTAGTGCTGAGGGTGAGGTCGGGTGAACACCTCCGGCAGCCAGTTGTCATTGGCCACCAAGTTGGCGAGTAAGCTTGTCCCACGCATCAAGATCTCCGGCTCCGCAGGTTTACCCTTCAGCATTCGCGACATTTCTTGAACAAAACTCAGCAGACTTGGATGGCTCATGGCTCGGCTCCATTTACGGTGTCCTCATCATAAATGCTTGTCTCAATGGATGCCCTATCCTGACACGCGGATAATAACTAAGTAATACTTTCTTTTTACTTAATTGTCGTTCTGCAACACAAGGGCGCTAGCCAGAAATACAACTACCCTAGGATTCAGGCCTTCCTCTATACTCCGAAGCTTTACCAAGTATTGGAAAACACTCACTTTTTTGAGTGGCTCACCCTGCGGGTGGGGGGCAATTCTTAGCATAGGTATTTGGGATGTGGATTGTTAGGACAGCGTTAGAGCGGCCTTACACATTTATTGTGATGGCAATCCTCATCCTGCTCTCTACACCACTTGCAGTCATGCGCACACCGGTTGATGTGTTGCCGGAAATCGACATCCCAGTCGTCACAGTGATCTGGAGCTACAACGGTCTGTCCGCTCAACAGATGGGCAACCGCATCGCTCAAACGCACGAACGATCCTTGACCACCACCGTCAGTGACATCAAGACGATTGAGTCACGCTCAATCGGTGGCCTCACGATCATCAAAATCTATTTCCAGCCAAATGTAAATATTCAAATGGCGATCTCACAGGTCGTGGCGGTTTCACAGTCTGCGCTGCGACAGATGCCTCCAGGCATCACACCGCCGCTGGTGATCAAATACACCGCCTCCTCGGTTCCAGTTGTTCAAATCGGCATGTCGAGCAAGACCCTAGCCGAAAAAGACCTCTTCGACGCAGCACTCAATATCCTACGCCCCCAACTGATCACCATTCCTGGGCTGGCAATGCCCTTTCCTTATGGTGGCAAAGCGCGTGCAGTGTCCGTCGATATCAACC
This sequence comes from uncultured beta proteobacterium, assembly GCA_903958565.1. Taxonomy (GTDB): domain Bacteria; phylum Pseudomonadota; class Gammaproteobacteria; order Burkholderiales; family Burkholderiaceae_B; genus Zwartia. Next base: position 3,768 of record CAJBTJ010000245.1, read on the forward strand.
CAGAGGCCTTGCGATCAAAGGGGATGACCTCCTCGGATGTCATCAATGCGATTACGACACAGAACCTCACACTCCCCTCAGGTACAACCAAAATCGATGATGTTGAATTCAACATTTCGATGAACTCCTCGCCGGTCAGCATCGCGGGGCTCAACAACATCCCTGTGCGAACAGTCAATGGTGCAACGACCTACTTACGAGAAGTCGCCCACGTTAGAGATGGCTTTTCGCCGCAGATCAATATCGTCCGCCAAGATGGCGAGCGCGGTCTATTACTAACGGCCCTAAAGAACGGCGGTGCATCGACCTTGGATGTTGTGAGCAGAATTAAGACCATGCTCCCCACACTATTGCCTCTGCTACCCGAGGGCATCGACGTCACGCTGCTAGCCGATCAGTCCGTCTTTGTGAAGCAAGCCATCTCGGGCGTCATCCATGAAGCGCTTCTCGCCGCAGGACTGACCGCAATCATGTTGCTGCTTTTTCTAGGCAACTGGCGCACGACCGTGATCGTTGCGATCTCTATCCCTCTTTCCATCTTTACATCGCTGATCGTGCTGCACTTGATCGGACAGACCATCAACATCATGACGCTTGGGGGACTCGCTCTCGCGGTCGGCATTTTGGTAGATGACGCGACGGTCACGATTGAAAACATCGAGCGGCATCTGCACATGGGCAAAGGCCTGTATGAGGCCGTCATGGATGGTGCAGGTGAAATCGCTGTACCCACTTTTGTGTCGACGCTTTGCATCTGTATTGTTTTCGTCCCCATGTTCTTCTTGGGTGGTGTGGCGCGCTACCTTTTTGTGCCGCTCGCCGAAGCCGTGAGTTTCGCTATGCTCGCCTCGTACGTTTTGTCCCGCACTCTTGTGCCGACCATGGCGTATTTATTGTTAAAAAATCAAGGGACACCTGGCTGGTTTGCTTCACGTATCCATGCTGCGCACATGCGCTTCAACGATGGCTTTGAACGTTTCCGCGCTGCCTATGTCGTCGTGCTCAGCAGCCTGCTTGAACACCGCACAAGATTTATTCTGGGTTTTCTCGGCTTTTGCATTCTGTCTTGCGGAAACTACACCGTGCTTGGAAGAGACCTCTTCCCCACAGTCGACACCGGTCAGATCAAATTACATATGCGTGCGCCCAGTGGCACCCGCGTAGAACGCACGGCGATCATCGCCGACGAAGTACAGGCCGTCATCCGCCGAGTCATTCCCCCCGCAGAGCTTGACGGCATTCTAGATAACATTGGCCAGCCAAACAGCGGCATCAACCTCTCTTACAGCAGTTCAGGGACCATCGGCTCTTTTGATGCGGACATCATGATCACGCTCAAGCCTGGTCATAAAAAATCGAGCGAATACTACATGGATAAGCTCATGCCTGAACTGCGCAAGAACTTCCCTGGAGTCGAATTTTTCTATCAAGCCGCAGATATCGTCACACAAATTTTAAACTTCGGCATACCATCAGCGATCGATGTGCAAATCGTTGGTAATAACTATGCTGCCAACCAGCAGCTCGCAGCGAAACTAGTCGGCAAAATTGCAGCAGTACCCGGTGCCGCAGATGTACATATTCACCAGCGCCTAGACCGGCCTGCGATTGCTTTAACGATGGATCGTACGCGCATGCAAGCCATGGGCCTCACACCCGCCGATCTTGCCCAAAACGTTTTGCTACCGCTTTCGGGCAGTTCGCAGACCTCGCCCAACTTCTGGCTAAATCCCAATAACAACATCAACTACTCGATACAAGTCCAAGCGCCACAATCCAACATTAGCTCACTTGATGAATTACTCAGGCTCCCGGTCGGTCCGTCCAACGCAGCCGCATCTAACGCGGCGTCGGCAATCAACAGCGCATCGGGCAGAGGTACTCAGCTACTTGGCAATCTGGTGAGTGCGTCGCCGACAACCGAATTTGCAATTTTTACCCGCTACAACATTTTGCCGGCAATCAATATTTACGCAAACGTTCGAGGCCGCGATCTCGCGTCCGTCGCGAAAGAAATTCAGGCTATTGTTGACGAAGCCAAACCACAGTTACCAAGGGGCAGTCGCATAGAAATGCGTGGCCAGGTTGAGACCATGCACGAGTCCTTCACCGGCCTCGGAATCGGGCTAGTCGGTGCAATTATCTTGGTGTACTTATTGATTGTCATTAATTTTCAGTCCTGGCTCGATCCCTTTATCGTGATCGCAGGACTCGTTGCTGCACTCGCAGGCATTGCCTGGATGTTGATTTTGACAGCCACCAACCTGAGCGTGCCAGCCCTTACGGGAGCCATCATGACGATGGGGGTGGCAACCGCAAACAGCGTTCTGGTGATTTCTTTTGCTCGACAGCGACTGCGTGAAGGTCTGACGCCGCTAGCTGCCGCACTTGACGCTGGTGCGACACGCCTGCGACCCGTGCTCATGACCGCAATCGCCATGATTCTCGGCATGGTCCCTATGGCCATTAGTCTAGGTGAAGGCTCTGAGCAAAATGCACCCTTAGGTCGCGCTGTCATCGGCGGACTGATCTTCGCGACCGTCTCCACCGTTTTATTCGTACCTGTGCTGTTTGCCGCCTTTCATGAACGCCTGGCGGCACGCAGGTTGAACAAGGAATTGACAACATGACAGACCCAGGCAAAAGCACAATCGCGACGATGCGTCGGGTAAAACTCGCAACCGCGGTCGTGCTCGTTTTTCTGTTGCTCGGCCTTGGCAAAACGCTTTACTCTCGCTGGTCCTATGGCGACGTACTCGCGCAGCGCAGTGAAGAGGCCACCCAACTCCACGTCCTCGTCACACAGCCGACCCTCCCTAATCCGAATAGTCCAAACATGCGTCTCGTGCTACCTGGCACGCTGCTAGGTATTAACGAGGCTCTCATACACGCTCGTGTAAACGGTTACGTCAAGGAATGGCGCAAAGATATCGGTGAAAATGTTAAACAAGGTGAAACGCTTGCCGTCCTAGACATCCCTGAAATCAATCGGCAAGTTGATGAGGCCAGCGCTAACTTTCAGCTTGCAAAAACGGCCTACGAACGTTGGAGAAAATTACGCGCACAAGATGCCGTGTCCCAGCAAGAGCTTGATGAGAAAACTGCACTCTATCGACAAAGCGAAGCCGTACTCAAGCGACTTAAACAGCTACAAGATTTTGGTACGGTAGTGGCCCCATTTAGTGGCCGCGTCACTAAACGCAACATCAATACCGGCGATCTCGTCAACTCGGGCAACGTAGGCACCGCACAAGCGATGTTCGCAATGGCCCGCGTAGATAAGCTGCATGTCTACGCCTATCTGCCACAAGACCGTGCCTCGCAGATTAAAGTAGGCGACAGGGTTGACGTTTATCAACCGAGCGCTCCCGATAAAGTCATTGAGGGTCGCATCGCCCGAACGGCCGGGGCGATCGACATGCAAACCCGTACGTTGCAAGTAGACGTTGAGATTGACAACGCAAACGACGCGTTGATGCCAGGCACTTACGTTGAAATCGCTTTCAAAATAATTCCTGGTAATAATTTGATCGTTCCCACAAATACTCTCATTTTTGGTGCAGGTGGCCCCTATGTCGCCACGGTCAAAGATGACATCGTGACAAGAAAAAAGGTAACGCTTGGCATCGATTTTGGAATGCAAGTAGAGGTTCGCGGCGGCCTGACGAAAGAAGACTGGATCATCCTGAATCCGCTTGACTCTGTGTTGGACGGGCAACGAGTCGTCGTGCAAGTTGCCAAACCTGTCACACCGCCCTCTCGACGCGGCTCATGAGAAGCACACTTGCCCTCAGTCTGATTGCGCTGGCTTGTGCCGGTTGCTCTCCTATCGGTCCAGATTACAAACGACCAGAGACTGAGCTGCCCCAAGACTGGAAGAGTCTGCCCGGCGCAAACCCCTCGCTGTGGAAGCCTGCAAGCCCGGCAGACGATGCGCCTAAAAATAAGTGGTGGAAGTCGTTCAATGACAAAACGCTCGATGAGCTGATAGATAAGTGTCTCGCGAGTAACAACACTCTGCAAACTTCATTAGCCCGGCTAGATCAGGCGATTGCGCAGAGCGAGGCGCGTGGCGCGTCGCTGCTTCCAAGTCTGAGTCTCGGCGCGACTGCGACACGCGTGCGCACTTCGGAAAATAGACCGACCACTACATACACCGGTGTTAACTCCTCCACGACGCAAAATGATTTTCGCCCAGTGGCTATCATGACCTACGAGATAGACTGGCTTGGCAAAGTTCGACGTGACGTCGAGGCGGCCAACAACACCGCCGCACAAGCTGCGGCCGATACCGAAAACGTTCGACTCTTACTGACAGCGCAATTGGCTAGCGCATACTTTTTGCTTAGACAGTACGACGAGGAAATTCGCGTACTGACCGACATCGTCGCCATACAGAAAAAGCTATTGGATCTCATTCGAAAGCGCTATGACTTAGGCGCAGCGGGCCGAACCGAACTCTCACAACAAACCGCATTGAGTGAATCTAGTGGAGCACAGCTTGAAATCCTTCAATCCTTACGCAATGTGCAAGAGAACTTGATCGCAACACTTACTGGAACTCCAGCCGCTTTATTTTCCATCGCGCCTGGTCGCCTCCCAGATCGCCCGCCAGCATTTCCTGTCAGTCTGCCCTCGACGCTCCTTGAGCGACGTCCGGATGTTGCCGCATCTGAACGCGCCATGGCAACAGCCAACGCCCAGATCGGCGTCGCAAAAGCTGCATTTTTTCCCTCTCTGCTGATTGCGCCGACATTTTTTGGCGCAGACTCAACAAATATCGCGACGTTGCTTAGCGTGCCATCAATCGTTTGGTCGATTGGTGTGACGGCGACTCAAACACTGTTTGATGGCGGCCGCACGAGCGCCAATTATCGCTTCGCACAGGCGGGCTATCGGGCGACTGCCGCGAGCTATCGTCAAACCGTTACCGTTGCCATCCAGGAAACCCAAGACGCGATGAGCAGTGTGCAACAACTTGATCGCGCGCGCAGCAAACAAGATGAGGCCGTACGCAACCTCAATAAAGCGTATCAAATCAGTGCGATTCGCTACCGCGAAGGTCTTGATACCGCACAGACCCTAGCCCTGATTCAGCAGAACCAACTCACTGCGCAACGCATTAAGTGGCAGATGCACGGTGGGCAGTTTTTAGCTAACATCGCACTCGTCAAGGCGCTAGGTGGTGGTTGGGATGGGTATAAAGATCTCAAGCCTGAGCTCTCCACAGACAGCCAAAAATAGAAATAGTGTTTCTTCCCAAAACTCTCTTAAAAAATATATAGGGATGCACGAAGCATGTTGATTTTTGCCAGCACCGTTTTTCTGTCAGCCTTTCTACTTTTTCAGATTCAACCAATTGTTGCCAAAATGATTCTCCCCTGGTTTGGGGGCTCATCATCGGTCTGGAGCGTCTGCATGGTTTTTTTTCAAGCGGAGCTCTTACTTGGATACGCCTACGTGCATTGGCTACATGAAAAGCTGACACCACACCGTCAAG
>CAJBTJ010000246.1 GCA_903958565.1 uncultured beta proteobacterium
ATGCACAAGGGGCACAGACCGATGTATACCCCCAACGTTCTGTACGGATCGTTGTTCCTGTCTCGGCGGGTGGCAGCACAGACAAAATCGCACGCCTGATTGCTGAGAAGCTCGGTCCTGCGTGGGGCCAGACGGTCATCGTTGAAAACATCACGGGTGCCGGTGGTGCAATCGGTGCGGCGCAAGTCGCGAGGGCGAAGCCTGATGGCTATACCCTAGTTTTACATAGCGATGCCATCGTATTGAATACGATTCTCATTAAAAACCCGCCCTATACTTCTGACGACCTAACGGGTGTCATGCGACTTGTGGTGAACCCGCAAGTGCTGGTTTCGAATCCGGGCTTTGGGCCCCAAACATTTAAAGAGTATGTTGAGTTTGCCAAAGCGAACCCTGGCAAGCTCACTCTCGCATTGCCGACAAGTGGTGGGATAGCGCACATCGCCCACGAGGTGCTTGCCAACGCTGCGGACATTAAAGTGAATTACATTCCCTACAAGGGCGGCGCGCCTGCTGCGCTCGACACCATGGCCGGGCACGTTAATGCGACGATCATTACCTTGGCGGCAGTGAGCGAACAAATCAAAGCCGGTAAGTTACGCGCCTTAGCTGTCACCACAAACTATCGGTCCCCGGTATTCCCAGAGGTGCCGACCATGGCTGAGTCAGGCTACACGGAGGTCAACATTGAGAGCTGGCAAGGACTTCTCGCTCCGAAGGGGACGCCTCAAGCTGTTCTTGAGAAGATCAATAAAGATGTGACGCAAATCATGCGCGACCCTGCCAACATTAAACAAATCGAAGCTTTAGGGTTTAGCGTCTCCATTAATACGGTCCCAGAGGTGCAAGTCATGCTCCGGGACCTCAGAAAAAAATATGCGGAAACGATTGAGAAGGCAGGGATTGTTCAGCAGTGAGAGTTGCTCGACTCAGGCTTTAGCTTGCACAACGCATGTCGCAATGGCCTCCGCGGTAATGGCTGAAAGCGTCCATCCCAGGTGACCATGGCCTGTGTTGTAAAACACGCCGGGATGTTTGCCCGGCCCTACTTTGGGAAGCATGTTCGGCAACATGGGACGCAGGCCCGCCCAGGGGATGACATGCCGTGTGTTGATCTGCGGGAAACATTGATTCACCCACTTAACCAGCGGCGCAATGCGATCGGCGCGAATGTCGCGGTTATAGCCGTTGAATTCTGCGGTCCCTGCGACGCGGAACCGGTCTTTGCCTAGGCGGCTGGTCACAAGCTTGGTCTCGTCGTCGAGCAGGCTGACTAGTGGCGCGCCAGACTGACTTTGCACATCGTCCAAATTGACTGTGATGGAATAGCCTTTTACTGGGTAAATATTGATGCGATCACCAAGCTGTGCGCCTAGGTCACGGCTTGCTGTACCGCCGCACACGACCACCGCATCAAAGCGATCTGTCTCTTGGCCTCGGTCCGTCCGCGAGCTGACCAGCTTGCTTGCACCTGACGACCTCACGTGTGAGACCTCGTGACCGTAATTGCAAACCACTCCCAAGCGCTCGATAGATTCAGAGAGCGCTGTTGTGAACTTGTGGATGTCACCGGTTGAGTCGTCCTCGGTAAAAAATCCACCGTAGTACTTGCCGGCAAGAGTGGGTTCGATTGCACGCATCTCTTCGGGAGTGACGGCCCGTCGGTTGAGTCCGCCTTGCCTGAGCAGTTCGCTGACCGTGTGCGCATGATCAAAGCCGTGCTTGTCGCGATAGATATGCAAGATCCCTTTTGTTTGATGATCAAAACATATATTTTCTTGAGCGGCCCATTCAAAAAGATATTCACGTGCGGCTACGGCTAGCTGCGCCGTCTTGATGGTGTTGGCTCTGTAGCTCGGAATGGCAGCTAAGAACTCAGCGAACCAACTTAATTTATGCCAGCTCGGCTTGGGGTTGACGAGTAGTGGGGCGCTGCGTGTCAACATCCATTTAAGCCCTTTTAAAATCGTGGACCAGTGGTTCCAGACCTCTGCATTCGATGCAGACAGCTGGCCACCATTGGCAAACGAAGTCTCCATCGCGGCATAGCGGTGTTTTTCAAACAGCGTGACGTGAGAGCCGCGTTTGACGAGCGCGTAGGCTGTGGTGACGCCAGTGATACCGCCACCGATGACAGCAATTCTTTTAAGCATGAGAGGTGTCCTTTCGCACGAATAAAGGTAAGCGCACTTGTGATTCAAGTGTGCGCCCCCTCTGTGCAGGACCTGAGAGATTCGCAGCCTCAAGAGCGGTTCTTGAGTGAAGCTTGCTCCGTCGGTGTGCCGACCTGTGCGGCTCGGCAACTCTTCAGAGTGTCAAAGACGTAGCGGTTCCTTTTGCCTGAGAGTTTCCGGGGCGGTTGCTCCTTCGGCGACAACAGTGCGGTTGAGGCCTGTGTGCTCTCCCGCTACGTACGAGACAGACTGAATTTTACGTTATTTCGTCATCCTTTGAAAAATCTGAAATATGTTTTTATTTGCAGGATAGAGTGAGATTGAGACGGTTACGCTGGGTTTAATATACCGATGATTACAGAGCGGTTTGTTCCGACTCATATCCGATAATCCAATGCGGGGAAAGGTATGCATATTCGTGATGCCACCATCGATGATGCCTTCGGTATCATGACCATCTATAACGATGCGGTACAAAACACGACAGCGATCTGGAACGAAACCCTTGTTGATGAGACGAATCGCCGTGCTTGGCTAGCAGATCGCCAGAGCAAAGGTTATCCCGTGTTGGTGGCCGCTGATGATTTAGGCAGTGTGCTTGGGTATGCCAGCTTTGGCGATTGGCGCGCATTCGACGGCTACCGGCACACAGTCGAACATTCGGTGTATGTGCGGCATGATCGACGCGGGGTAGGGCTCGGGCGTTTGTTGATGGTTGCATTGATTGATCGCGCCCGAAAATTGAATAAGCATGTGATGGTGGCGGCGATCGAGGCAGGCAATCAGGGATCGATCGCAATGCATGTAAAACTCGGGTTCGTGCAAACAGGCCTGATGCCAGAGGTCGGCACGAAGTTCGGCAAATGGTTAGACCTCGTGTATCTGCAGCTCAAATTGGGCGAGCTTGATCCGAGCTAAAGCGTTGCCGCTGTCTGGCCCAAAAAATTGGTGCGTTGCAGCAGCTCGGAGCGTAAGTGTTTCATTGTCCACATCTTGAATTTGTTTGTTGCCAAGCCCGCAGATTGCTTATGATGTGCTTCATAACAAAACCTAAGCACTCTGTCGTGGGAGACAACGCATGTCACACATTAGATCCTTGGTCGCTACATTTGTGGCGGCACTGAGCTGTTGCGTAAACACGTACGCTCAGGACTATCCGACCGCACCCATAAAGATCGTCTTGCCTTTCGCGCCGGGCGGAGGGGCAGATAACACCGCTCGCATTATCAGCGAGCCTCTCGCCAAGCGGTTAGGGCAACCTGTTGTGATTGACTATCGCCCAGGCGCTGGAGGAACCATTGCAGCAGCGTATGTTGCGGCTGCGCCAAAAGACGGATACACCTTGCTCTTTGCGACGCCTGGTCAGCAAATGACCAATCCTTACTTGATGGAAAAGTTAACGTACGATGCGTTCAATGGATTTTCACCGGTTGTTGAACTAATTTCAGGTGCGAATGTACTTGTGGTTAACAACAAATTGCCCGTCAATAATGTCGCGGAGCTCATTGCTTACATCAAGGCAAATCCAGGAAAAATAAACTTTGCCAGCTCAGGGATCGGCTCATCAAGTCATCTTGCGGGCGAACTGTTCAAGAGCATGGCGAAATTAGATATTGTGCACATTCCGTACAAAGGTTCGGGCGCTGCGGTGTCAGAGGTCTTAGGTGGGGGCGTGCAAATGAGTATTGACTCATTGTCGGTGTATCAGTCTCATATCAAAGCCGGGCGGATTAAAGCCCTCGCCGTATCGACTCAGGACAGAACGCCCGCGATACCAGAGTTGCCGACGATTGGCGATACGCTCACGGGCTATCAGGCTTTTCCTGTGAACTACATCACCGCCCCCGCAGGGACACCTCGCGCCATCATCGATAGACTGAATAAAGACTTCAATGCAGTGCTACAAGATCCCGTTGTGCGTGAGCGGTTAATGGCTAATGGCTTGACTGTCAAAGGCGGAACGCCAGAGCAAATGGATGCTGTGATCAAGTCAGAGTCTGCGAAATGGAAGCGCGTGATTGAACAAGCCAATATTGGCAAGCAATAAATTCTAGAGGTGAGTACCGATGACAAAAACGAATGCGTTCAAACTTGTACTGACTGTGTGGTGTATTGCGACGTCCCTTTGGGCGGTGCCGACGCTTGCGAGGTATCCTGAAAGGCAGGTCACGATTGTGGTCCCGTATCCGCCAGGTGGAGTGACCGATGTGTACGGTCGTGCATTAGCACAACGACTATCCCAAATTTGGGGACAGCCTGTCGTGGTGGACAACAAGCCTGGCGGTGGCACGGTCATTGGGACCCAACTCGTGAGTCGCGCGTCTGCGGATGGCTATACCTTACTGCTCACGAGCTACGGCTATACCTCAAATCCGGTGCTTAAAAAATCACTACCTTATGATGTCAAGGCCTTGAGCCCTTTGTATTTGCTTGGCACTTCGGCAAACATGTTGGTGATCAATCCGAATTTGCCCGTTAAGAATATGAACGACATCATCGCGCTAGGTAAAAGTAAACCTGGGGCTTTGACGTTTGGCTCCTCAGGTAATGCGTCGAGCCCCCATATCGCTGCCGAGCTCTTTGCGATGGAGACGGGAGTCAAGATGACCCATATCCCCTACAAGGGAACGGGTCCCGCAATGAATGATTTGCTAGGCGGACAAATCATGGGGATCTTTGATGGGCCGTCGGCCATGCCTCGTGTGCGAGCCGGGCAGCTGACCGCGATCGCGATCGCGACAGCGCAACGTCATCCCGCGGCAATGGAAGTGCCGACCTTTAGAGAGCTTGGTATTGATCTTGTCTTCGGCAGCTGGTTCGGCTTTTTCGTGCCAACTGGAACCTTTGGTGACATACAGAACACGATTATCGCGGGCATCGAACTTGCGTTGAAAGATCCTACAGTCATCTCGGCGATCGAAAAAACCGGTTTGACGTACGCCAACCTCAAGCAACAGGACTACCAAAAGTTTCTGGATGCAGAAGAGGTACGACTACGCCGCCTAATAAAGACCGAAGGCGCTGGCATTCAACTTGAATAGTTATTAGACACGTACAAATTTATACTGAGAGAAAATAATGGAATTAGAAACACTAGAACTCACGATTGCAGATGGCATTGCAACGGTTATGCTCAATCGACCTCCGCATAATGCTCAAAATGCACAGATGCGCGGTGAGCTCATTCAAGTCTTTGATAGTTTCAATGATAACGATGACGTGAAATGTGCGATCGTCACTGGCAAAGGCAAGATCTTTTGCGCCGGAGCTGATTTAAATGAGCGTCCAAATCTTGGCGCAACGCCCGGGGCTTACTGGAAGCACAATCGATTGGTGCGTGAAGCCAGTAACTCAATCATCGAATGTAGCAAGCCTGTGATCGCTGCGGTGAATGGCCCAGCGATGGGTGCAGGCTTTGGTCTGATGAATAGTTGCGATATTTGGGTGGCGTCCAATACAGCATTCTTCTCCATGCCCGAAATCAATGTTGGACTGGCAGGTGGCACTGCGATGCTTCAAAGCGTGTTTGGTAAGTCGCGGGCGCGCAGAATGTTCTTTACAGGCATGAAGGTCACGGCCGATGAGATGTACCGCCTAGGTTTGATCGAAGCAAGTTTGCCGCCTGACGAACTGATGCCGTATGTTATGGAAATCGCGACGGATATCGCAAGCAAGGCCCCCATCGCGTTGAGCTACGCAAAACAAGCAGCACAAGTGACGGCAGTGATGCCGCGTCGCGAGGGCTATCGATTTGAGCAGAACATGACCGTTGCACTTGGAAAAACTGAAGATACGGCCGAAGCACTTAAGGCCTTTAAAGAAAAACGTAAACCGGTCTATAAAGGCCGTTGATTCAAAGTGATTCAAAGCGAAGTTGAGCCAAAGGTCGTGAAATGAGTGAGCAGATTGACTATCAAGCGTTCCGAAATGAAGTTGAGGCGTTTGTTCAAAAAAATTGTCCACAAGACATTCGGAAGCTTGTCGCTGAAAATCGCAAGTTATCCCGAGAGCCTTGGAGTCGTTGGCAAAAAATATTGCATCAACACGGCTGGGGTGCGCCAAACTGGCCCAAGGAGTTAGGGGGAACTGGCTGGAACCCGAAGCAACAGGCAATTTATGGTGAGGTCTTGGCAGAGAACGATTGCCCTGCTCAATACCACCACGGGCTTCGGCATATTGGTCCCGTCTTAATTGAGTTTGGGAGCCCTGAGCAAAAGAGCCGCTACTTGCCAGGTATCTTAGACGGATCAGACTGGTGGTGCCAGGGCTATTCTGAGCCCAATGCAGGTTCGGATCTTGCGTCTCTCAAAACGCGCGGCGAGATTCGTGGCGACAAAATTATTGTCAACGGACAAAAGACCTGGACCTCACACGCTCAGGAATCAGATCTGATGTACACGCTAGTTCGCACATCAGAAGAGGCGCGCAAACAAGACGGCATTAGTCTGTTGATCATTCCACTCAAGGCCCAAGGCATTACGGTACGACCGATTCGTACGATTGATGGTTGGCTGCATGTAAATGAAGTGTTTCTGGATAATGTCGAAGTACCCTTATCTGATTGCATCGGGGACGTCGGTAGCGGCTGGAAGTATGGCAAGTTTTTGTTGGCGCGTGAGCGCTTGAATTCCGCTAACACTGCGCCACTGTTTCAATATCTTAGTCGTACCCGCTATTTAATTGCCGAGAAGCTTACCCAACCCAAACATCGCGCACGACGAGCGGCGCTCGAGCTACGCCTGCTGAATGTTGAGGCAGAGTTGCGCGGCATTCGCGAGCTCGGTCTGGAAGCCATCGAAGCGGTGATGAGTAAGACACCGATTACGACACAGCCGTCGGTATTGAAGCTCACGAGCTCACGCTTGTATCAAACTATCACTGAAATCGGTGCAGAGGTCGTTGGCCCAGAATTTGCTGCTCGGATGCCGCTGCAAGAGGGCTCAGCTTTTGATGAGAATGAGCAAGCGACGCTCTGGATTCAGAACTACTTTTATTCTCGCGTTCGTACGATCTACGGCGGGAGTGACGAAGTGCAGAAAAACATGGTTGCTCGCGAACTGTTTGGACATTAAGCATCATGACATTTATTGTTAAGCCAATTTTTGAATCTGAGTTCCGCGATGCCGCACTCGTTTTTGCAAAAGATGCAGACTCGGATGCTGTTGCTGCGGCAGAACCTTCTGAGCGGGTTGATCTGCGTCGTGCGAAGTGGGATGAGGCACTTGAGCTCGGTTGGGCTGCGTGCCTGATACCCGAAGCGTTCGGTGGGCTGGGGGGTGCCATCACTGATTTTTGTTCTTTACTAGAAGGAGCTTCCCACTATGCATTGCCTTTGCCCGTTAGCTCGGGGATGGGATTACCCGCAGTGCTGCTATCTACACTGCAGTTTGCGGGTAAAGAGTCGTTATTAGCAGGGATGGCTGATGGTGCGGTCCGCATTCAGCCGGTTTGGCGTTCACTAGATCCTTATTGCAAACAGCTAGACGAGCAGACAAGCTTGTTCGCGCAGCCGAGTGCTGGAGGGTGGCAAGTCAATGGCCGAGTGGCGGGGGTGGAAGAGGTGCCAGCCGCTACGCACTATTTGATCGCCTGCGATGGGGTGTCGCCAGAAGTCACGAGCCCGCTACTGCTCCTGGTTCCTACAGGATCAGGTCAAGTTGAGTTTGCGCGCGAAATGCGAATCGATGGACGGCATACCGTCAGTTTGAAATTCACCGGACTGTCTGTATCGGGTGCTCAAATTCTTGCGCAAGGTCAAGCACTGGGTGAAGCGCTTGACCTTACGAATGCAATGGGTACGTTGTTCGTTTGCGTGGAAGCCGTCGCGTCAATGGGCTCCGTCTTGGAGCAGACGATCCGCTATTTATCTGAGCGTAAACAGTTTGGTGTGACGCTTTCAAGTTTTCAAGTGTTGCGCCATTATGTGGCGGACGCTTACGTGAGATACGAATGCTTTCGCGCTTTCGTTGCGGCACAAGCTGAATCGACGCGAAGCGGAACGGCGCTCGTCGATCGCGACATTTCACTACTGAAGCTGTATCTGTCCCAGGTTGGGCCGATTGTTGCGCACATGGTGATTCAGACGCATGGTGGTATGGGCATGACAGAAGAGCTTTGGGCGACGAGACTGAACAAACGAATTTTGATGGCTAATTTTGAATTTGGCGATGGTCAGTATCATCGCGAACTTTTATCTAACTTTTCGCGGAATGCCGAGCAACATGCATGACTTAGACCTGCTGTTTAATCCTAGTTCAGTTGCTGTGATTGGTGCGTCGAGCGATCGCAATAAGCTAAGTGGACGTACGATTCATTTTTTAAAAACATATGGCTTCAAGGGAAAAATTTTCCCGGTTAATCCAAGTTCTCCAGAAATCCAAGGTCTTCAAGCGTATCCGTCAGTGAGCGCGATTCCTGAAGCTGTGGATCAAGCAATCATTATCGTTCCGTCTCAGCACGTTGAGGCAGCGGTGCGCGACTGCGCCAAGAAGGGTGTCAAAATCTTGTTGGTGTTGAGCTCTGGATTTGGGGAGATCGGACCCGAGGGGCGTGTCGCGCAAGATCGATTATTAGCAATTGCCCGTGAAGCGGGCATGCGAATGATCGGGCCAAACTCACTCGGGGCGTTAAGTCCTGCCAATGGTGTGTTTTGTACCTTTTCAAGTTCGTTCGCCCGGGGGGTGGCGCCAGCAGCAGGGCAGGTGGCGTTTGTTACCCAAAGCGGTGCATTTGGGTCGTGTGCGTATGTCATGGCCGACTTGCGCGGAGTGGGGATGAGCCGTGCTCTGGCAACCGGCAATGAAGCCGACGTCGATGTCGCGCTGTGTATTGATTACCTTGCTGAGGATCCAAGTACCAAAGTGATTTGCGCATCCCTTGAAAGTTGTAAAAATGGTGACCTGCTGCGACAAGCGATTCGTAAGGCAACGCAAGCTGGCAAAGCGGTTGTCATTATGAAGGTGGGTGCGTCTGAGGTAGGCTCTGTTGCGGCAGCGACGCATACGGGTTCACTTGCGGGTGATGACCGCGTATACGACACGATTTTTAGTGAGGCCGGTGCATGGCGAGCGCGCTCAATTGAAGAGATGATTGATATTGCGTACCTGATTGCGACCTCTGGTGTTTCTATCAATGATCGTGTTTCGCTCGTGACAGTTTCCGGTGGAATTGGCGTGTTGATGGCGGATGATGCCGCGCGCTTTGGTCTGGACTTGGTGCCCTTTAGCCAACCCTTGTTAAGTGAGCTCGCGGAAATCCTGCCTTATGGCACAGGCCGTAATCCTTACGATACGACTGCACAGGTTGCGACCAACCATGCGGCGACGGTTCAGGTTGGGGATTGCATTTTGCGACACACCGCTGGCGACGCGCTCTTGTTGTATTTAGCGAATAATGCACTCGCACCCGAGGTATTTAAAAATACGCAGGCAGCATTGATTGAGTTGAAGACAAAAAACCCCGCTCGCATGATCATGGTGATCATGCCGAGCGAGACGGGTGTGCGTCGCGCGCTCGAGCAGGTGGGCATCCCCGTATTTGAAGATCCGACACGTGCCATTGCGGCGCTCGCGGCCATGCGTGAAATCGGACGAAGAAGCGAAAGTTTGCGACAGGTACTGCCTTTATCTCCGACAAGAGATCTTTCGGCGCCGGTGGCGAGTGAGGCGCAGGCAAAATCCTTTCTACAGCAGCATGGTGTAAGCATCACACGCGAAGAGGTATGCGCGTCGGTTGAGCGCGCTGTAGCGGTGGCAGCGTCGATAGGCTATCCGGTGGTGGCGAAGATAGCTTCCCCCGATATTGCGCACAAAACCGAAATCGGTGGCGTCATTTTAAATATTCAGACCGAGTCCGCGTTGCGCGATGCGTTTAGCGTGCTGCTGCAAAGAGCACAAGCGGCTTATCCACGCGCGCAGATCGATGGCGTCTTGGTCGCCACGATGTTGACGCGAGGCGTTGAGACCTTGATCGGTGTGAATCGCGATCCAGTCTTTGGTCCGATGGTCATGTTCGGGATGGGTGGAGTGATGGTTGAGCTCTACAAGGATGTCGCGATGGCGTCTGCACCCTTGGACCGTGCCTCGGCGGCAAAGCTGGTGGCCTCGGTGAAAGGCGCGGTCTTGCTTGATGGGTTTCGTGGTGGGCCACACTATGATCGCGAAGCACTGATTGATGCACTATGTCGTATTTCAGAGTTGGCAGTGCAGTATCCGCAGATCACAAGTATGGACGTCAATCCTGTTCTCGTGATGGAATCCGGTACGGTAGCGCTCGACGCCGTGATTGCGACCTCGTAGCGATGGTGGGCAGGATTGGAGCTACAATCCATGCCATTCTGATAATTGTTCTATACGCTCTCAGTAAAGTCGGTCAAGACAGCACGTCGCGCCGTTTGAAAATTACCTCCTCAGGAGTACTTACGTGATTGGTCTTATCAAAATCTTCTCGTTCATTATTTTTTGGTTTTTATTCCTAGTATTGCCTATAGCGGTAGGTATAGAAGCTGTCGTTGTCGCTATCGTCTTCTTTGCGTTTTATTGCTGGATGGTTTTTGCCGGAGGCCCAGCGCGTGCAGAAAAAGCCAAAACTAAATTACAGGGTGCGCTCATTAAAGGTGAGACCGTTGTGACGACGGGCATCCAGATGCGTGTACATGCACTGTTTACACGCCGTGAGTTAATCGCCATTACCAGTAGTCGTCTGATTCAAATTCGACGCTCGATTCTCGGTGGCTTCAATATGAAAGACTACCAATGGAAAGATCTTAAAGATGTGCAGCTTTCTGAAAACACCATCCCAGCGCTGGCTGGATCCAAGTTGGTGTTCCTGACCAATGCAGGGGGTCGCCCGATCGTGATTGATGGCGTGCCTACCAGTGTGGCATCAGAGATCTACTCATTCGCTCAGGGCAAAGAGCAGGAGTGGGAAGAGAAAAATCGGATACGCGATTTAGAAGAGCGCCGTGCTGCAAGCGGCGCGACTGTGGTCAGCATGGGTAACACCGACAATAACCGATCATCAAATGGCGATGGAATTTTTGAAAAACTGCAAAAGGCGAAAGCACTGTTTGATAGCGGTGCGATTAGCGATGCGGAATATCAGGAATTAAAGTCTAAAATTTTAAGTGGCGCTGCAATGTAATCAGGAAGAATCCAAATGAAAAAAGTATTATTAGCGTGCGCAACCTTGCTCATATCGTTTGGTGCACAGGCATCCTGCAAAAACCCTGCCCCGCGCGCCCAACCCTTCGTTGTGCCGTCGGGCCAGAGCTGTCCTAGCAATTACGGTCAGAGTGGAACGACCTGCACGCCTAACTCGGGCGCAGGGTACGCATTCGTAGTGCCGTCAGGCCAAAGCTGCCCGAGTAACTACGGCCAGAGCGGACGCGTTTGCGTCGCCAATAGCAATGCTTGCTATGCCTTCTATAGCGGGGGAAGCTGCCCGTCGGGTTATGGACAGTCTGGCGGAGTATGCGTCTCTAACTAAGGCTCAATTTTTTTCGTCGTGCAGAGGTGTCGTAAATGAAGAGTCTTTTTTCAGTCATCGCTGTCGTGATGTTGTCTTGGGTATCGGCACCGAGTTTGGCGCAGAATAACAATCCTTACTTTAATAAGATGGTGGGCCGCTGGTTGATACAGCAATCCCAGACTTCGCAGAACATCAAAGTAGAGATCATCACGGTTCAGGACTACATCGCTAACGGTGCGATGAATCAAGAAAAGCAGTATTTAGTCACCACAGGTTCGACAGTCGTGTCGTGTGTGGCGCGCAGTGCCTACGATTGGTCTATGCAAGGGAATTTGCAGTTTCAAACCTTAAGAACAAATAAACTAACGCCGGATTACATCAAAGAAAATAACGTAAAAATCGATGATTCCGCTAGGCTGCAGAACATTTGCGATTCAATTGCCGGTGTGACAGAAAAAAGCAACTACATTGGAAAGACCAGTCAATTTCGAATTATTACGTTGGACGACCAGCAGAACACGTACGAGTACACGGACGATGATGGCAAGGTCGTTCGAAACACAGACAAGCGCGTAAAAGAGGGTTTTTCTTTCTACCGTCGCAAATAAAAATACCCGCCAAGGCGGGTATTTTTTCGTGTTTGTTTAATCGCTAATTAGTCTAATCATTGATCCACAATAAACCCATCGAAGTGCGGGCGCATTGAGATTGGCTTTAAGAGCGGCGGACGAATTTTCTGTGCGTCAGGTAACAGATTCATCCCCAAGCCAGGACCGGTAGGGATGTCGACAAAGCCATCTTTCGGCAGGGGAACTTTATCGACGATGTTGCTACCAAGATGCTCAGGACGCGATTCGAAGGTGCCGGCCTCAAAACCTGTCGCATATTCTTGAATGGCAAAGTTTGGAATAGCTGCTGCAAGCTGCAGGCAAGCCGCAAGACCGATTGGTGAGAGCGGATTGTGAGGCACGATTTGCACTTGAAACGCTTCGGCGATTGCAGCCACTTTTTTAGCCCCCGTAATACCTCCGCATAA
>CAJBTJ010000247.1 GCA_903958565.1 uncultured beta proteobacterium
GAACAAGCGGCATACGAATGCGGGACCCACACCGTGGGCAAGCCCAGAATTTTTGAGAACGCATCATTAGGCAAGGTGCCACCAAGGTTCGGCAAAATATCAACCGACTTACCGGTCGTGCGCGTAATCGATGCCGCCGCCATCTTGACCCAGGCATTATCGGGATCCAGTCTCGTCGCTTCGGCGGCTTCGCCACGACTCGCTACCGCTTCGACATCGGTAAACCCATGCGCATCAAGATGCTCGCGAATATGCTTTAAGAAATTCTCATTGTCACTACCCACCACATACCGTAACTGGCAGAACGCAATCGCATAGCCGGGGATCGCGTTAACCGGTGCGTCTGGATTGCCCGTTTTGAAGGCGAGAGTCTCAAAGGTGTTCCACGCAAAGACACGCTCGGTCGGGGTCAAACCTGGCTCAGCCCAATCAGGATCGATTTCAGGATCATTGGGGCCACCACCGACTTCAATGTTTGCGAGCGCCTTTTTTACGTTGTCGGGTAATGAACTGGGTAAAAGTTTTGGAACGAGAATTTTCCCGTTAGCGTCGACCATTGATGCGATCGCGTGTGCTAAACGGATGCCAGGATTCTTAAGCAAGCCCCCCCAGTTACCAGAGTGATGCGCGCCCTGTCGTACGTTGAGCTTGAGTTCGAAGTTAAACGCCCCAGGCGAACCCAAAAAGAGTGTTGGGCGAGTTGCTGACACACGTGGACCATCCGACGCCAAAAATAAATCTGCCTTGAGTAAGTCGCCATGCTGTTCACACATTTCGCGTAAACCAGGCGAACCCATCTCTTCACCCATTTCAATCAATAGCGTCACGTTGTAACCAAGCTTGCCACTGCGTGCAGTGATGACCTGCTCCAGTGCAGCAAGGTTGATCGTGTGCTGGCCCTTGTTATCAGCCGTCCCACGGCCGTACCAGCGATCTCCTTGGATTTTTAACGTCCAAGGCTCAAGACCTTCGATCCACTGCGGTGCATATCCACGCACCACATCACCGTGACCATAGGTCAAGACGGTAAAGGCCGCCGCTGACTCTGTCCGACTAGCCACCATAAAGGGCGCACCACCTTCAATCGGGTTCGGAATGATCTTGCAGTCAAAACCGAGCCCTTTCAGCGTGGGTGCCAACTCGTCCGTTAGATAAGACGTGAGCACCGGAATCTTTCCCGGGTCTTGACTTTCAGTCGGTATCGCGACGCGGCGCGCCAACGTCGACTGAAACGTACCTTGATCAAAATAGGCGGTGGCAGAATCGATCGCTTGCTGACGGCTCATGGGGTGTCTCGTGTGTAGGTTAAACATGGGAAACTAAACTTTACTTGTGAATCAACCGCGTTTCACAAATCAGTCGGTTATATTACCGCCATGTCTAGAACTTTGGCCTTCCGCTGGTTGACCTGTTGGGCTGCGATATTCGCAGTCCTGTTCACAGCGCTCGCTCCCGGGCTTGGTCAAGCCGCCACAAAACTAGGCTTCACCGAGCAGTACATCGCAATATGTACCAGCACGGGCATGAAGTACGTCAAAGCCTCAGCGCTTGGCGACGCACCGCCCGCCGATGTCACACAGTATGCCGAGTCGACCGATTGCTCTTACTGCCAAGGGAGCACACACAGCGCGATCCCGATCTCGCTACAAGCTACACGCTTTGATACACCTGCCCAGAACGAGCTTTATCTTGAAAGTTCAGTCCAACTAATCCCCCTACACCTGGGCTGGCGACTGCCACCCCCTAGAGCACCTCCAGCTAGCGTCTAACCCTCCCTTTTTTAAGCAGTCTTGACCGATGTCGGTCGAGTTACGTGCGTCTATTCGCACGCGAACTGCTCAAACACGACGCAAAAACAATATCTGGAGCATGAACAACATGTCATTTCAAAAGACGAGCCTAGCACTCGCGCTAGCAAGCTTGTGGCTAACTATGCCATCCGCGTACGCACAACAAGCAAATCAAAACACCCCCACACTAAGCACAATCGTTGTGACAGCAGATCCCATGGTCGCTTCGATAGAGATCGACCCCTTCTCGAGCGTCTCAACGGTGGTGAGTGAAAAAATTCTGCAGGACGAGCATGCCGTTGATCTCGCAGGAGCCTTGCGTAACACCC
>CAJBTJ010000248.1 GCA_903958565.1 uncultured beta proteobacterium
CACTATCTTGGATGGATGGAAAAATAAAACGCCTGAAGCTGTAAAACTTCGGCGCGGCCTTACTAACTGGCTTGTCGCGCAACACTTGGCAGATGTTGAGCGCCCAGTCATAACCCCAGAGGTTATAGAAAGCCTTACGCATGCAAGATTGAGCTTCAACGTCAGAAAAGAGCACTTTTTACGGTTTGTCGCTGATCGTGGATATGACGAGATGAGCGATTTCAGTCTTGAGGACGAGCCGAACCAATTGCTCGCATTGCTCGACATGCAGGACCAGGACCAATTAGATCACTTTGCGGGACTATTATGCGATAGCGGCTTCCTGATGAAAAAACAGTGGCCTTATTATTCTCTTACGTCGAGTGGCTTCGAAACTCTGGATAATAATAGCTTTGATTCAACGCGCGTTTTCGTTGCAATGTGGTTTGATGCTGAAACTGATTTAGCTTTTGAAGAAGGTATTGAACCGGCAATCAAGAAATGCGGGCTAGATGCCATCCGGATTGATAAAACAGAACATGCAAACAAAATTTGCGATGAGATCATTTCAGAAATCAGACGCTCCCGCTTCGTGGTTGCAGACTTTACATGCAGGCTAATCGACAGTGAAAAAGACCCCATCGCAATAGTGCGCGGCGGCGTTTATTATGAAGCTGGTTTCGCACAGGGATTAGGAAAAACTGGGCGTATTCAACCGGTGGTCGCAACACTGGGTTTATTGGCCAGATTTTAGATATTCGTTCAAGGCTTCACTTGGTGTCTTCCAACCAAGCGTTTTTCGGGGCCTGTTGTTCAGCGCGTGAGCTACGGCTTGGATCTCTTGGAAGGTCCACCGCGACAGGTCGGTACCCTTCGGGAAGTATTGCCGCAAGAGGCCGTTGGTGTTCTCGTTCGTGCCGCGCTGCCATGGACTGCGGGGAGCTGCGAAGAAGACCTTCACCCCGGACTCGCTCGTGAAGCGGGCGTGGTCGGATAGTTCCTTGCCACGGTCCCAGGTTAATGACCGCCACATTCGGGCAGGCAGAGTCTTCACGGTGTCCTTGAGCGCATTGGCCATGGCGACAGCTCCATAGCCGGCCAGCGCGGGGCCGTTCTTCGTGCGTTGAACCAGCCCATAGCCTTTGTCGCGAGGCAGGTGGACGAGGCTGGTAAAGCGACTTGATCGCTCGACCAGGGTTCCTATTGCGGATCGGTTCAA
This sequence comes from uncultured beta proteobacterium, assembly GCA_903958565.1. Classification (GTDB taxonomy): domain Bacteria; phylum Pseudomonadota; class Gammaproteobacteria; order Burkholderiales; family Burkholderiaceae_B; genus Zwartia. The sequence continues at coordinate 1,199 of CAJBTJ010000248.1, forward strand.
GCCGATGATCAGGTCGCCCTCCCAATGCCCGGGAACCTCACGGTCTTCTACTTCTGCAGGCCGATTGGAGATCATCACCGCCTCGCTGACGTGTGCCCATGCCTTTGCCCGCGGGATACGCAACGCCCGGCCGCGGCGCAGGCAGCCGACCAACTCGCGTTCGAGAGCACCTCGGCCTTGAATGTAGAGGGCTTGGTAGATGGCCTCGTGAGAGATGCGCATGGATTTGTCGTCCGGGAAGTCGACCTGCAGCCGGTTTGCAATCTGTTCAGGCGACCAGCCATTGACCCATTGCCGGTCGCCGCGATGGGGCTTGTTGCGACCCTTGAACGGTGCCTGCCGAGGGCCTGCAATCTCACGACCATCATGGGCCTGGATCCTGCCCGCCAAGCGGTCTTGGACGTAGTGGCGCAGCCGTGGGTTAGTCACCAGCTTGGCCGGCTTAGGTCTTCTGGCCACCAGTTCCGCCTTCCACTGCGCGACCGAAGCCCGGTATTCGAGCTTCCCGCCACGAGTTGCAGCGTTCCGTCTTAGCTCTCGCGAGACCGATGACGGGCTACGCCCGATACGACGGGCGATCTCGCGCACCCCGACGTCTTGGGCCCAGAGAAGTCCGATCTCCTCTCGCTCAGCGAACGATAAGTATCTCCCGGAAATGGGTCTCGACATGAACAGTGGCATACCGCCACGATGACGGAACCAGCGGGCGCCAACTACTGGCGACACGCCGACCGCCTCTGCGGCCCTCCCACTCGTGATCCCGGTCGCGATCTGTTCCCAAAATCGTCGTTCGATCTCACATCGAAGCGACGGCGCACCCGGAGAGCGCATGGCTCCTCGCCCCGTCAACTTCTGCATCCACCCCGCGGGTCGTCCCATAAACACCTCCATGATTGAGATGTTGCGACGACCGGTTGAATACGCCCTG
>CAJBTJ010000249.1 GCA_903958565.1 uncultured beta proteobacterium
ACGTCATGCCCGCAGCAGATCATCGCGAACTGTTTCCCGTCACAATAGAAAATCTTTAGCCTTAGCTTAAAAACCAGACAGATATGAAAACAATTCTAGACCGTGAAGTGCTCGATACGCTCGATGAGCTCGTCGATCCGCGATGGACTGCAGTCGTGGTGATCGATATTCAGAATGACTTTTGCAGTACAAAAGGGCATTTCGCAAAATACGGTAAAGACGTTGCACGGATGGAGCCCGCCGTAAAAAAGATGGTTTCCTTCGTCAAAAGCGCACAGAACCTAGGGATGAGAACGATATTTTTACGACAAGCCTCCCTGCCCGATGGCAGAATGGACTCGCCCGCTTGGCTTCGATTTAAAACAAGGGATGGCAAAGCCCCTGACTACACAAAGCCTGGGACCTGGGGGTGGGAGTTTGTTGATGGACTCGAAGTGCGTGCAGAAGATTGGGTCGTCGAAAAGTTCCGACCGGATGGTTTTGTCGGGACAAACTTAGATCACATCTTACGTACGCAAGGAATACAAAGCGTCATTCTGCTTGGCACGACAACAGAAGGTTGCGTCGAGTCCACGGTGCGGTCTGCGTCATATCACGACTATTACGTTGTCGTACTCGAAGATGCCGTTGCAACGCCCAACGCAAAACTCCATGAAGGTTCGATCAATTTCTTTAAAGCACGATACCCCATACACACTTGCGACGAAGTCCTTGCCGCAATCACTTTAGCCAAAGAAAAAGGTACAGCATGAAAGATATGCCACTATCGTTGGGCATTCACAGCGGAAAAAATGCAACGCTTCGCGCCCTGTTGGCATCGAAGAAATTATTGATCGCACCAGGCGTTTTCGACTGCCTCACCGCCAGACTCGCTGAAAAAGCTGGCGCGAAAGCCATATACATGACAGGTTCCGGGGTCTCCATCACACGACTCGGGGCTCCAGACATTGCGATTCTCTCGTTTGCTGAAATCCTTGATCAAGCCAAGCGCATTTGTGATGTGACTGCGTTACCACTGATTGCCGATGCAGACACAGGCTATGGCGGCCCACTGAACATTATGCGTACGGTGCGAGAGATGGAGCGCGCAGGCGTCAGCGGCATCCAAATCGAAGACCAGGACTGGCCCAAACGTTGCGGACATGAACCCGGTCGGCGAATCGTGTCTATTCAGGAAATGGTCGGTCGCATTCGTGCAGCAGTCGATACGCGTCAAGATGAACAAACGGTCATTGTCGCGCGCACCGACGCGCGCTCAAGTGAGGGTATCCAAGCCGCGATTGATCGCGCCAACCTCTATGCAGAAGCTGGCGCTGATGTCGCCTTCGTCGAGTCCCCAGAAAGCGTAGATGAAATGCGTCTACTCAATCAAGCGATTCAAACACCCACTCTTGCGAATCAAGTGGAAGGTGGCAGAACACCGATGCTGCCGGCCAAAGAGCTTGAAGAGCTGGGATACGGACTCGCGATCTATCCAAATTCAATTACTCGTGTCTTTGCATCAATTGGAAATACCTTATATACGGAGTTGCTCAAGACAGGATCCACAAAATCCATGTCGAATCAAATGCTGGACCACCGTGGGTTATGGAATCTTTTTGAATACCCTGCTTTCATTGAACTAGAAAACAACTACACCTCTAAGGATGACAAGAAATGAAAACGAAACTCAGTGCAATTTTTATGGCCTTAACGCTTAGCTTGGCCGGCCACACAAGTAGCCACGCACAAGCGACCACCTGGAATGCCTACACGTTTGGGCCCTCTGAGGCACTCGCAAACGTTCAGGGGTTGAAACGTATCATCACCGCTATCGAACAAGACACCAATGGCGAAGTAAAAATAAAGCTGAATTTGGCGGGCTCGCTGCCAATTCAGTCCTCCGACATTACACAGGCAACAGGTGAAGGCACCGTTCAATTTGGTGATGACGGCTTTTTCTTGGGTGCAGTACCGATAGCAGGCGTTCTACGACTCCCCATGTTGATCAGCAGCAGAGCGGAGTTCGATAAAGCCGAAGAGATCATGCGGCCCTACATCGATCGGGCTTTTGCAAAGCAAGATGTTGTCGTCCTCGGACGTTTTGTTTTCCCGTTCCAGGTGGCTTTCACAACAAAGAAATTGTGTTGCAGGTTGACTCTCCTACTCCCGACAGTTCGAAGCAGTCGTCTGCAGTGCAACCGCGACCAAGAATCCGCAAAGCAATCAGCAGTCTGAACTCTAACGGAATGGTGCTGTTACTCTTTACGCGGAAGACGTCTCTCTGAGCACACAAAGGTACCAATACATCGACGAACAATCGATAGGGGATTCTGAAACGGCGCCTAAACTTCTTATTCTCGAAGGAATCTGGATCTTGGAGACGGGGGTCTCGTAGCATCCGGCCCCAGACTGTGTCGTGCAGCTCGATAGGGGACAATCGCAGCCGCTTTCTAATCTCAGTCGATCCGAAAACTCCATTTGAGCCAAGTACCGTAATAATTTCGAGTAACTCGTCGTCAGTAATAGCGAACTTACTTAGCATCATGATTATAGGTCGATATAACTAATTTATAATAATGCCACACATGCCAAAAATTTGTCCCTCAA
>CAJBTJ010000250.1 GCA_903958565.1 uncultured beta proteobacterium
AGTTCCTTAATACTGGCGCTCTCTTCTAACACTTTTTGTGCTTGCAACACAATCTGCAGCCCAATAGTCGTGACCCCAATTTCGGTGCCGCCGCGTTCAAAGAGTGTCACACCCAATTCGTCCTCGAGCTTCTTGATCGCGACAGACAACGTGGGCTGACTCACAAAACAGGCCTCTGCTGCACGACCAAAATGCTTCTCTCGCGATACCGCAACGATATATTTCAACTCAGTGAGGGTCATCGTGCTTCCATTATCTTGCTTGTCAAATAACTTAACTGCGCAGGTAATCTTCCTTGCCGCGCATCCAACGATCTAAATGTTTACGTACCGTTTTTGGGTCTGACTCGCGCAACGCAATCGCTTGCTCTCTTGCCACAGCCACCAAACCGCCATCCTGCGCGAGATCTGCAAATTTAAGCAGAGACAGTCCAGACTGTCGGGCGCCTAACAGTTCGCCTGGGCCGCGCAAATCCAGATCACGCTGGGCAATCTCAAAGCCGTCTTGTGTTTCGTACATGGCACGCAGGCGCTGGCGCGCCAACATAGACAAGGGGGTTTGGTACAGCAACACGCAAACAGAGCGTTTAGCGCCACGCCCAACGCGTCCTCTTAGCTGATGCAATTGCGCGAGACCGAAACGCTCCGCGTGCTCGATGATCATCAAGGAAGCATTGGGTACATCAACACCCACTTCAATCACAGTTGTCGCAACGAGCACATCAAGAAGGCCATCTCTGAAGCGTTGCATTACCGTAGTTTTTTCAGAGGGTGTCAGACGACCATGTACTAATCCGACACGCCTGGGGCTGAGTGCTTGCACCAACTCAGCATACGTGTCGACTGCATTTTGCAAGTCTAGGGCCTCGCTCTCTTCGATTAAGGGGCACACCCAATACGTCTGCTGACCCTCATCGCAGGCCTGCGCGACATGCGCGATAATATCCATACGGCGGTCCGAAGCAAACAGCTTCGTCACAACCGGCGTGCGTCCGGGGGGCAATTCGTCAATCGATGACACCTCAAGGTCTGCGTAAAACGTCATCGCAAGTGTGCGCGGTATCGGTGTCGCGCTCATGGTGAGTTGATGCGGGATCATGTCAGGCTCTAGAGCCACTGAGGATCCTGGCGCGCCGTCCTCACCTTTGCGCGATAAGGAAAGACGTTGACCCACTCCAAAGCGATGTTGCTCGTCCACGATCACCAAGCCGAGCAAATTAAAATCAACTCCATCCTGAATCAAAGCTTGCGTCCCGACCACAAGCTGCGCCTGACCAGACCGAATCGCATCAAGCGATTCACGCTTGCCCTTCGATGACATGCTCCCCGCCAACCAACATACCTTGACTCCAAGAGGCTCAAACCAAGACTGCATTTTTACGAAATGCTGCTCAGCAAGTAGCTCTGTCGGTGCCATCAACGCGACCTGTACGCCATGCGATATGGCACGCAGCGCTGCCAAAGCAGCCACGATGGTCTTGCCGCTCCCGACGTCGCCCTGAAGCAAGCGGTACATCGGAAATGAACGACCAAGATCGGTCTCGATTTCGTGTAAGACACGCGCTTGCGCTGCGGTTAACGCAAAGGGCAAACTCTGTCGCAAACGCTCAGATAAGGACTGATGATGCGTCGTGGATACGACGGCACCCAAAGGACGGGCGCGCTTGACTTGCCGTTGGTCTCGGGCGGCCGCGAGCGACAACTGCTGGGCTAATAATTCATCAAACTTTATGCGGGTCCACGCGGGATGGGTATGCTCGAGCAAGCTCGTGGCGTCTAAGTCTGCGCGTGGCGTATGAATCGTTTGCAGGGCTTCGCGCAATTCCATCAACCCAAGCTCGGACCGTATGGCCTGCGACAACGTGTCACGCAAGTCCACTGTCGTCAACGCCGAAGCGATCGCTTTGCGCAAGCTCGCTTGGGATAGCCCATCTGTTGTGGGATAAACGGGCGTCAAGGCCGTCGAGAGGGGCGCGCCCGCCACGCTTAATCTTGGGTGCACCATTTCAAATCCGTGACGAACGCCACGGACTTCTCCCCGCACACGCCAACGTTTACCTGGCTGCATCTGGGACTGCTGGCTTGGATAAAAAGTCAACCACCGTAAGTTGATTTCTCCGGACTCATCAAGCAGGACCGCAGTTAATTGACGTCGAGGTTTAAGAATGATTTCACTACGCACGACCTCGCCCTCAACCTGAGCAGTCATTCCCGGTCGTATCGACCCGATTGGCATGATTGTGGTCTCATCCTCGTAGCGCAACGGGAGATGTAATACAAAATCTTCGGCACTAACAAGTCCCAAGCGTGCGAACTTGGACTCCAAACTAACGGCTGGAGTCTTCGCACTAGAGCGCTTGGGTGCAGGACGGGTGCTCACGTGAGCGCGACCAGAAAGTCGGGTTCGTCTAGACGACGATGATCGCTTCGATCTCGAATTGTGCACCCTTAGGAAGGCTCGATACGCCAACGGTTGAGCGTGCAGGATAAGGCTGTGGCAGACGCTCAGCCATCAACGCATTCACAATGCCAAACTGCCCAAGGTCAGTTAGAAACAAGTTTAGTTTGACGATATTTTCAAGCTTTCCACCTGCTGCTTCGATGACAGCCTGCATATTTAAAAATGCTTGTTTAACTTGATCTTCAAACTTTTCAGAGATCATCTCGCCCGAGGCGGGAACCAAGCCAATCTGACCTGACAAAAAAACCATCTTGCCCGAAGGTGCCTGCACCGCCTGGGAATACGGGCCGACCGCTGCAGGGGCTTTGGCTGTGTGAATGACTTGTTTGGACATAGCAGGACTCCGCAATTAAGCTATTGATATGGCAAAAACAATAGTTTAATCCGATTGAGTCAGAAAGTCCTTACACAATGCCGCAACAACCCAACCCTAAGCAATCACATCCGCGGCGCCCGCATCCATACCAAGCTCACGCAACTTACGTGTGATGGTGTTTCGCCCCATCCCAAGCCGCGTCGCCGCCTCAACTCGTCTACCTCGACAAACCTCGAGCGAAGACTGCAAAATCGTTCGCTCAAATTGCTGCGTTAACACGGACCATACCTCGGGATCAGAGCGCGATAAACGCTCGGTCGCCTCAAGCGCGAGCAATTGTTGCCAGCTCTGCTGCTGCACGCCAGCCCCTACGGTCACTGGGCTACTCGAGGGGGGCAGTTGTGCGGCGCGCACCTCGGGGGGCAAGTCAGCTACACCAACAGTCTGGCCCGACGCCATGACCGTCAACCAATGACAAAAGTTCTCGAGTTGCCGTACGTTACCTGGAAAATCGAATTGTGCGAGTACCTGCATTGCAGCCTCAGACATCCGCTTGACGGGTACACCCAGGCCTCGAGCGGATAAGGCAAGAAAATGTTTAGCCAGCTCTGGCAGGTCTTCGCGGCGTTCGCGCAGCGGTGGCAGACGCAACCGAATAACATTTAAGCGATGGAATAGGTCCTCACGGAACTTGCCTTCGCGCACCCGATCTTCTAAAGGTTGGTGTGTCGCTGCCACGATTCTGACATCGACTCTCACGGGCTGCGCACCGCCCACACGATAAAACGTACCGTCCGACAGCACGCGCAGCAGTCGCGTCTGTAACTCAAACGGCATATCGCCAATTTCATCTAAAAAAAGCGTGCCGCCACTCGCCTCTTCGAACCGTCCTCGTCGCAATGCGTTCGCGCCGGTAAACGCACCACGTTCATGGCCGAACAACTCGGCTTCGAGCAGGTCTCTCGGAATCGCGGCGGTATTCAGCGCGATAAAAGGACCCTTTGCCCGCGCACCATGGCTATGCAACGCATGGGCGACCAATTCTTTGCCCGTACCAGACTCACCCGTAATCAACACCGTAACGTTAGATTGCGCCAAACGTCCAATCGCCCGGAAAACTTCTTGCATCGCGACTGACGAAGATTGGGTGAGCATGCCCTTGTCTTTCGACATATCCAAGCGTGCCGCGCCCGCCGAAGCCTCTTCGGCTTCCGGTTCCTGCATCGCACGAGAAATCAGTGCAACGGCCTCATTGATATCGAACGGCTTGGCAAGATAATCGAATGCCCCACCCTGAAAGGCAGTCACGGTGCTATCAAGATCGCTAAACGCCGTCATGATGATCACCGGCAACGCGGGATACTTTTCCTTGACATGCTTCAATAATTCAAAGCCATCTGTGCCAGGCATCCGAATATCTGAGATCAACGCTGCGGGTATCTCAGAACGCAAAGCCGCCGATACGTCGTTCGCGCTGACAAAACTTCTCGTGACCATCCCAGCGCGACTCAGCGCCTTCTCTAACACCCAGCGAATGGCCTGGTCATCATCTACGATCCAGACAGGTTTCATAACGACTCCATAGGTAGCATCAGGCGAAACTCAGTGTGTCCGGGCTTCGAGTCAAATTCAATTACGCCACCGTGTTGCTGAACGAAGTCTTGCGCGAGGCTCAGGCCTAGGCCTGTCCCGCCGTCACGTCCCGTCACGAGTGGATGAAAAATTCGGTCTTGAATTGTCTCGGGCACACCTGGTCCATTGTCTATAACCGATACGACAACGGCCATGCGATGTTGTTTATGTCGCAGTAAAACTTGACGAGCGACTCGCGTCTTGATCGTGATGTGTGGCGACGCGATCTGCGCTGATCCTGTCAGCACCTGCGCCGCATTGCGCACTACATTTAAAAGTGCTTGCATGAGTCTGGCAGAATCTGCACGAAACTCTGGCATCGACGCATCGTAATCACGTTGCAACACGACGCTACGAAACTCCGCACGTATCAGCGCGCAGACACGCTCACACACCTCATGAATATTGACGGACTGCCACTGCACAGGCATGCGCTGGGGGGCCGCCAAACGGTCCACGAGAGCCTGAAGACGATCCGCCTCCGCTATAATGACTTGCGTGTACTCCTGCAAAGCTGGATCGGGCAACTCCGATTCGAGTAACTGTGCAGCACCACGCAAGCCTCCCAACGGATTCTTGACCTCATGCGCAAGGTTTCGCAACAACTCGTGTTGCGTATCGATTTCATCAACCAAGCGAATACTGCGATCCACGAGCACACGCTGCTCGATATCTTTGACTTCAATCAGTGCAGACCAGGGTCGACCAAATAGAGCGATCGATGTGACACCGACCTCAACCGAATCCGCACCGCGCCGCGTGCGTGCAAACTGTCGACAGTCGTCCACTTCACCGGCGCACGCTTGCCGAAAAGACTGCTCCAGCGCAGCATCGCGTTCAAACAAATGGGCGGCCGGCAACCCTATCAGGGTACGCCGGGACCGCCCAAACATCACTTCCGCCGCCGCGTTAGCCTGTGCGACTTCGCCGTTCTGGTTCAGACACAGAACCGTCGTGGCGAGTAGGTCGAAGGCTTCAACGGAGTTCATGGGTATCAGGCCGGGAGGCCCGACCCCAAGTTTGTCGGCAGTTTAGAGACTGTAGTACAGGTCAAACTCAACAGGATGTGTCGTCATGCGAAGACGGTTGACTTCTTGCATCTTCAGATCAACATACGCATCAAGCATCTCGTTTGTGAACACACCACCACGAGTCAAGAACTCGCGGTCTTTGTTCAGCTCTTCAAGCGCCTGCTCCAGTGAGCTGCACACTGTTGGGATCTTTGCATCCTCTTCAGGTGGCAAGTCGTACAGGTTCTTGTCCGCTGGATCGCCAGGGTGAATCTTGTTCTGCACACCATCCAGACCCGCCATCATCAAGGCCGAGAAAGCCAAGTATGGATTGGCCAGTGGATCAGGGAAGCGCGCTTCGATACGGCGACCCTTGGGGTTCGCAACGTAAGGAATACGGATCGAAGCCGAGCGGTTACGTGCCGAGTAGGCAAGCTTCACAGGTGCTTCGTAGTGTGGGACCAAACGCTTGTAGGAATTCGTACCAGGGTTGGTGATCGCATTCAGTGCACGTGCGTGCTTGATGATGCCGCCGATGTAGTACAGCGCAAACTCAGACAGACCGGCATAACCATTGCCTGCGAACAAGTTCTGACCGTCTTTCCAGATAGACTGGTGCACGTGCATGCCGGAGCCGTTGTCACCCACGATTGGCTTGGGCATGAAGGTTGCGGTCTTGCCGTACGCATGTGCAACGTTGTGAATGGTGTACTTCATGATCTGGTTCCAGTCCGCGCGCGTCACGAGCGTACTAAAGCGAGTACCGATTTCGAGCTGACCAGCGCCAGCAACTTCGTGATGGTGCACTTCAACTGGAATGCCAGCTTCTTCGAGCAGCAAGCACATCTCTGAACGCATGTCTTGCATTGAGTCGACCGGAGGAACGGGAAAATAGCCGCCCTTCACCTTAGGACGGTGGGCTAAGTTGCCACCTTCGAATTCCATCCCAGTTGACCATGAGCCCTCTTCGGACTTGATCTTGACGTGGCAGCCGGACATGTCGTCGCCCCAGGTCACGCCGTCAAAAACGAAGAACTCGGGCTCAGGACCAAAATAAGCCGTGTCGCCCAAGCCGCTGGACTTCAGGTAGGCTTCCGCGCGTTTTGCCAACGAGCGTGGATCGCGCTCATAGCCTTTCATGTCAGTGGGTTCGACGACGTCGCAGGTCAAGATCATGGTCGACTCTTCACGGAACGGGTCCATGTGTGCCGTGGCCGGATCAGGAATCAACAACATGTCTGAGGCTTCAATGCCTTTCCAACCAGCGATCGACGAGCCGTCGAAGGCGTGGCCGTCTTTGAACTTCTCTTCGCCCATTTGGCTGACAGGCACAGAGACGTGCTGCTCTTTGCCCATGGTGTCCGTAAAACGGAAGTCAACAAATTTGACTTCGTCTTCGGCAATCTTCTTCAGAACATCTTTAGAGGTGGTCATTATTGACTCCGGATATAGAATTAGAAGGAATGACTGACTAATAATTTGGTGGGAACAAGATTGTGATTTTACCTTGAGAGATTCAAAGCAAGTTTTGTGCCAGCACGAATGCGGTCAGGAATCACTGTTGCGGGGCTTTTATTTGCACACTTATAGTGCAAATGTACTATTTTAGTGCTCTTAATGCACTATTTCAGTGCTATATCAAGAAAATACCTTGGAGTTCGTTTAGAAATCTCCAGCCCAAAGGTGTCGCCTGATAACGATCAGCCGCCCCATTGAGCAAGCCTTTTTTTACTGCCAACGCAAGCATACCTGCAAACTCGGTAGGCGCCCGACCGCAGCGTTCAGCGTACAAGTTTGACGATACCCCTTCACGCAGCCGAAGAGCATTGAGCATGAACTCAAAGGGGAGCTCTTGCGTGTCCAAGATTCGCGACTCAGAAATGTGCGTACCGTCACGCGCAAGAGCGGTCTGCATCCAGGTCTCGGGACTGCGCACCCTGGCCTGCCTGACAATCTTGTCTGGGAACGACAATTTACCGTGGGCACCGGGCCCGAGCCCTAAATAATCACCAAACTGCCAGTAATTAACATTGTGTCGGGCACGGGCACCCGCTCGAGCGAACGCAGATACCTCGTAACGTTCAAGCCCTGCCTCGCCGCACGCGCCCTCAATCGCGTCTTCCATCTCGACCGCAAGATCATCCTCGGGTAGCGATGGGGGAAACTTGGCAAATACAGTGTTGGGCTCAATCGTCAACTGGTATATGGATACGTGTTCCGTACCGAACGAAAGCGCCTCTCGTGCATCACGCAGGCATTCTTGCAGCGTCTGTTGTGGCAAGGCGAACATCAGATCCAAATTGACGCGCGGCACAGCCGCCTGGGCCATCTCAATAGCGGCCCGTGCTTGATCGGCGTCATGGATGCGTCCGAGCCCCTTCAATTGCTTTAGATCAAAGGATTGAATCCCTAAGGAGATCCTGTTGACACCGCTGCGACCGTACTCTTTCAGCTTTTGCGCTTCGGCGGTCCCGGGGTTGGCTTCGAGTGTGATCTCGGCATCAGGCCAAATATTGAGGTGCGCGCGCAGCATGGACAGCAAGCGATCCATGGCGCGCTCACTCAGCAAACTAGGCGTACCCCCGCCAATAAAGACGGTGTGTACTTGGCGACCCCAAACGCTGGGCAATGCTTGTTCAAGATCGGCCTGTAATGCGTCAAGATATTGATCTTCTGGCACCACACTAGGCGATTGGTGCGAATTGAAATCACAGTAGGGACACTTTTTCACGCACCAGGGCACGTGTATGTATAAAGACAAGGGCGGCAGCGTCGTAAGCAATGAGCCCACGGGTGCTGACGTTCGTGGCGCGGGCCTCGTCCCAACAAGAGAGCCGGCCGGCAGAATCGGAATCACCCGTGACATCAAGCAAGCATCCCAGCATGCCGAAGCTGTATCACCAACTCACGCATCGCCATGCCGCGATGGCTGATACGATTTTTCTTCTCGGGTGTCAGTTCAGCCGCACAACAGGTCTCATCTATTAAGTAGAAATAGGGATCGTAGCCAAAGCCATTTTCCCCGCGGGCCTGATCGACAATCTCACCGATCCAATTCGCCTGCGCGATGATTGGCTGAGGATCATCGGGACGCTTGACGAACACCAAGACGGCCACATACCAAGCCCGTCGATCCGACACACCTTGCAGCACCTTTAACAGCTTCGCGTTGTTTGCGGCATCCGAGCGAGACGCGTCCAGACCTTGCGCATAGCGCGCGGAATGTACGCCGGGTTCCCCGTCGAGCGCATGCACACATAGCCCTGAATCATCGGCTAGCGCAGGTAAGCCAGAGAGCGCACTCGCATGCCGCGCCTTGGCAAGTGCGTTCTCAATAAAAGTGGCATGTGGTTCAGGGGCGTCTGGAATGTTTAGGCTTTTTTGGGAGATCAAGGTGACGCCGAGCGGTGCAAATAACGCCTCAAATTCTTTGATTTTGCCCGCGTTACCTGAGGCCAACACAATCGAACTCAGCATCATTCGCGCTCCTGCAAGTCTGCGAGCGGAACATCTTCAATCAACATATTGACGAGGTCACGTGCAAATCCTGGTAACTGATCCAACTTCCGTACACAAATTTGTAATTTACGGTCGGCCCACTCGTCCGACAACCGAACGATCTTTATCTTCAAGCGCTGCGCGTAGCGCCTGGCAACCAGTTCTGGCACGACACCGATACCGACACCGGCTTCGATCATGCGGCAAACCGCCTCAAAACTGCCTACCTCAACCCGAAAACGAAAGGGATGTCCAAGCTTATCGGCTGCTTGAATCAAGAAAGCATGAATCGCACTCCATTCAGACAGGCCAACATACTCGTACCGCATGGTCTCAGCGAACTCAACCTCTGCGCGACCTCCGAACGCATGATGCTCCGAAGTCACCAGCACTAACCTGTCCTTACGATAGGGCAAGTACTCCAGCTCTGAAGACGCTGGCCGGCCCGCCACAATGCCAATATCGGCGGATCCCTCAGAGACCGCTTTGATAACCAGGTAGCTCAAGCGCTCTCGCAACTCGACCGTCACGTCGGGATGCGAGGCCAGATACCGGCTTAACACCGCAGGCATGAATTCCGTCATGGCGGTGGTGTTGGCTAACACCCTCACCTGCCCTTTGATCCCACGCGCGTACTCGTGAATATCACCACGTAAGTGATCAATTTGTCGCAAAACCAATCGCGCGTGACGTAAAAACGCCTCACCCGAGGGGGTGAGGGTCACACCCTGGCTGTTACGGTTAAATAGCCTAGTCCCAAAGTGGTCTTCAAGGTTTTTTACCCGATTACTCGCGGCCGGAAGGGACAAATGGGATTTTTCCGCACCACGGGTCAGGCTACTGGCGTCCCCTATGTTGACGATTAGCTGCAAATCCGTCAGATCGAAGTGGTTTGCCATGATTGAGTCAGTCGCTTAAGCATTCAGAAAGCCCGGGTTAACCAAACACCAATAGTCAGGCGGTCCGCACTCGGGCACAGTAGTGTTTTCGCCATATCCGCCATCATAAGACAATCATGCAAACTACTCATTCAGACCAATACCAAGACATTCGTGACGCCATCAGAGATCTCTGTAAACAGTTCCCCGACGAGTACTTTCGCAAAATAGACGAAGCGCGTAGCTACCCAGAAGAGTTCGTGAATGCCTTGACTCAGGCCGGCTGGATGGCTGCACTGATCCCCCAAGAATACGGTGGCTCAGGCCTCGGCCTCACGGAAGCCTCCGTCATTATGGAAGAGATTAACCGCTCTGGGGGCAATTCCGGGGCGTGCCATGGTCAGCTCTACAACATGGGCACCCTGCTGCGCCATGGGTCGACTGAACAAAAAAACCTTTACCTGCCAAAAATCGCGGCCGGTGAGTTGCGTTTGCAGTCAATGGGAGTCACCGAGCCGACCACGGGCACGGACACCACCAAGATTAAGACGACTGCAGTCAAAAAGGGCGACCGCTATGTGATCAACGGCCAAAAGGTTTGGATCTCGCGAGTCCAACACTCTGACCTCATGATTTTGCTGGCACGCACCACACCCCTTGATCAGGTGACAAAGAAATCGGAAGGCATGTCGATTTTTATCGTCGACCTCCATCAGGCGATTGGTAATGGCTTAGCGGTCCGACCCATTTTAAATATGGTCAATCATGAGACCAACGAACTGTTTTTTGAAAACCTTGAAATCCCCGCCGAGAACCTCATCGGCGAGGAAGGCAAAGGATTTAAATACATTCTTGACGGGTTGAATGCTGAGCGCGCGCTGATTGCGGCTGAGTGTATCGGCGATGGCTATTGGTTCATTGACCGCGTCTCGAAGTATGTGAAAGAGCGGATTGTTTTTGGTCGTCCGATCGGACAGAACCAAGGCGTGCAGTTTCCGATCGCACGCGCTTTTGTGAACGTTGAAGCTGCAAGCTTAATGCGCTATGAGGCGTGTCGACTGTTTGACGCGAAACAAGCGTGCGGCACGCAAGCCAATATGGCCAAGTTGCTCGCCGCCGATGCCTCCTGGGAAGCTGCCAACGCCTGTTTGCAATTCCACGGCGGCTTCGGCTTCGCCTGCGAATATGATGTGGAGCGTAAGTTCCGCGAAACACGCTTGTATCAAGTCGCGCCGATTTCAACAAACCTGATCTTATCGTACGTCGCTGAACACGTACTTGGTCTTCCACGTTCGTTCTAAAGGACACCTCATGACTGCCGTTCGCTCACCCGCCCCAGCTGCTGTCTTACACCCTAGCGCGACGCTTGCAAAGTTTGCCTCCGAACTGAAATACTCCGACATTCCAGAGTCGGTACGGATGCGCTGCGAAGATTTGTTTCTAGATACGATGGCTTCCATCCTGGCTGGCTCATCTGCGCGAGCAGTTAAAGCGATGGCTAAATACACCGCGCTCATGGGGCCATCTGAGGGCAAATCAGAAGACTTCGTCAATCGCAGAATGACGAATCCTTTTTTCGCTGCCATGGTGAATGCGGCCGCTGCGCACGTCGTCGAGCAGGATGATGTACATAATGGCTCCGTGTTCCACCCTGCTGCGGTCGTATTTCCGCCAGCGCTTGCGGTCGCACAAGCGATTGGTGCGTCGGGCGAGGAATTCATCACCGCTTCAGTTGTTGGCTACGAAGTCGGCATTCGGGTGGGTGAATTTCTGGGTCGCTCCCACTACAAGATCTTTCACACCACTGGCACCGCTGGCACTGTCGCGGCTGCCGTCACCGTTGGCCGCTTGCTCAAACTCAACCCCGAGCAAATGCTCAACGCTATTGGCTCCGCAGGTACACAAGCATCCGGCCTCTGGGAGTTTTTGCGCGATGCCGCGGACTCCAAGCAGTTACATACCGCCCACGCGGCGTCCACCGGTCTGAGTTCTGCTTATTTGGCCAAAGAAGGCTTCACGGGAGCACGTCGTATTCTGGAGGGTGTGCAGGGCATGGCTGCTGGCATGTCGACAGACGCCGATCCTGCCAAGCTGACAGACCGCCTAGGCACCCGCTGGGCGTTGCCAGAGACCTCCTTCAAGTTCCACGCATCATGCCGTCACACGCATCCTGCTGCGGACGCGCTGCAGCATGCAATGAAGACGCATGGATTGAAAGCCGATGACATCACCCGTGTCGTCACCCATGTGCATCAAGGCGCAATCGATGTGCTGGGACCTGTGGTCGACCCGCAGACGGTTCATCAATCAAAGTTTTCGATGGGTACGGTCTTGGCGCTCATCGCCTTGCGTAACTCAGCGGACCTCGCAGGCTTTGATCAAGCACTCAAGGACGGACAAGTGACCACCTTCCGCGACAAGGTGACGATGGAGTTAGACGAAGAAGTCGACACCGCTTATCCACAACGTTGGATTGGCAAAGTCACTGTCACGACCAAGGATGGCCGAAGCTTGGCAGGACGCGTAGACGAGCCTAAGGGTGACCCCGGCAACACCTTGTCGCGTCCAGAAATCGAAGACAAAGCCTTGCGACTCGGGACCTACAAAGGGAACGCTACCGAAGCGCAAGTAAAAAAATTGATCCAGACCGTTTGGTCCATTAGCAAGCAACCCATACTCGGCCGCGTGTTGTCCGATTAAGTCGAATCCACGGAGACAAGAAAAATGCGTTTACAAAATAAAGTGGCCATCGTCACAGGCGCCGCAAGCGGCTTTGGTGCTGAGATCGCGCGTTTTTACGTTCGCGAAGGTGCGAAAGTCGTCATCGCAGATTTGAATGAAGCGGGTGCGAAAAAGGTTGCAGCAGAAATTGGTGCGTCAGCGATCGCGGTGAAATGCGATGTCAGCAAGCGTGCCGACATTGATCTCGCTGTGAACACTGCGCTGCAGAAGTTTGGCTCGGTCGATATCGTCGTGAACAATGCAGGCTACACCCACAAGAACCAGCCTTTTCTCGACGTGGATGAAACGGCTTACGACAGGTGTTTCGATGTAAACGTCAAAGCGATTTATCACATGATCAATGCGGTCGTGCCGATGATGCGTGCCAAAAAGTCTGGCTGTATCATCAATGTTGGCTCGACCGCCGGGATGCGACCACGCCCAGGTCTGACTTGGTACAACGCGTCAAAAGGCGCGGCGAATCTTTTATCCAAGTCACTGGCCGTTGAGCTCGCGGGCGACAATATTCGTGTCAACGTGATTTGCCCCGTCATGGGGGACACCGGAATGTTGGGCGACTTTATGGGCATCCCCGACACACCGGAGAACCGAGCAAAATTCATTGCGACTATTCCCATGGGCAGACTGAGTGTGCCACGCGACATCGCTAATGCAGCGGTGTTCTTGGCCTCAGAAGAGGCTTCCTTCTTGACTGGCTTAGAGTTGCCCGTCGACGGTGGCAGAACGATTTAGCGGCCCGCACGTTCGCGCGAGCCTTGCCTGACAACAATCAGCCTTTTCGGGCGGATTGTTGCTTCTGCGCTAAGTCTGCGATGCCCTCTTCAGCCAGCGCCAACAGCTGGTTGAGCTCAGCGCGATCAAACGTATGTCCCTCGGCCGTGCCTTGTACCTCAACATAACGACCCGATCCGGTCATCACAATATTCATATCCGCATCACAGCCAGAATCCTCGGGATAATCGAGGTCGAGCACGGCCTGCCCACCCACCATACCCACCGACACGGCAGCAACGGAATCGATCAAGGGGTTCTTGCTGAGCAATCCCTGTTTGATGAGCCCGTCCACCGCATCAGCCACGGCGATCCACGCCCCAGTAATACTGGCACATCGCGTGCCGCCATCTGCTTGCAACACATCGCAATCGATTTGAATCGTGCGCTCGCCGAGGGCCGTCATATCCATCACGGCCCGCAAACTTCGCCCAATCAAGCGCTGAATTTCCTGGGTGCGGCCAGATTGCTTGCCCTTGGCCGCCTCGCGATCGGAACGTGTATGGGTCGAGCGCGGCAACATTCCGTACTCAGCCGTGACCCAGCCCTGACCCTTTCCTTTTAAAAAGGGAGGCACTTTTTCGAGTACGCTTGCGGTACACAACACTTGGGTATTCCCCATCGCAATCAACACCGACCCCTCGGCGTAGCAGGTAAAACCGCGCTGTATGGAAACGCTGCGTAGCTGATTTGCAGCGCGACCTGAGGGCCGTGGTGGTGCAGAGCTAGCTTGGTTTGTATGGGTAGTTGACACGATGTGCTCTCACAAAATTTAAGGTAGTGGGTCGACCATGATTCAAAACAGCCAATCCCTAGGTTTACAGCGTCACAGTATACGCAGCGCAGCGCGCAATGTCCTGCTCAGCGGCCTCTGCCTGAACCTTGCGATCTCGTGTCACAGGCCTCTTTGGGCGCAGAGCGCACCTGCCGTCATCACGACGCCGGGCACCGCCACCGCCGTCACACTGCCTGCCACCACTCCATCGACTGACAATGCGGCGGTGCTGCGCTACGACGGATCCTTTGAGATATTTCATCCCACCGTTTCGACCGGCGGGATGGTGGCGAGCGAGCAGCGGCTCGCAAGCGAAGTCGGCGCGCGGATACTGCAACAGGGTGGTAATGCAACGGATGCTGCGGTCGCGATGGGATTTGCCCTGGCGGTCGTTTTACCGAACGCCGGCAATCTTGGAGGCGGCGGGTTTATGCTTGTGCGCGATGCAGCAAAAGGCAGAACGGTTGCCTTAGATTTTCGCGAAGTAGCGCCCGCAAGCGCCCACCCAAGCCTGTTTCTGGACGCCAACGGGCAAGTCATCCCAGGAAAATCAACACGCACACCCTATGCGGTGGGAGTGCCCGGCTCTGTGGCGGGCCTCGTTCAAGCTGCCCGTGACTACGGCAGTCTGCCGTTGTCACAGCTCGTCGCACCCGCCATCGGGTTGGCCGAAAACGGCTTTACCGTTAGTGCAGTGCTTGAAGAGCAATTCAGATCTCACCGCGCCCACCTGATTCGCTGGGAGGGCACGCGCGAGATATTCTTTAAGCGCAAGGCGGGTGCGCCTGAATGCGTCCTGCAACACTGCCCGCACGACGTCCTTGAAACCTATGGGCGCGGGGATCGCCTGATTCAAAAAGACCTCGCAAACACCTTACGACTCATTGCACAAGCAGGGGCAAACGGTTTTTACACTGGTCCCATTGCGCAGCAAATCGTGGCAGAACTCGCCAGTGCGGGTGCGCCCTCACCCATGACGTTACAAGACTTAAGTCAGTACCGTGTCGCCGTGCGGCAACCGATTCAAGGCACATACCGAGGCCATCAAATACTTTCGATGCCCGCGCCGAGTTCGGGCGGTGTGCACTTGATTCAAATGCTGAACCTACTCGAGCGTTATCCACTCGCCGAGTTCGGTGCGAACAGTGCGCGCACCATTCACTTACTCGCAGAAAGTGCGAGACTGGCGTATGCGGATCGCTCGGAGTTCCTGGGAGACCCGGATTTCGTCAAGGTGCCACAACGTGGCCTAAGCGCTAAACGCTATGCCGATGAACTGGCTGCGCGTATCAATGTCGAGCGCGCCACCCCAAGCAAGTCCGTACGTCCTGGGCAGCCTCTGCCATTTGAAAGTGACCAGACGACACACTTCTCTGTCATTGATCGTGCAGGCAATGTCGTGAGCTGTACCTATACACTCAACCTAAACTTTGGTTCGGGTATTGTGGCGCGCGGCACCGGCGTGCTTTTAAATAATGAAATGGATGACTTCGTCGCCAAGCCTGGTGTCCCCAACTCTTTCGGGCTTCTTGGCGGTGACGCGAATGCCGTGGAGGCCGGCAAGCGGCCACTGAGTTCGATGA
>CAJBTJ010000251.1 GCA_903958565.1 uncultured beta proteobacterium
ATCCCCAGGTGGTGTTTAACTATCACGGACGCTTTGAGCGTGGGATACAAGTGGATCGCGCGACGTGGCGGATGGCAGCCGATGGCCTTGCTGTGGGCCAGGACGATGTCACGCGCAGTCGCCAGCACTTGCTCGAGATTAACTCGATGCTTGATGCAAACGGGATGTTCCAGTTTCAGGTGGAATATTGTGATCTGGCGCACGATGCACAGAGTATCGAGGCGTTTGTTCAAGCCTTTGAGCAAAGCTTGGTTGAATTGGCTGAGCACTGCTTGAACCAGCCATTGCCCGTGACGTCTTCGCCTGCAGATTTTCCGTCAGTGCATGTGACGCAGACAGTCATAAACGACCTAGTCGCGCTCTATCCCGATTTAGAAAATATTGTGGCGCTGACCTCACTGCAGCAGGGCTTGGCTTTTCAAACAAGCACGCTTTCTGCTGATCAGCATGATCCCTATCACGTGCAAGTGTTATTGCATCTGGCGGGTGACCTCAACACGACTGCCTTACAACTTACGTGGTCCGCATTGGTCAATCGACACATGTCGCTGCGGTTGGTCGTCGCACCGAGCCAAATTGGTATGGGACTAGGCGTTGTGCGAGACGCCAGCGCTTACGAGATGATTCACGCCTCGGTGCCGAATGGCGATCGGGACGTCATGGTTGCGGCGCTGCAAGCACAAGACCGTTTGAAACGTTTTGATCTCGAGCAGGGCCCACTCGCCCGGCTCACTTGGTTGAACGTGTCGCCTCAACAGCACATACTAATGATATCCAATCATCACATATTGCTGGACGGTTGGTCTGCTCCTCTCGTTTTGGAGGAGCTTGCGAGCCTCTATAAGACTGCGTGTGACGTCGCGCCGAGTGTTTTGCCTCGGGCGTTTGATTGGCGTGCACATCTTGTCTGGCTAGCAAAACAAGATCAGGACGCTGCGCGCAACTATTGGCGCGATCATTTAAGCGCGCTGAGTTCAGTGAGCCGTTTGAGTCTACCTACTGCGCAGGCGCCTGGTGAGGGATTTGGCGAAGCGTGGTTAAGTCTGGATAAAGAGAGTGTGGCTGGGCTTGAGGGCTTTTGCCGTGCGCACGGCCTGACGCAGGCGACGGTGTTGCTGGGCGTGTATGCGCTGATGCTCGGGCGACTGAGTCGGTTAGATGAGATTGTGATTGGAAGCGTGCGCAGCGGGCGCTCAAGCGCATTGCCCGAGGTCGAGCGCGGCGTTGGATTGTTTATCGATACGATGCCACTGTATCTGGACCTCTCCGCAGGGCAGTCGCTGGTGCAATGGTTGCAGGCACTGCAGGCCGAGCAGGCAGTGCAAGAGACGCATGCGCACTTTGGTTTGACGGCTGCGCAGGCGTTGACCCCGTTTGCGGGTACGCCGTTGTTTGAAGCGTTATTTGTCTACGCGAACTACCCCGCGCCTCAGGGCGAGCGTAAGTTTGGTGATTTGCAGATACAGAGCGTTGGAGGCGAAGACGGTGCGCATTACCCAGTCAGCCTGTCTGTGATTCCAAGTGAGCGATTAACGATGCGGTTGAGTTTTGACCGCAGCCGGATCGATCAGGCGCAGGGCGAGCAGCTCATTGAGCGGTTAGGGGAGTTGTTGCGCGGTCTGCCGAGCCATGCGCAGACCTCGCTGAAGGCGGTGCCGCTGCTGCAGGCTCAGGAGCGCCGAGCGCTCCTGGCTCAGGCGGCCGGTGCGATGGTGGACGTGGCCCAGCCCACGCAGACCTTGCCTGACTTGTTTGGCGAGCAGGTGCTGCGCCACCCCGATGCGGTGGCAGTGGTGGTCGAGTCGCAACGCCTGAGCTACGCCGAGCTCGATGCGCGTGCCAACCAGATGGCCCGTGTGCTGATCGACAAGGGCGTGGGCCCGGATCAGTTGGTGGCGATTATGTTGGATCGCTCGCCTGAGATGATTGTGGCGCTACTGGCCATTGTGAAGGCCGGCGGTGCGTATTTGCCGCTAGACCCCGACTACCCGGCCGCGCGCCTGGAGTTCATGCTCGCAGACAGTCAAGCCCGCGTGCTGATCACAACCGATGCACGCTACGCGAGCCTGGTGCAGTCCATCGAGCAGGCGCGTGCACAGAACCCCGAGGCGATGCTGGTGAGCACGCCGCTTGCGATGCCCCCCGCGTTGCACTTGGATGCGCCCCAGATGGCAGCCGAGTTGGCAGCTAAGTCCGACGCCCCGATTCGGCAGTCCGAGCGCTTAGCGGTGTTGCATAGCGAGCACCTCGCGTATTTGATTTATACGTCCGGCTCGACAGGTCGTCCTAAAGGGGCAGGAATTCCGCATCAGAACGTGATCCGGTTACTCACGCAGACGCAGCACTGGTTTAACTTCGATCACCGCGATGTGTGGTCGCTGTTTCACTCGATTGCCTTTGACTTCTCGGTGTGGGAGATTTGGGGCGCGCTTGGGTACGGCGGCAAGTTGGTCATCGTGCCTGATGAGGTACGCCGTTCGACCCCCGACTTTGTGCGATTACTCAAGAGCGAGCGGGTGACGGTACTGAACCAAACCCCTTCGGCGTTTGAGGTGCTGATTGCCGAGGACGCGCAGCAGCACGATCCGTCTGATCCGCTGTCACTGCGCGCGGTGATCTTCGGTGGCGAGGCGTTAAATCCCACCAAGCTCAAGCCGTGGTGGGCCTTGCATCCGGTGGGCACGCCTGAATTGATCAATATGTACGGGATCACTGAGACGACGGTGCACGTCACCTACCGTATGCTGAGCTTGGCCGATGCCGAGGGTGACACGAGCTACGTGGGCGAGCCGATCCCTGATCTGGCCTCCTACATCCTGGATACGGCCTTAGAGCCCGTGCTGCAGGGTGTGGTGGGTGAGCTGTACATCGGGGGTGCGGGTCTGGCGCGTGGTTACTTAGGTCGCGCCGGGTTAAGCGCCGAGCGCTTTATGGCGTGTCCGTTTGGTGCGCCCGGTGCGCGGATGTACCGCACAGGGGACTTAGCGTTCCGTGCGGCCAATGGCGAAATCGCGTTCTTGGGTCGCGCCGATGATCAGGTCAAGATTCGGGGCTATCGGATCGAGACCGGTGAGATCGAGGCGGCGCTGCTGCACGGTTTTGAAGCCCAGTTAGGACAGGTAGCAGTCATTGCGCGTGCGGTGGGTGGTGAGCAGCGCTTGGTGGCGTATGTGGTGGCGCGTGCGGGGCACGCGGTGCCCGAGCAGTCGGTGCTGCGCGCAAAGTTACTAGAGACCTTACCCGAATTCATGGCGCCGCAGTCGTATGTGACGATGGAGAGTTTGCCGCTCACGCCTAACGGTAAGCTCGATCGGCGTCGTCTGCCCGAGCCGGGCTTGGCGAGTAACCTAGCCGAGCATCGGACCCCACGCACCGAGACCGAGAAGATTCTGTGTCAGCTGTTCGCTGAAGTGACCAATAACACCCAGGTCGGGCTCGACGACAACTTCTTTGCAATCGGCGGACATTCGTTATTGGCAATACGACTCATCGCCCAATTAAGACAGACGCATGGCCTAGAGCTGGCTTTGCGTGACTTATTTATGCATTCAACGCCCGAAGCTCTTGCACCGCACCTTGCAGAAGTTAAGGCGAGTCCCGCCCCATCAATTATTGCGGGCGCAGGTCGCCGAAAGCGAACTAAGGCAGATAACTAATTTATGAAACGCCTTAAGGATATGCGTAACAGTACAGCCATCGAATCGATATTGTCGGTACGATCGGTTGAGCCTAATTATCACGAAGACAACGAAGTCGTATTGTCATTCGGACAGCGCGGCCTGTGGACGCTTGATGCGCTCGATGGCCCGTCGGCCACTTACAACATCCCGTTGGCCCTACGGCTTAAAGGACACGTCAATCTTGTCGCTCTGAATCTTGCACTGCTTGATGTACTGGAAAGACACGAGCCTCTGCGAACGGTGATCGCTGCAGACGCTGAGGGTGAGCCAGTCGGCTACGTTGTGGATGTGCCTGCTGATGTCGTGATCATTCGTCAAATTGAACTTGATCATATCGAACGAATAGAGGCGCGTAACCGAGAGGCGAACGAGATTTTACTGACCGAGGTTGCTCGGCCTTTTGATCTTGCTCGTGACATCCCTCTACGCGCGCTGTATATCAAGATTGCAGATGGAGAGGGAGTTTGTTGTCTGACAGTCCATCACCATGCTTGCGATGGCGCTTCGATGGCAATCTTGTTTCGCGAGTTGACGCAGGCGTATGATGCGCGCTTAAAAAATCAGATACCTGCCTGGCTAGATTTGCCAGTGTTCTATAGTGACTGGGCTGCTTGGCAAGAGGACTCGCTTGCAAAAAAAATTGATGAAAAATTAGAACGCGCCAAACAACGACTTGCTTCATTTTCAGAGACCCTAAACCTACCGCTTGATTGTCCCCGTGATCCGAATCGTTCGCGGACCTCAGGCGAAGTCAAATTGTTCATCCCTCCAACAGTCGTTAAGGGTTTGGATGTGTTGGCGCGTCAACATGCCACCACGTTATTTGCAGTTGTGTTGGCAATGTACTCAGCGACACTGTCGCGCATTACAGGGCAGCGAAAATTTGTGATTGGCGCGCCAGTCGCTGGAAGAAATCAAGTAGAGACTGAAAATCTTGTTG
>CAJBTJ010000252.1 GCA_903958565.1 uncultured beta proteobacterium
ATCATGTTGAAACTGCCGATCAGGTTGATGCTGATGACTTTTTGAAACATATCGAGCGGATGCGCCCCATTTTTTCCGACCGTTTTGGCGGCTGGCGCAATGCCGGCACAGTTCACGAGCCCGAATAGTTTGCCAAGACCTAAGGCTGCAGAAACCGCTGCCTGCGCGTCTTTCTCTTGTGTGACATCGCAGTGAATGTAGTGTTGTCCAAGTTCGGTCGCGAGGGCTTGGCCGGCTTCGTCTTGCACGTCTGCCAGTACAACACGAGCGCCGTGTTGGCTCAGCATCTTGGCTGTGCCCGCGCCTAGGCCCGAGGCACCACCTGTGACGATGAAGACTTTGTTTTTGATTTCCATAAATTTTGGTGATGCTTTGTAATAGGGAATAGGGGGTAGGGATAGGCGTTAAACAAGCGCGTTGAAAATTTTGTGTTTGATGTCTTCGACAGAGCCGACGCCTTGAACTTTGCGATAGCGCGGCGCGTTCGTATCGGTCGACGCCCAAGCAGAGTAGTAGTCGACGAGCGGACGTGTCTGATCCCGATAAACCTGAAGGCGATGACGAACGGTTTGCTCTTTGTCATCATCGCGTTGCACGAGCGGCTCGCCCGTTAGGTCATCGTGCTCTGCAACTTTTGGAGGATTGAAACGCACGTGGTAGCTGCGCCCGCTCGCGGGGTGCACGCGTCTCCCACTCATGCGCTCGATGATGTCTTCTTCGGGCACGGCGATCTCAACCACGAAATCCAACCCCACCTTTGCGTGCTTCAGTGCATCGGCCTGCGGAATAGTGCGTGGGAATCCATCGAACAGATAACCGGTTTGACAGTCTGCTTGCTGCAATCTGTCTTTCACTAAACCGATGATGATGTCATCGGATACCAATCCTCCGGCATCCATGATTTTTTTCGCGGCTACGCCCAAGGGTGTGCCGGCTTTGACAGCCGCGCGCAACATATCGCCTGTCGAGATTTGTGGAATACCGTAGTGTTCAGTGATGAACGCCGCTTGCGTGCCTTTGCCGGCGCCTGGGGGTCCAAGCAGGATGAGACGCATGTGAACTCCTGAAGCATTAAGTAGAGAAGACGGTTGATATTATGCCGCATTGCAGCAGGGGGTGCAGAGGGCTACGCTAAGCGCTTACCCTGAGGGGTTAATTCGTTGTGCCACGATTCGTCGCACACGCTCGAGGTCGGGAGGGGTATCGACCCCCGCGCCCGGGTGACTCAGAAGGGGCAAAACGGCGATGGGATAGCCGTGTTCCATGGCGCGTAGCTGCTCGAGCGACTCGATCTGCTCAAGCGTGCCTGGTGCGAGCGTGGGGAATAGTTTCAGAAAACTGACGCGCAAGGCATACAGCCCGATGTGGTGCTTGGCGGGAAGCTTGGGTGCCAGAATGCGCTCACCGGTCGCGAGTGCATCTCGGTGCCATGGAATGGGTGCACGGGAAAAATACAACGCACGGCCTTGGCGGTCGCACACGACCTTCACGATATTGGGATTAAACAGGGCTTCGGCATCAACGATCGGCGCGGCGCAGGTGGCAATGGCGGCTTTGCTGTCAGACGCCAAGAGTGCTGCCACTTGATCAATGAGTGCGGGGTCGATTAATGGCTCGTCGCCTTGCACGTTGACGACAATGGCATCGTCGGGCAGCGACAGCGCCGTCGCGGCTTCTGCGAGCCGATCGGTGCCAGAAGGATGTCCTTCTTGTGTCATGAGGTATTGCACACCGTGCGCTTGGCAAGCCTGTGCAATCGAGGGGTGGTCTGTCGCGATTACGACGCGCGCTGCCTGGGATTGAGCGGCTTGCTCGGCAACCCGAATCACCATCGGCTTGCCAGCGATGTCGGCAAGCATTTTTCCGGGTAGTCTACTCGAGGCGTGTCGAGCGGGAATGATGACCGTAAAGGCGTGCATGAAAATGGGTCTGCCGGTTCAGACGGGGAATTCGGGTTCTTGCGCCGAGAGTGCACGCGCCTGAGCTTCTAGCATCACAGGGACACCATCGCGAACCGGAAAGGCTAGGCGATCTACCCTGCAGACCAATTCGGTATGGTCCGGATTTGGGTATAGACGCCCCTTGCAAAGGGGGCAGACTAAAAGATCAAGTAGTCGAGTTTGCATAGCGCTATTGTAAACACTCAGTGAAGTGCCGTCTGTATTTTGTTGAGGCGCGCGTCAAGCCAATCAGCGAAATATGGGTCGGAAAAGGTACTGTGCACCTGTGCGACCCAGATTTTGCTATCCGATAGGGCTTCGCACTTCACGGCGTCTTTCGAAGTGATGATCACGATATCGGCTTGCGGTGCGCAAAGCGTCGTCGGGGTAAATGTGTGGTGATCCGGCAGAGGCGTGGTGCGTTGAAGTTGCAAACCGAGCGTGCGTAGATCGACAAAAAAGCGCTCTGGCGCACCAATCCCTGCGTAGGCGAAGAGTGATTTGTTTTCACAGAACGCTAGGAATTCGCTTGGACTCAGGCGCTGCTCGCTCGTGAGCTGTTTAAAGCCAGAAATACTCATGCTCGCTTCAAGTTCTTTGGGCGCCAACCCTTTGCTTGGCGGGGCACGCTCGGTGCGAGTCAGGCGAGTGATGAGCGCATCGACGGTGCGCAGCCTTGACGGAGGATCCCGAAGAGGCCCGGCGGGCAACAGCCATCCGTTACCCACCCCGCGCGTGTCTTGAACGACGAGTTCGATGTCACGCATAAGGGTGGCATGTTGCAAGCCATCATCAGAGACGATGACATCTGTTTGGGGGTAGTGTTTCAACAGCGCCTGCCACGCAAGTCGTCGGTTTGGATGCACAGCGACGGGCACTCCTGATTCTCGCGCGATGAGCGCGGGTTCGTCACCAAACCGTGCGGCATCGATGGTGCCGCAACCGGTCAATGCGTCTGCGCCCGCTTGGACGCCATAGCCACGACTGATCACGCCAGGGTGCCAGCCTTTGGCGCGAAGTTGCTCAAGGAGAGCGATGACGATCGGTGTTTTTCCCGTGCCTCCAATGTAGAGGTTACCGACCATGATGACTGGGATGGGCGCGCGAGGCGAGTTTGCCGCGATGCTGCGTAAACTGACGTGGCGAATCGCTAATACGATGTAGGCTAACAATGAAAACGGCGCCATGATCCAAGCCCAGAGTCCCCGGCGCAGCCACTGCTGATGCAGCCATCCCACCAGGGCCGAGCCGAGGTTGAGTGCTTTCACTAACGAGCCTGCGTCGCAAAGTGCACGCGTCCGATACCGCCCTCGCGCGCGGCTTGCATTGCAAATACAACGAACTGATGGGGGGCCAGGCTATCGGCCCGGATCAGCACGATCGGGGCATCCAGTTGCTGTGCAGCGAGTTTGAGGGCCGCTGCTAATTCGCTGCTGACGACGATTTTGCCTGCGACGGCAAAGCGGCCATCTTGTGAGATGGCGAGCTCAATAGGCAGTGCGTCAGTGACCTCTGCGTTCGCCTGTGGCAAATTAATTTTCATCGCTTGCTGGCGAGTGAAGGTGGTTGTGGCCGCCAAAAAAATCAACATCACTAACAACACATCAATCAGCGGAATGAGGTTGATGTCTGGGCTGTCATCGTTCAGATTTGCGGTGCGAAAGTTCATGATCGCGTTTGGCTTTCGCGCAGGCTTGTTACAACCTTGCGCGCGGACTGCTCCATTTGAACGAGCAGGGCTTGGACGCGGGACTTGAAATGCCGGTGCGCGATCACTGCGGGGATCGCGATCAAGATGCCAAAACCGGTGTTGTAGAGCGCAATCGAAATACCCCGAGCGAGTTCGGTCGGGTCCGAGCCATCTGGCCGGTAAGCAGCGAAGATTTCGATCATTCCGATGACGGTACCGAAAAGACCAAGCAGCGGAGCAATCGTGGCGACCGTCGCCAAAGCGGGAAGATAGCGCTCGAGCTGAAAGGCCACATCACGTCCGGCGTCCTCCGCGACGAGGCGCAGCTCGTTGGTTGGGAGATCACGGTGGCTAAGGATTTCAGCGAGCACTTGGCCTTGCGCAGAGGATTGACGGAGTTTTTCGATGGCCTCAGGTTGGTCAGCGCGCGCGCGTAGCATTTGCAATACTTGATTGGTCAGGTCAGGGGGAGCGATGCGGCGAGGTTGGAGGCTCAGAGAGCGTTCGATCACAATCGCCAAGCCCGCGATTGAAACTAGAATTAGCAGCCAAATTGGCCAGCCAGCCTGAATAACGATTGAGTGCAAAACATACCTCTTGGGAGGGGTGATAAATCTATCCACAGAACTTGTGGATAATTATGTGCGTATCTTTGTAAATGACGGAAAACGTTGGATATCCCTCAATTGATCAAAAAATGAGCAGTTTTCGACGCGTTGATAATTAAGTCAATTAATTCAATTGGTTATGAAGAAATTGTAATTGAGTTTAATACGTGTGGCTAGTTTTTATTATGTCACAATGACTTAATTCGATTTTATTGCGTTTGTGGACATATATGCCTTCAAGAGCCTCATGAATAAAGAATTTCAGACAGAAAACGTAGGCCAGACGCGGGATATTTTGTCAGTTAGCGAGTTAAATCGCGCTGTTTCGCGCTTGCTTGAGCAAAGCTTTGATGTGAGCTGGGTACGCGGTGAGATTTCCAACTTTACGCCAGCAGCGTCGGGGCATTGGTATTTCACCCTCAAGGATGATGCGGCTTCTGTCCGGGCAGTGATGTTCAGGGGGCGTGCCTCTGCTGTGGGTTTTTCGCCTAAATCGGGCGATTCCGTTGAGATCCGAGGGCGAGTCACGCTGTATGAGGCGCGTGGTGAATACCAAGTGCAGGTTGATCAGATGCGGCGAGCCGGATTGGGCTCGCTATTTGAGGCCTTTATTGCGCTGAAAGCCAAACTTGAGACCGAGGGCTTGTTTGACCCCGAGCAAAAGCGTGAGCTTCCTTCGTATCCACGCGCGGTCGGGATTGTGACCTCATTGGCGGCTGCCGCCTTGCGTGACGTGCTCACCACGTTGGCTCGCCGTGCGCCCCACCTGTCTGTGGTGATCTACCCGACGGCTGTGCAAGGCGCTGAGGCGGCATTGCAGTTGCGTCAGGCCCTGGCCCAGGCGAACGAGCGCCAGGAGGTCGATGTGATCCTCTTAGTGCGAGGGGGGGGCAGTATTGAAGACCTTTGGAGCTTTAACGATGAAGGGCTGGCGCGTGATATTGCCTCAAGCGTTTTGCCGGTGGTGTCTGGCGTTGGCCACGAAACAGATTTCACGATTGCAGATTTCGTGTCAGATGTTCGCGCGCCAACCCCCACGGCGGCTGCAGAGCTCGTTTGCATGACGCGTGCGGCACTGTTGTCAGAAGTCGAGAGCCTGGCTGACCAACTCAACCGCGAGGTGCAACGCAAACTTGAGCGGTTGGCCCAACGCCTAGACCGCGCTGCTGCGGCCGTGGTGTCGCCAGGTGATCGCTTAATGCATCAGGCTGAGCGTTTGAGCGGACTAAAATTTCGTTTGCAAGCGGTTTGGCAACAGACCGCGCAGCGCAGAGCGGCCTTGGCTGCTCGTGCCCATGATCGCCTACAAGGACAGTTACCGGACTTATTTTTGCCCCGCGCCAGGCTTGCCCGCGCCGCGCGCGCCATGGTTGCCGCGCAGCAGCGGGTGGGTGCAGGTAACACGGCAAGACTGGGGGCGGTGCAGGCCCAGCTGCGCGCGCTGAGCCCGTCGCATACTCTGGCGCGTGGTTACGCCATTGTGCGAAATGGACAGGGCGAGATTGTGCGGCAGGCCGCAAGCTTAAAGCTCGGTGCACAGCTTGATGTGACGCTCTCAGAGGGCGGCATCACCGTTGACGTGCAAGATATTCGACCGCCTGATGGTGGATAGACGTCCAACTTAACCCTCCGGCCTTAACCCTTAACCGATTATGGGATGCGTGCCGCATCATTCGGTGTCCGATACAATATGATTAGCCTGTTCGTTTTATCTACATTCAAGAGGATTTGCAGCAATGGCCCACACACTTCCAGCTTTGCCCTATGCCATGGATGCCTTGGCTCCGATCATTTCGAAAGAAACGCTCGAGTTCCACTACGGCAAACATCACCAGACTTACGTGACCAACCTGAACAACTTAATCCCAGGTACTGAGTTTGAGTCCGCTTCCCTTGAAGAAATCGTCAAGAAATCTTCGGGTGGCGTATTCAATAACGCAGCGCAAATCTGGAACCACACGTTCTACTGGAACAGCATGGCACCTAACGCGGGTGGCGAACCAACCGGTAAGCTTGCTGATGCGATTAAAGCCAAGTGGGGCAGCGTTGCGGCCTTCAAGGAAGCCTTCAATAAGTCAGCGGCTGGTAATTTTGGCTCTGGCTGGACCTGGCTCGTTAAAAAGCCTGATGGTTCGGTTGATATCGTCAACACCAGCAACGCCGCGACACCCTTGACAACGACTGATGTGCCTTTGCTGACCTGTGACGTATGGGAGCATGCCTACTACATCGATTTTCGTAATGCACGTCCTAAGTATCTCGAGAGCTTCTGGAGCCTCGTAAACTGGTCGTTTGCAGCTAAGAATTTCGGCTAAGCACTTTCTGTCCGATCGATGCCGGCCTTGTGCCGGCATTTTTTTTGCTTGATGCGCTAAGATTCCTCAATTGAAAATTCTTACAATACTGGGGAACATGTCATGACAATCGATGCTTTTATTTGTGATGCGATTCGTACACCGTTTGGTCGTTATGGTGGCGCGCTTGCGTCGGTTCGACCCGATGATCTGCTCTCGATTGCGATTCGGGAGCTTGCGGCACGCAACACCAAGGTCGACTGGTCAAAGCTTGATGATGCACTGATGGGTTGCGCTAACCAGGCAGGCGAAGATAACCGCAACGTCGCGCGCATGGCGACTCTGCTCGCTGGCCTGCCAGATGTGGTGCCCGGTGGCACGATCAATCGACTGTGCGGCTCAGGGATGGACGCTGTTGGCACCGCCGCGCGCGCCATTCGTGCGGGGGACGCGTCCTTAATGTTGGCCGGGGGTGTTGAAAGCATGACACGTGCACCTTTTGTCATGGGGAAGGCGGATTCGGCCTTTTCGCGCAGCGCTTCTATTTTTGACACGACGATTGGTTGGCGTTTCGTCAATAAGTTGATGAAGGCGAAGTACGGCGTAGATTCCATGCCAGAGACTGCAGAGAATGTTGCGGTTCAGTTTAAGGTCTCTCGAGAGGATCAGGACTTGTTTGCGATGGCGAGCCAAGAGAAAACGGCTGCTGCACAACAAACCGGATTCTTTGACAGTGAAATTGTAAAAGTGTCGATTGCCCAGAAGAAGGGCGATCCAATTTTGGTGGCGAAAGATGAGCACCCGCGTCAAACCAGTATCGAGGCACTTACGAAATTGAAAGGCGTCGTGAGAGAGGACGGCTCAGTCACTGCGGGTAATGCGTCGGGGGTCAATGATGGTGCGGTGGCGATGTTGATCGCCAGTGAACAAGCGGCTAAGCAGCATGGACTCAAACCTCGGGCGCGCGTGGTCGCGATGGCCACGGCTGGCGTTGAACCGCGCATTATGGGCATCGGCCCAGCTCCTGCCTCTGAGAAAGTGCTTGCCATGACTGGCCTGAAGATGGCGCAAATGGATGTGATCGAATTAAATGAAGCCTTCGCTGCGCAAGGGTTAGCCGTATTGCGCCTGCTTGGAATCGCAGATAACGATCCACGGGTTAATCCAAATGGCGGTGCGATTGCCTTGGGGCATCCACTTGGTGCGAGCGGTGCGCGTCTGGTGATGACCGCTGTGCATCAGCTTGAACAGACTGGTGGGCGCTACGGACTGTGCACAATGTGTATCGGGGTGGGTCAAGGCATCGCGTTGATTGTCGAGCGCGTGTAAGACTCAACGACGTGCGATCGGCAGGTGGCTTATTGCAAGCCACCTATTTTTTTACCTATCGTGACGCCACGTTTATCGAACCAGCCTTGCTCCATCTCGAGTGCGAGCCGCACTGGGGAGCTCGAGCAATGTGAGTTTTCTGTCATAGGAGTCATGTCGACGATGTCGATGATCATCCCGTCATCGGCGATGAAGGCAATCGACAGAGGAATCAGGGTGTTACGCATCCAGAAACACTGAACTGCTGGTTGGGGGAACACAAAGAGCATGCCTGCATTGGGGGCGAGCTCCTTGCGGTACATCAAGCCCCTGGCGCGGGTCTCGTAGTTGGATGCAACCTCGGCACGGATGGCATGCATCCCAGCACTAAGCTGTTTTACCGGCAACGGTATAACCGTCTGTGCGCTTGCCAAAGGAAGCGCGCCGATCGTGGTCAGTGCGACAAGCAACGAAAACAGCGCGACCCGAAGGCTGCGCTGTCCAAGAAGGCAGAGCCATTTACACATCAACAGTATCCGAGGGGTTATTCACCCCTAGCCAATCAAGCGGCAGTAATATTAGTCGCTTGCTTGCCTTTGGGGCCTTGAGTGACTTCGAATGCTACTTTTTGGCCTTCTTTCAGTGTTTTGAAACCATTCATCTGAATTGCCGAAAAGTGTGCAAACAAGTCCTCACCACCATCGTCTGGTGTGACGAACCCGAAACCTTTTGCGTCGTTAAACCACTTAACTGTTCCGGTGACCTTAGGGCCAGTACTCGTCGAATCTGACATGCCGACTGCCTCTTCTTAAGTTTGTACAAATCAAATCACGCGCTCGAGATTATGATGATGCTGTAAGCCCTTGCGTTTGATCTCCAATTACCCAAAATTTCTTGAGTGTGGTGCGATATTGGGCAGGTTTGATGGATTCGTCAAGTATCGGTTTGCCTAGGATGCCTCTACATTTGTGGCTTTATTGCTAAGTTTGTTACAAAAAAACCTAAATTCCCCTCAATAGAATCGTTATCCCCTATGGTCACCCGCACGTCCTTACCGCCCGATCTCGTTGTGGAAAAACAAGTCGCTAAAACGGCTCCGCCTCCTATGTACAAAGTGCTTTTGCTCAATGATGATTACACCCCCATGGAGTTCGTGGTGCAGGTCCTGCAAAAGTTCTTCGGCAAGGGCCAAGAAGAGGCGATGCGGATCATGTTGCAAGTACACCACGAAGGCAAGGGTGTCTGTGGGGTTTACCCGCACGATATTGCGGCGAGTCGCATCGCACAGGTGGCGCAGTTCGCCCGTGCTCGCCAACACCCGCTTCAGTGTGTCATGGAACCCGCCGGTGATGCCTAACAAAATGAAGGTTCTTGAACAAGTGAATCCGATCAAGGAAAAAGGTTTTTACGTGCCACGCAATTATTCTTTTCTGAAAAGCATAGAATGCAGATTAACGGTGTTTCAAATTGAAAGAATGTCGGAGGAAATGTGATTTCCCAAGAGCTTGAAGTAAGTCTGCATATGGCATTTGTCGAGGCGCGTTCCGCGCGTCATGAATTCATCACCGTTGAGCATTTGTTGCTCTCGCTTCTTGATAACGCTGCGGCAATAGAAGTGTTGCGCGCCTGTGCGGCAAATATCGATGAGCTGCGTAGCAATCTGCGTAAATTCATCACGGACAACACGCCCGTTATTCCGGCCGGAGCCGAAGTTGATACGCAACCCACGCTAGGCTTTCAGCGTGTGATTCAGCGCGCGATCATGCATGTTTCGGCAGGGGGCGCATCGAAAAAACCCGTTACAGGCGCGAATGTGCTGGTTGCGATTTTCGGCGAGAAAGAATCGCACGCGGTCTACTACTTGCAACAGCAGGGAATCTCGCGTTTGGATGTCGTGAACTTTTTGTCGCATGGCATCAGCAAGCAAACCTCGAGTGAGGCGCCTGCAACGAATAAGGAACAGCAAGGTGGTGCTGAAGAGCAGCAAGGCGAGCCCAAGCAGTCACCTTTGGATTTGTATACGCAAGATTTAAACGCTGCAGCAACTGCTGGGCGCATCGATCCCTTGATCGGGCGCGAGTACGAAGTTGAGCGCGTCATTCAAACGCTTTGCCGTCGGCGCAAGAATAATCCGCTGTTGGTGGGCGAAGCGGGTGTCGGCAAGACGGCGATTGCTGAAGGCCTGGCGTATCGCATCACCCAGGGAGAGGTGCCTGAGGTGTTGCAAGACGCCCAGGTGTTTTCTTTGGATATGGGGGCCTTGCTCGCGGGAACGAAATATCGCGGAGACTTTGAGCAAAGGCTCAAGGGTGTGCTCAAACAGCTACGCAATAATCCTCAAGCGATTTTATTTATTGATGAGATTCACACCTTGATTGGTGCGGGCTCGGCTTCGGGCGGTACGCTCGATGCGTCTAATTTGCTCAAGCCTGCGCTTTCTTCTGGCCAGCTACGCTGCATCGGCGCGACGACCTACACAGAGTTTCGTGGAGTATTTGAAAAAGACGCTGCGTTATCGCGTCGCTTCCAAAAGGTCGATGTGGTTGAGCCAACGGTGGCGCAAACCATTCAGATTTTGCGAGGTCTCAAGGGACGCTTTGAAGAGCATCATGGCGTGAAGTACTCGAGTGCTGCGTTGACTGCGGCTGCAGAGCTTTCGGCGCGACACATTAATGATCGCCATTTGCCTGATAAGGCGATCGATGTCATTGATGAGGCGGGTGCTGCGCAGCGCTTATTGCCTCGGTCGAAACAAAAGAAAGTCATTGGTAAGACAGAGATTGAATCAATTGTCTCGAAGATCGCGCGTATTCCGCCACAAACGGTCTCGAGCGATGACCGTAGCAAGTTGGCGACTCTTGAGCGCGACTTGAAAACGGTGGTGTACGGGCAGGACAACGCTATCGAGGCGCTCGCCGCTGCGATCAAAATGGCGCGCTCCGGTCTCGGTCGCCCAGAAAAGCCAATTGGTGCATTTTTATTCTCTGGCCCAACGGGCGTCGGTAAAACAGAGGTTGCTCGACAACTAGCGTTCACGCTCGGTGTCGAGTTGTTGCGTTTTGATATGTCTGAGTATATGGAGCGCCATACGGTTTCGCGACTGATTGGTGCGCCACCTGGGTATGTTGGATTTGATCAGGGCGGACTACTGACTGAGGCGGTGACTAAACAGCCGCACTGTGTCTTGCTCTTGGATGAAATTGAAAAAGCACATCCGGATGTATTTAATATATTGCTACAAGTAATGGACCACGGCACGCTGACCGACAACAACGGAAGGAAATCTGATTTCCGGAACGTGATTTTGGTTATGACAACAAACGCTGGGGCGGAAGCGCTCAACAGGCCCAATATTGGTTTTTCCAATACCCGCGCGAGCGGCGATGAAATGGCCGACATCAAACGGATGTTTTCACCGGAGTTCCGCAACCGGTTGGATGCGATTGTGCCGTTTGCGGCGCTCAATGAGGATGTCATTCTGCGCGTGGTCGATAAGTTCTTGATGCAGCTCGAAGATCAACTCCATGACAAACGCGTGGATGCGTCATTCACAGACGCCTTGCGTGCCCATCTGGGTAAGCATGGCTTTGACCCTTTGATGGGAGCGCGTCCGATGCAGCGTCTCATTCAAGATACCTTGCGCCGTGCGCTGGCCGATGAGTTGCTGTTCGGCAAGTTGGTGGATGGAGGCTCCGTGCTTGTAGACATTGACGCAGACGGCAAGGTGGTGCTGACGTTTGACGCCAAGTCACCTGATAAGCCGAAGGGATCGGATCAGGAAGCTGAACTCGTGCATTGATGGCTACGTGGCAGCCCACCCAAGGCGCAAGTTGCCAGTAGAGCAACTCACACAGACTTCTTATTCGTCGCTCAGGCTTTACCTGTGCTGCCGAAGCCGCCCGTGCCGCGGTTCGATTGCTCGAACTCGTCCACCACATTAAATTGAACTTGCGCAATGGGCAGGACAACAAGCTGAGCCAGGCGTTCCATCGGTTCAAGCGTGTAGGCAACTTGGCTGCGGTTCCATGCGGACACCATCAAGGGCCCTTGATAGTCTGAATCGATGAGCCCGACGAGATTACCTAAGACGATGCCGTGTTTGTGGCCGAGTCCTGAGCGCGGCA
>CAJBTJ010000253.1 GCA_903958565.1 uncultured beta proteobacterium
CTCATGACGGATGCCAAGTGGCAATCATCGATTGACATCTTAGCCAACGGCGGCGACCTGCCTAAAAAGCCAACGGCAAACTCGATGTACACCAATGCAATCATTAATAGCCTTGATGAAGCCAAGACTCTTGCGCAAGTCGTCAAGCAGCCCGCGAAGTAAGGTGATGGTCGAAGCGAAGCCTCAGGATGCGCAGGGCATCCAAATTGAAGCCGTAGAGGTTACGTATGGAGTGGGCTCCGCTGAGTCTGTGCGCGCGCTCGCCCCTGTCGACCTGAGTATCCATGCTGGCGCATTTGTTTCCTTGGTCGGTCCATCAGGTTGCGGCAAAAGCACATTACTCAAAGTGCTAGCCGACCTCATGCCACCGACAGCTGGCGCTGTGCGGATAGATGGGGCAGCGCCCTCGGTGCTGCGTCAAGCGGGTCGAATTGGTCTCGTGTTCCAACAGGCCAATTTAATGCCTTGGCTCACGATTGAAAAAAACGTCTGCCTCTTACGCGACTTGGTCCGTCAGCGCAAAGAGAATGCAGGTGTCACAGAATCAATTGACATTGCGAAACTGATTGAAATCGTCGGGCTCAAAGGTTTCGAAAACAAGCTACCCCATCAGCTTTCCGGTGGCATGCAACAGCGCGCAGCCCTTGCACGTGCCCTGGCGCTAGACCCTTCGGTGTTGCTGATGGACGAACCCTTCGCCGCGCTTGATGAAATCACGCGCGACCGGATGGCGTTTGAACTGATGCGTATTTGGCAGCAATATCAAAAGACCGTAATTTTTGTCACGCACTCGCTTGCAGAGGCCGTCTTTCTGTCCGATCGTGTCGTACTGATGTCGGCGCGTCCCGGACGTATCCATAGAATCTACGAGATCGACTTACCCCGACCTCGCACAGAGGAAACTCGCCTGTCCGACGCATTTTTAATGCTTGTCGCCGAAATCAACCGGGAACTTTATAAAGTCATGCATGAGCAGGTTAATCAATGACAAGTCGTAAACACATGCCAGCCCTCACCGTTGGCGACAACGCGTACGAACGCGGCCTTAAGCACGGCCAGCAATTCGCCTCTGACGTCGCGGCCAACGTAGAAACATATTTGCTCCGTTTTGAAGCATCAGGCCTACCTCGGGCCGAAGCACTAGAAGAGGCAATGCGTTGGCAACACGCGATGGAATCGCAAAATGCCGAATATGCCGAAGAGATGCTTGGCCTTGCAAAAGGCTCTGGTCAATCGGCTGCAGCGATCGCACTACTCAATGCCCGGT
This sequence comes from uncultured beta proteobacterium, assembly GCA_903958565.1. Lineage (GTDB taxonomy): Bacteria > Pseudomonadota > Gammaproteobacteria > Burkholderiales > Burkholderiaceae_B > Zwartia. Next base: position 1,268 of record CAJBTJ010000253.1, read on the forward strand.
ATGAAATCGCCTTCATGATTTTTGGCAAAGATGCGCGCAAACAAGAACAGGCAACGAACGAGACGGATGGTTGTACGACTTTCGGTCTGTTATCCGATGTAACGGCCGATGGGCATACTTGGCTTGGCCAAAACTGGGACTGGATTGCCGGCGTACACCAACGCACGCTGGTATTGCGCATTCAACGCAAAAACAAGCCGAGTCTTGTTTGCATGACCGAAGCGGGAATCGTTGGCGGTAAGATGGGCGTAAACGAG
>CAJBTJ010000254.1 GCA_903958565.1 uncultured beta proteobacterium
CAGGATAATGATGACTGCGTAGGGTAAGGCGCCCCACATGACGTCCTCAATGCCACCTTTGTCTGGTCGAATGCCGTGCACGACGAAGAGATTCATCCCGACTGGGGGTGTGATCAAGCCTAGTTCGCACATCAGAATCACAAAGATGCCAAACCAAATTGGATCAACGCCTAACGCCATGGCAATGGGGTAGGTGATCGGTATCGTCGCAACCATCATGGATAAAACATCCATGAACATACCGAGCAACAGATAAAACAAAATCAAACCAAGAATCAAGGCGGTCTTCGAGAGTCCGAGGCCTGTCACCCATTTGGTCATGATCTCGGCCACACCCGTTAGGCTAATCGTTAGATTCAGGATAAACGCAGCGGAGATGATCAATAAGATCATGCCAGAGACGCGTGCTGTGGAAATAAAACAGCCACGTAAAAGCGCCCAATTCAAACGACCAGACTTCAAGACAAACAGGACGACGGTGGTGACCCCTAAGGCCGCACTCTCGGTCGCAGTAGCGATACCAAAGTACAGGCTGCCCATGACCACGCCAAAGACGATCATCGGAGGAATGAGGTGCACCGACACTTTCAGCTTATCACTGAAGGACACTTTCTCCTCGCGCATGGCATTACCGCTCAGCAGACTAGTGATGGCGATATACAGCATGAACGAGCCTGTGAGCAACAGTCCGGGAATAATCCCTGCAATAAACAGTTTGCCAATCGAGTTGCTGGTAAGTGACCCGTAGATAATCATGTTGACGCTGGGTGGAATAAGAATCCCGAGGGTTCCACCTGCTGCGATTGAACCGAGCGAAGGTCTGATCGGATAGCCACGCTTCATTAAGGAAGGCAGGGCCACGGTTGAAATCGTGGCTGCTGTGGCGACGGAGGATCCCGAGGTCGCAGCAAACAACGCGCAGCTGCCAATATTGGTGTGTAGCAAGCCGCCAGGTAATCGACCAAACCAAGCAGAAAGCGCAAGGTACATTCGATCCGCAATACCAGATCTCAGTAGTAGTTCACCGAGCAAAATAAACAACGGGATCGATGTGAGAAGATTTTCATTTTGAACGCCCCATAACACTGGGGCGATGGAGTTAATAAATGGCATCCCGTAGACAGAGACGCCGCCCACAATACCCACTAACGCCATTGATACAGCGATTGGGACACCCGCGATCATCATGATGACCATGATCAGGAATGCAATAATGACAATGGTTGGATTCATGATTTATTTGTGAGCTCAGAGATATTGGATCGTTGTGCGAGGTCATCGAGTTCTTCTTTGATTTCCTCTTTAGCGCTCTTGGGTTCAAACTCTTCGTTAAGCGTTTCGATGCGACCTCGAACTAAAAGATAAGTCGCACGAATCGCCCAGACTGACGTCACGCACGCAAAAATAACGAGTCCGGCATACCAAATCGATTGAGGATAGATCAGGGGTGTCGCCCAAGGTGTTTGGGCGGTGCTGCTGTAAATGATGGTGTCGGTCAGGACATTCACCGTGACAAAGCACAGGAAAATGGCAAATACCGCCATGCTTGTCGCCGCGAACCAATTCATCCAGCCTTGCGCCCAAGGCGGTAACTTTTCGTGCAATACATCGACTCGAATGTGATTTTTACCAAACACGGCCAGACTGAAGGCAAGCGTTGATCCAATGGCCAACGCGTAGCCTCCTAATTCATCTGCTCCTTGTAGCGAAATGTTGAATAGTTTTCTAGCAATCGTTTCAATCGTGACGACGATAACCAGAACACTAAAAATTCCGCCAAA
>CAJBTJ010000255.1 GCA_903958565.1 uncultured beta proteobacterium
ATCAAAACTCTCCTCATCGGACGCCTCGATCGCCTGCTGATCTAGCAACGACTGTGTGGCTTGCGCTTGGGCTGCCGCTAGCTCGGCTGGGGTCAATCCTCTTTTGCGCAGTTCTTCAGCGTGGATCTTGCTCATGCTTAATGCCTGATCATGGAAAGACCCACCAGATCGTTTGAGTTGTTCGAGAAACTGGGCAGAGGGTGTCTGTTTGGGGTCGCTGACTTTGGCGCGCTGAGCGTCTACAGCCGAAACATAGTGAGCATCGCCAAGTGCGTGACCGAAAGTCTGCGCACAGCGTGCTATTTGATCAAGGAGCTCGTTCGCCCAGTCGGCTAACGGAAGCTCAAGTCCATTTTGCTTGAGCAGCAGCCCAGGCTGTCGGCCTTGTTTAACGACGTGTGCAAAGTTTGCAGCGCTTTCTGGACACCAACCGCTATCGGTGAACTCGGGGCTTTCTTCTAGCGCACAAAACAGTAAGAATGCGTCGACAAAGCGTGCTGTTTGCGCAGAGATGCCAATGGATTCGTTTGGATCAATGTCTAGACAGCGCACCTCGATATATTGCACACCACGTTCGGCGAGCGCAGTGATGGGGCGTTCGCAAGGACCTGTTGTGCGTTTAGGACGAATGCTTGAGTAGAATTCGTTCTCAATTTGCAATACATTGGTGTTCAGTTGAGTCCATTCGCCACTGCGGTGGGTGCCGATCTCTTGGTACGGGGGCCATGGTGTCGTCACGGCGTCGTACAGGCGCTGCAAAAACATATTGAGATCGTTGTAGCAGAGCTTCAGGCCTGACTGCGCCTTGTTTTGGTAACCCAGGTCACTCATGCGTAGGCTGGTGGCATAAGGTAGATACATCGTGTTTGGAGTCAGTGACTCAAGGTTGCCGACATTTCCACGTAGAAAGTCTGTCGATACGGCTGGCGAGGCGCCAAACAAATACATGAGCAACCAGTTGTAACGAGTGAAGTTTCGGATTAACGCGATATAACCGGCAGAGCGGCGGTCTTGTGCGCTCTCTTGTTTAAGATCGAGTAGATCCCAGATGCCTTCGTCGAAGGAAAAGTTGTAATGCAGGCCAGCGATGCATTGCATCGTCTTGCCGTAACGTGCAGCCAGTCCGCGTCGGTACACGTGCTTAATCATGCCGGTATTTGAGGTGCCGTACCACGCGATTGGGATATCGGCATCCGCGGGTAAGTGGGCTGGCATAGAGTGATTCCACATCAGCTCGCTGGGCATCGTTGTGGCCACGACGCGATGGATCTGGTCGATCTCGGCGATGAGCGCATCGACCGTCGTGTGGGTGCCCGTGATGAGCTCAAGCAGCGCTTCGGAGTAGTCAGTCGTTACGCGGGGATGGGTGAGGGCAGAGCCCAGCGCAAGCGGGTGTGCTTTCATGGAAAGCAGTCCGACTTGATCAACGCGTAGGCCTTCTTTTTCGATTCCGCGTAGGGACTGGCGCAGAACGGCGGGACGCGCAAGCAGTCGTTCGAGGCGGGTAGACAACATAGACACGAGATGGCCTTTAAACTTTGTGAGACAGTTCATTTTAAGCTACCAGCCCTTGAGCGCGGTGAGCACTAAAATCAAAGGTAATTTGAAGACTTCAAAGACATTTTTGTAAATGGACCAACGAGATGCGCAAATTCATATCCCTCTGGCTATTGTGGGTACCCTTGGGGTGGCTGTCTGGTTGCACGCCTGAGCACAACTGGCGCGAACTGCTTGTCGCCGACGATCGTGCCGTGGTGATGTTTCCTGCCCGCACGCAAACCGAGCAGCGCAAGATCGAGGTGCAAGGGCTGAACCTAGCGTTCTCGCTAACCTCTGCTGCAGTGGGCGATGCAGTGTTTTCTGTTGGTTACGCTGCTCTGGATGAAACCGTAGACCCGGCCAAGGCACAGATGCTCGTTGACGCGTTTGTTCAGGCGCTTTATCGGCGGGTCGGCCAAAGTGTTCCGCCGCAGGCTGCATCGGGTGAGGTTTTCACACTTGAGACGGATGTGAACGGTCGGCCTTCCCGGTTACTGGGCAGAGTGCTCGTGCATCGTGGGATGCTGATCCAGGTTGTGGTTTCAGGCCCGACACAATCGCTTTCACGCGAGAACGCCTCAGAGTTCATGCGATCGTTGGTGCTTCGCTAGTTGGCACAGCCGATTGCGGGGTAACGGCGGCGTGTGGCGCGCAATTGAGCAAACCTAAGCGCAATGCTTGAGCAACGCCTGCCTGTCGCCCATAAACTTTTAGTTTGGCGCAGGCGTTGCGAAGATGAAAATTCACTGTGCGTTCGGTTAGTCCAAGGATCAGGCCGGTTTCCCAGCTGGTCTTTCCTTTGGATACCCACTCTAGGCATTGCATTTCGCGCCCGGTGAGTCGTGGCGTGGTCATATAGCTAGGTCTCCCTGCACAGTCGACATAATTAGCTAGTTTGCCTTGGCGGCCTGTATTTGGAAATTCGCAAAACCCCTGTGATGCGCACTTCTTTTGTAAGTAAGTGTCTGACAATGTTAAACTTTGTACTCAGTTGGCGCCGATTTGCTTGATCCGCTTGCGGGCGCCTCATAAATCCCGCTAAAGAAGGTCCGTATGAAAACTACGTCCAGCGCTCAGGACGCTCCCCATGCACTAATAGCCGTCGCACCAGGCTCTGTTGGGGTGGTCCACACGCAGTACATGCATTTTGATGAGCCACTGCCCTTGGCCAGTGGCCAAACGCTTGAGGCCTATGATTTGGCGGTCGAGACCTACGGCACGCTCAATGCGCAGGCGAGCAACGCCGTGTTGATTTGTCATGCCTTGAATGCTTCACACCATGTGGCAGGCGTCGCGGCGGATAATCCGGATGACATCGGCTGGTGGGACAACATGGTCGGGCCTGGCAAACCAGTCGACACCGATATATTTTTTGTCATAGGCATCAACAATCCAGGTTCTTGTTTTGGCTCAACGGGACCTGCATCGATTCGGCCAGAGACCGGCAAACCTTGGGGCGCAGCATTCCCCGTGCTTACAGTTGAGGACTGGGTACAAGCGCAAGCGCGTGTCGCGGACCGTCTGGGCGTGAAGACGTTTGCCGCCGTGATGGGCGGATCCTTAGGCGGAATGCAGGCCTTAAGTTGGGCGATGACTCTACCTGAACGCGTAGCCCATTGCGTTGTTGTCGCAAGTACGCCTCGACTCTCCGCGCAAAATATTGCTTTTAATGAGGTTGCCCGCCGCGCCATCATCACGGACCCAGAGTTTCATGGTGGCGATTATTACGCCCATGGAGTTGTGCCTCGCAACGGCTTGTCCGTGGCCCGCATGGTCGGACATATTACCTATCTATCCGATGATGACATGGCTGAAAAGTTTGGCCGCACACAGCGTGCACCCGCCGCGGGAGGCGCCTATCACTATGGGTATGGTGTTGAGTTCGAGGTGGAGTCTTATCTGCGGTATCAGGGTGAAAAGTTTTCAAAGTACTTTGACGCAAATACTTATTTGTTGATTACGCGAGCCCTGGATTATTTTGATCCCGCACGTGAGGCCGAGGGAGACCTTGCTCGCGCACTCCAGCCTGCCGTCGCAGATTTTTTACTTGTATCCTTTACGACTGATTGGCGGTTTTCCCCTGCGCGCTCGCGCGAAATTGTTCGCGCCCTTTTACAAAATGGACAGCCAGCGACGTACGCTGAAATCGACGCGCCACATGGTCACGATGCCTTCTTGCTCGATGATGCGCGTTACCATGGCGTGATGCGTGCCTATTTTTCGAGGATTGCGGCGGGATTGACGCAGATTAATCGCGAGGTGCAGTCATGAGTCCGCAGTTTTCTCAGATGAGTCTGCGCGCAGATTTGGTGCGAATCGCTCAATGGGTGCGTCCCAACAGTAGCGTGCTCGACCTCGGGTGTGGTGACGGCGCACTGCTCGGGCACCTCAAACAAACCAAAGGTATTCGTGGGGTAGGCGTTGAGATCAGTGATGAGCGCGTGTTGTCTTGCGTGCAACGCGGCGTGCATGTGATTCAGCAAAACCTCGAAGACGGGTTGGCCATGTTCGACGACCAGCAATTCGATACGGTGGTCTTGTCGCAGACCTTGCAGTCGATGCATCGTACTGAGCATATTCTGCGCGAAATGGTGCGCGTCGCGCGTGAGGCAATCGTCTCCTTTCCTAATTTCGGTTATTGGCCACATGGCTGGTCGATTTTGCGAGGACGCATGCCTGTGACGGGCCAAATGCCCTATGACTGGTATGACACACCAAACATACATCTGTGCACCCTTAAAGACTTCGAACGACTCGCAGCGAAGTTCGACTTTACGATTCTTGAGCGCGCAACCTTTAACGACGAGCGCGAAGTGAAGTCTTTCGCCGGATGGCGAAGTACGCTGGCGGCTTATCGCTTTACGGCTGCTCGGTCATGAGCGAAGCGCTTCGCGAACCCAGCCTCCGAGCCTCGCAGCTTTACACGCGTCGACGCGTTGCGCCCTTGCTGGCTCTGGGTTTTGCGAGCGGTTTACCACTTGCGCTGACGGGAGGCACGTTGCAAGCGTGGGCGACGGTCGAGCAGGTCTCGTTACAAGAAATTGGTTTTCTGACTCTAGTCGGTACGGCTTACACCCTTAAATTTTTGTGGGCCCCAGTGATTGATCGTTATGCGCCCCCATTTTTAGGGCGCAGGCGTGGCTGGATGCTCATCATGCAGATATTGCTTGCATTAGGGATGATGGCGATGGGGTTAATGTCCCCCGGCCAGAGCTTGTTGCCGCTCGCTTTGCTTGCGGTAGCAGTGGCTTTTTGTTCTGCGACGCAAGACATTGCGTTCGATGCATACCGTAGCGATGTTCTGCAAAAAGAGGAGCGCGGTGCGGGCGCTGCGCTATCCGTGTTGGGGTATCGACTGGCGATGCTCGTGTCGGGTGGCTTGGCCTTAATACTGGCTGATCAGTGGCTTGGCTGGGGGCAGACCTATGTGTTGATGGGGGTGCTGATGCTGATTGTCGCAATGGCGACCTTTTGGGCACCAGAACCTGCCGTACCCGCCCAGACGCCACGTTCGTTAGCGCGTGCAGTTGTTGAGCCCTTTAAAGAGTTTTTTTCGCGACCCGAGGCATGGACCGTACTTTTGCTGATTGTTCTATACAAGCTTGGAGATGCCTTTGCCGGCGCGTTGTCGACCACCTTTCTGATTCGTGCGGCCGGATATACGGCGACCGAGGTGGGTACAGTCAACAAGCTCTTGGGGCTGACAGCGACAATTGTTGGTGCCTTGACCGGCGGAGCATTGATGGCCAAGCTTGGCTTGTACCGCTCGTTGCTATTGTTCGGCTTGTTGCAGGCCGTATCCAACTTGGGGTTTTGGTTGATTTCGGTGGGACCCCATAACGTGTGGCTCATGGCAGCAGGTGTTGGGTTGGAAAATTTGTGTGGCGGAATGGGGACGGCAGCCTTTGTGGCGTTGCTGATGGGGCTGTGCAATCGTGAATTTTCTGCGACGCAGTTCGCGCTGTTGTCTGCTCTGTCGGCAGTGGGGCGCACCTACCTTGCGGGCCCACTCACGCCACCATTGGTTCACTACGCGGGCTGGCCAACATTTTTTCTGCTGACTGTTGGTATTGCTTTGCCGGGATTGCTACTACTTCGTTGGCGCCGGGCCGATATTGAGCGGATCGACGAACGCACCGACGCCTAACAGACGTGATCTTTATTCGGCGTTACGATAGACTGAAGTCGTAATCGATAGTGAGTGGCGCATGGTCCGAGAAGCGCTCATCTCTATAAATGCCCGTGCTACGGGCCTTGGCCGCTAAGCCCGGTGTGGCGAGTTGGTAGTCTAAACGCCAGCCAACGTTCTTGGCCCAGGCTTGTCCGCGATTACTCCACCAGGTGTATTGCTCTGCGCGCTCGTCGAGCTGCCTGAAGACATCTACAAACCCGATCTCTGCAAGTACATGAGTGACCCATGCGCGCTCCTCTGGTGTGAAGCCGGAGTTTTTTTGATTTGATTTCCAGTTTTTCAGATCGATCTCTTTATGGGCAATATTCCAATCTGCACAAATTACATATTCACGTTTGGTGTTTTTGTGATCATCCATCAGCGCTTGCATCCAGGGGCCGAACTGAGCTAGAAAGCGGAATTTCGCTTCCTGGCGCTCTGGTCCGCTCGACCCCGACGGAAGGTAGGCGCTAATCACGGATAACTTTGGCCAGTCGGCGCGGATAATACGACCCTCGCTGTCGAATTCTGGGCAGCCGAACCCCGTGATGATGGCGTTGGGATCTTGCTTGAGGTATATCCCCACACCGCTGTAGCCCTTTTTCTCTGCTGCGTAGAAGTGTCCCGTGTAGTCATGGGGATGTTTTAGATCTTCGTGGATGTCATCCAAATGAGCCTTAAGCTCCTGGAGGCAGACGATATCGGCTTGATGCTGCTTGAGCCAGGTTGCGAGCCCCTTGTTGTAAGCCGAGCGGATGCCGTTCAAATTGAGTGAAGTGATGCGCAGCAAGGAAAAGCTCCTAGTCGGTGAGATAATTGCGGGTAGTTAAGTTTATCAACGTGGGGTCATGCCATGTCCAACAGTACAGATCGTGGTGCTTTCGTGCAATTTGCTCTTGATGAGGGCGTTTTGCGGTTTGGCAGTTTTGTGACCAAGTCCGGTCGCACGAGCCCCTACTTTTTTAATGCAGGCTTGTTTGATTCGGGAGCCTCGGTCGGCCGTCTGGCGCAATTTTATGCCCAAGCCCTCGTTGATGCGAAGTTGCCGTTTGATATGTTGTTTGGACCCGCGTACAAAGGTATTCCTTTAGCTACCGCAACGTCCGTAGCGCTGGCCGCTCACCCAGCGATGGTGGGACGAGATATTCCCTTCGCCTATAACCGCAAGGAAGCAAAGGATCATGGTGAGGGCGGTGTGTTGGTGGGCGCCCCGCTTACAGGGCGCGTTGTGATCATCGATGATGTCATTACAGCGGGCACTTCGGTTAAAGAGTCGGTCGAAATCATCGAGGCTGCAGGGGCCACACCTTGTGCAGTGCTTATCGCGATGGACAGGATGGAACGTGCGGGCCCTGATGGGGCGCTTTCACCACATTCGGCCGTGCAGGAAGTCCACCAGCGTTATGGCTTGCCTGTTGTAAGCATTGCTTCACTGGATGACATCCTTGAGTTGTTAAAAAACAATCAAGAATTTGCGCAGTATCAGGATGCCGTGTTGACATACCGGAAACGTTACGGCATCACATAAGCACGCTAAGCGTCGAGTTTTGCTTTGAGCAAATCGTTGACTTGCTGAGGGTTCGCTTTGCCTTTGGCGGCTTTCATGATTTGTCCGACCAGCGAATTAAACGCTTTTTGTTTACCTGCGCGATATTCAGCGACGATCGTGACCTGTTCTGCCAGAACCGCATCAATCATTGCTGAGATCGCACCCGTGTCGTTGATTTGCGTCAAACCTTTTGCTTGAATAATGGCGTCCGCTTGGCCGCCATGCTCACCAAGCCACATCGCGGCGAATACATCACGAGCGATTTTGTTCGAAATCGTGCCGTCAATAATGCGCATGAGTAGTGCGCCAAGCATCTTGGCGCTGACAGGGCACTGCGCAATCGTTTTTTCTTCGCGATTCAGCGCGGCCGACACTTCGCCCATCATCCAGTTTGCGGCGAGCTTGGCTTGTCCTTCTGACAGAGATTGGTTCAGCTCTTCAAAGTACCCGGCAAGTTCTCGGCTGCTTGTGAGTTGCGCGGCATCGACGGCGGCGAGGCCATATTCGTTGACGAAACGGTCGCGCAAGTCGCTCGGAAGTTCCGGCATCGACTGACGGACTGCCTCAATCCAGCTTTGCGCGATGACCAGCGGGGGTAGGTCAGGATCTGGGAAGTAGCGATAGTCGTGCGCATCTTCTTTACTGCGCATACTGCGTGTTTCGTCGCGGTCTGAATCGTAAAGCCGGGTCTCTTGAACTACTCTGCCCCCGTCTTCAATTAGTTCGATTTGGCGGCGTACTTCATATTGAATCGCGCGTTCGAGGAAACGAAAGGAGTTTACGTTTTTAATTTCACAGCGCGTACCGAGTTCTTTCTGACCTTCTGGGCGTACGGAGACGTTGGCGTCGATACGAAAGGATCCCTCTTGCATATTGCCATCACAAATACCTAGCCACATTACTAAACTGTGTAGGGCTTTGGCGTAAGCGACGGCTTCCGCGGCAGAACGCATCTCTGGCTCGGAAACGATCTCTAGCAAGGGTGTGCCTGCACGGTTGAGGTCGATACCAGTGGAGGATTCGCCGTGAGGCCCCACAAAGTTGTCGTGCAAAGACTTGCCGGCATCTTCTTCCAAATGTGCACGGGTCAGGTTGACGGTTTTTTCAGTGTCGCCAACAAAAAAACTAATCGATCCGCCTAATACAACGGGGATTTCAAATTGACTAATTTGATAGTTTTTCGGCGAATCAGGATAGAAATAATTTTTCCGCGCGAAGATTGAGCGCGGTGCGACGGCTGCGCCGACCGCTAAGCCAAAGCGTATGGCGCGATCCACCGCAGCGCGATTCATGACGGGCAATGAGCCAGGCAATGCGAGATCGACTTCGTTGGCTTGAGTGTTGGGCAGCGCACCGTACTGGGTGCTGCTACCGGAAAAAATTTTGGTCTGGGTCGAAAGCTGTGTATGCGTTTCGAGTCCGATGACGATTTCCCATGCCATTATGCTTGCCCCGCAATGCGTTGATGCCAGTCGGTTGTTTGCTGATATTGGTGTGCAATCGCAAGCAGTCGCCCTTCATCAAAATAGTTGCCAATGATTTGTAGGCCGACGGGAAGTTGCAGCCCCGCGGCACCACGACCAAAACCGCAGGGAATCGACATGCCGGGAAGACCCGCCAAATTTAGACCGAGCGTATAGACATCGGCCAACCAGTCAGCGGTGGGGTCATCTTGGCTGTGCCCAATGGGTGCAGCGACGGTGGGAGTGACTGGGCCCATGATGACGTCGCATTGTGTGGTCAAGGCGGCTTGAAAATCGTCGGCAATCATTCTGCGCAGCCGCTGTGCTTGCAAGTAGTAGGCGTCGTAGTAGCCGTGGGAGAGCACATACGTGCCGATCAGAATACGTCGCTGCACCTCAGGGCCAAAGCCCTCGGCACGAGAACGCGCTGTCATGTCGGCCAGATCGGTATAGCTCTCACTGCGGTGTCCGTAACGCACACCGTCATAGCGCGACAAATTGCTTGAGGCCTCTGCCGGCGCAATCACGTAGTAGGCAGGGATTGAAAGCTGTGTACGTGGCAAGGAAATGTCGACGCGTGTGGCGCCGAGCGCCTCAAATTGCGCGATCGCAGCTTCGACGGCTTGAGCGACTTCATTGTTGAGGCCGTCGCCGAAATATTCGCGCGGCACACCAATACGCAGGCCTTTCAGCGGTTGCGCGCCTTGCGCTGCATAGTGCGCATTGGCGGATTGATACGCGCCGCGGATACGTCCCGGTGCGTTTGCAACGCCGAGACATTGTTCTGCGCTCGTGGCGTCGCGAGGATCAAAACCACTCATCGAGTCGAGAAGTTCGACGAGGTCGGCCGCATTGGCCGCAAGAGGGCCTGCCTGATCGAGACTCGACCCGTAGGCAATCATTCCGTAACGTGAAACGGCGCCATAGGTGGGCTTGATCCCACTGACGCCGCATAATGCAGCGGGCTGTCTGACTGAGCCGCCTGTGTCTGTGCCCGTGGTGGCCATCACAAGCTTGGCTGCCACGGCAGCGGCTGAGGCGCCTGAGGAGCCGCCGGGCACTGCGCTCAGATCCCAGGGGTTACGAGCTGGCCCGAAGGCAGAGTGCTCGTTGCCCGAGCCCATTGCGAATTCATCGCAATTGAGTTTGCCTAGGCTGACGCAGCCGGCTTCGCGCAGTTTGCGCACCACCGTCGCGTCAAAGGGGCTGATGTAATTTTTAAGCATGTTGCTGCCGGCGGTACTGCGCCAGCCTTCGGTCACAAATAGGTCTTTGTGCGCGATAGGTATGCCCGTTAAGGGGCCTGCAGTGCCCGCCGCAAGGCAAGCGTCTGCTGCGCGAGCTTGTGCCAGCGTGAGCTCGGCATCGATATCGATAAAAGCATTGAGTGCTGCTTGCTCTTGGATTTGTTTAAGGCAGTCTTGTGCAAGTTCGGTGGCGCTAAGCTGACGGGCAGATAGCGCCCGACCCAGCTGCGCAAGGGAGTTGAACTGGAGCAGGGTGTTCGACATCTTATTCAATAACCTTCGGGACCAGAAATAAGCCCTGAGCCGAGCCGGGGGCGTTGGCCATGAGCGCAGCCCGGCGCTCCACCGATGATATTTCGGTCACTTGGTCCTCACGCAGGCGCAGGAATACCTCTGACACCGCAGATAAAGGGTGAGCCAGAGGCTCTACGCCAGTCGTATCCACTGCTTGTAAGGTTTGAATGATGCCTAGAATCTTGTTTAGGTCCGTTTTAGCCTGCGCTTGCTGTGCTTCGGTTAGGTGCAGCCTTGCCAGGCGGGCGATACGGACGACTTCTTGGTCAGTGAGAGCCATGGGCGTGGGTTGATCCATTTCAGGGGGTTTACCCCTTGGTTTAGTGCTATGTGAGAGGCATATTTTGCCGTTACTTAAAGAATTATAAGTTATGATAGAAGGTCAATCGCTGCGCGATGCGCGCGTCAATATTTTTTTGGCTAGACAATCATGTTCGGATTCCTGCGTAGTTATTTTTCCACCGATATGGCGATCGACCTTGGAACAGCCAACACGCTGATTTATGTTCGGGGCAAGGGCATTGTGCTCGATGAGCCTTCTGTGGTGGCTATTCGCCATGACGGCGGCCCCGGAGGCAAAAAAATCATACAAGCGGTTGGTCGCGAGGCAAAGCAGATGCTCGGGCGCGTTCCAGGCAATATTGAAGCCATTCGTCCCATGAAAGACGGCGTAATTGCCGACTTCACCGTGACCGAGCAGATGCTCAAGCATTTCATACGCATGGTGCACCCGCGCAATATGTTCGCGCCGAGCCCTCGCATTATTGTCTGCGTCCCGTGCGGTTCGACGCAGGTTGAACGTCGCGCCATTCGCGAGTCGGCACTCGGTGCCGGCGCAAGCCAGGTATACCTGATCGAAGAGCCGATGGCCGCTGCGATTGGTGCCGGCTTAAACGTCTCTGACGCGAGCGGTTCGATGGTGGTCGATATTGGTGGTGGCACCACTGAAGTGGCCGTGATTTCCTTGGGCGGCATGGTTTACAAAGGCTCCGTACGCGTAGGTGGCGATAAGTTCGATGAAGCGATTGTGAATTACATTCGTCGCAATTACGGGATGTTGATCGGTGAACCAACCGCTGAATTGATCAAGAAAGAAATCGGATCGGCCTTTCCGGGCTCTGAGGTGCGCGAAATCGAAGTCAAGGGCCGCAATCTGGCAGAGGGCGTGCCACGCAGCTTTACCGTATCCTCCAATGAGATCCTTGAGTCGCTCACCGACCCACTGAATCAAATTGTCTCCGCAGTCAAAATCGCGCTTGAGCAAACGCCTCCTGAACTCGGAGCCGACATTACCGATAAGGGCATTTCCCTGACGGGTGGCGGTGCTTTGTTGCGCGACCTTGATCGCTTGCTGCAAGAAGAAACCGGTTTGCCGGTTATCGTCGCTGATGATCCGCTCACTTGCGTGGTACGTGGATGCGGTGACGCCCTTGAGCATCTGGAAAAACTAGGCGCGATATTTATTAACGACTAGTTGCCCTGGACCTTCTGCACTTCAAATCCACAAGTTTGGACTTGAACATTTTGGGACCGGGTCATTTTGTATTGAGTTTTCATGCAACGACACGTCACCCTAAAACTTTTTCGGCAAGGCACCGCCGCCGAAGTTACGCTGACATTCCTCCTGCTCCTTGCGGTGGCGTTGTTGTTTACTGACGCGCTATGGAAGTCTTCGAACCCGGTTCGTCAGACAATTGCGACTGTCGTTTACCCATTTCAGCGGCTTGTGATGCTTCCTAAAGATGCGTTGAATGCGTTTGATGGCTGGTTAAATGCCGCCTCCTTGGTTAAGACAGAGAATGAGGCCCTCCAGCGTCAGCGCATTGAAATGGCACAAGTGACAACCCGCGCCGCTCTGCTCACCGCAGAGAACGAGCAGCTTCGACGTCTGCTGGGCGTTCTGGACAAAGCTGCCGATCGTCCCGCAGTGGTTGTGGAAGTGCTTTACGAGCCATCAAGTACCTTTGTGCGGCGGATTGTGTTTAACAAAGGGAGCCGCGCGGGCATTGCACCCGGGATGCCGGTGATCGATGAAAGTGGTGTGGTCGGTCAGATTACGCGTGTGACTGCAATGACCTCGGAGGCCGCGATGCTGACCGATGAGGCGGTGTCGATACCCGTACAGGTTTTGCGAAACGGCCTTCGGCTGATTGCCTTTGGTTCTGGTTCACCAGGCAAAGTTGAAGTGCGTTATTTTTCGTCTGACGCGGATATCAAAGATGGCGATACGCTCGTGACAAGCGGAGTGGGAGGCGTTTTTCCGCCAGGGTTATTCGTGGGTCGAATCGATCGCGTAGAGCGCAGCCCAGCCTCGGGCTTTGCGCGTGCGGAAGCCAAACCTCTTTCGCATCCCGAGCGCAACCGACATTTTCTGGTACTACAGGTTTCACTAGACTCTGAGCAGGCGTTGCTGTCCCCAAGTGTCTCTCCGCTGGGACCGCAGCCGGTCCGTGCGCCATCAAGCAGAAAGTAAAAAGGAAGCGTCGATGGCAAAGTATTCACTCGGAATCTCGTTGTCGCAAGCGCGAAATTTGCAGCCGCATTCCCTTCAGACCTCGATGGGTTGGCGTTACGTCTGGACCACAACGATTTGTGTTTGGCTGTTGTCCTTGTTGCCTTGGCGAAACTGGATCGCTACGCCCGACATCCTGCTCGTGGTGATCGTTTTTTGGTCGTTTCATGAACCACGTCGCATGGGGATGGTTGCGGCATTCTGTTTCGGATTGACGCTCGATGTGCATGATGTGGGCCCACTTGGCTTGCAGGCACTACTGTATGCATTGATGGTGTACGGGACGCAACTGCTGTACCGTCGGCTGATGCGTTTTGATTTGTTGAGACAGGCGATGCATTTGATCCCCTTATTCGTTGGGGTCAAGTTTGTCACGGTCTTGTTGGGTGCCTTTTTAGTGAGTGCGTGGCCAGGGTGGGCGTGGTTGCCTGGCACATTGCTCACGGTTGCCTGTTGGCCGCTTGTTGGTTGGTTATTACTGTTGCCTCAGCATCGGATGGACGATGCTGGCACAGGCATTGGTTAAAGCTCGCCGCGTATGTTTGATTTTAAAAAAACGGATCAGCTTCAAAAAAACAAATTTTTGTTGAGAGCCGTCATGGCTGGACTGTTTGCGGTCGTCTGTTTCGCGGTACTTGTCATGCGCTTTTGGGTACTGCAAGTCGAGCGTCATGACAGCCTGTCGGCACGAGCGGACAGCAATCGCATGGCGGTTGTTCCGATCCCTCCGCGTCGCGGAGACATTCTGGATCGTAATGGTGAGGTGCTTGCACGAAACGTGCTGAGCTTTACTCTTGAGGTCGTGCCCGCCAAGGCAGGCAATATTGATCAGCTATTGAGTAAATTAACGCCAGTTGTTTATGTTGGGCCGGCTGATCAGCGGCGCTTTAAGCGCAGAGTCGCTGAAAGCGGCCGGTACGCGGGTGTTGTATTGCGTAATAATTTAAATGAGACCGAGGCAGCGTGGTTTTCGGCGCACTCGATGCGCTTTCCGGGCGTTGAGCTCAGGGCGCGCTGGGTGCGCGAGTATCCTCAAGGTCAGGCTGCTGCCCATGTGGTTGGTTATGTTGGCCGTATATCCGAGTCAGATTTGCTTGGGCTTGAAGAAAGAAATGAGCTTGGCAATTATCGTGGTACCGACATCATTGGCAAGAAGGGTATCGAAAAAACCTACGAGACACTGCTGCACGGCAAGACGGGTTTGGAAGAGCTAGAAATCACCGCACGCGGGCGACCTGTCCGTGTGCTGCGCAAATTAGATCCCATGCCAGGTGCTAATTTGACGCTGTCGCTCGATATGGGGCTCCAGCGGATTGCTGAAGAGGCGTTTAAAGATATGCGTGGTGCTCTTGTTGCGATCGAGCCCGCTACCGGAGAAATTCTGGCGTTCGTATCACAGCCCTCGTTTGACCCTAATTTATTTGTGGACGGAATCGATGTCGAAAGTTGGCGACGCCTAAACGAATCTCCGGATCATCCTCTGATTAATCGACCTGTTTATGGAACCTATCCTGTTGGTTCGACCTATAAGCCCTTTGTGGCGCTCGCTGCACTGGAGCTTAATAAGCGACGTGCAAATGAGCGAATAGATGATCCGGGGTTTTTCGAGTTCGCAGGCCAGCGATTTAGAAATGCTGGGTCAGCAGCGTTTGGCTCAATCGATATGCACCATGCGCTGGTCGTGTCATCGGACACCTACTTTTATTCTTTAGGCCCCGAGATCGGTGTCAATGCGTTGCACGACTTTATGAAGCCTTTTGGTTTTGGTCAATTAACTGGAGTAGATATCGAAGGAGAGCGCCGAGGCGTGCTGCCTTCAATAGAGTGGAAACGGTCGGCCTATAAAACGCGTGATCAGCAACGGTGGTATGCCGGTGAAACGGTCTCGGTAGCGGTTGGGCAAGGATATAACGCTTTCACATTAATGCAGCTCGCCCAAGCCACAGCTGTTCTGGCAAATGATGGCGCGTACATGAAGCCGCAATTGCTGCGTTCTATTCGGGACGCATTGACGGGCGAGCAAACGATGGTTGAGCCGCAAACAACACACAGGATTGCGCTAAAGCGAGAGAACTTGGAGGTCATCAGACGCGCCCTGACAGACGTGACGCTTTCTGGGACTGCCAGCCAAGCCTTTGTGGGTGCGCCCTATCAGACCGCCGGTAAGACCGGAACGGCGCAAGTCTACAGCCTGCGGGGGGCAAAGTATCAGAGCTCAGCAATCGATGAACGCCTACGAGACCACGCGTTGTTTATGGCCTACGCACCAGCCAAACAGCCAAAAATCGCGGTAGCGGTACTCGTTGAAAACGCGGGCTGGGGCGGGAGTATTGCTGCTCCGATCGCACGCAAGGTATTTGACGCCTGGTTATTGCGTGATCAAAAGACCGCACCTGCGGTGTTAAGTAACGTGCCTGCACCACGAGGTGCGCAATGAAAATAATATTTAGATTTTGCGTGCGTGCTGTGACGGCAATCGATTGGCCCTTGATGGTCATATTATTTTTATTGGCGAGTGCAGGGCTTGTGGTGATGCATTCTGCAGTAGGTGGGACAGACTGGCGCTTCGCCGATCAAGTCCGTAACTTTGCGGTAGCCCTTGCCGCAATGTGGGTCGTTGCGATGACGCCGCCGCACATCATTATTCGGTTGGCCATTCCGATTTATGTTTTAGGGCTGTTGCTCTTGCTCGGGGTGATGTTTGTTGGTGAAACGAGCAAAGGGGCGACGCGTTGGCTGAATTTGGGTTTTACGCGAATACAGCCCTCCGAGATCATGAAGATTGCCGCGCCGCTGATTTTGGTGTGGTATTTCCAATCACGCGAAGGTTCCGTGAGAGTCCTGGATTTTTTTATTGCGAGCGGACTACTGGCGGTTCCGTTTCTGTTGATAGTGAAGCAGCCAGACCTTGGTACGGCGTTGCTTGTTTTTGGAGCTGGTTTTTGTGTGATGTATTTTGCGGGCTTGTCCTTCAAGTTGCTTGTACCGTTGTTGATTGCCGGAGTAGTTGGCATTGTCAGTGTTGTGGCGTACCAAGAAGAGTTGTGTCAGCCGGATACTGCCTGGGTTGGTTTTCACGACTATCAAAAGCATCGGGTTTGCACGTTGCTTGACCCGACGACTGATCCGCTAGGCAAGGGTTTTCATATCATTCAGTCGACGATCGCCGTCGGATCGGGTGGCGTTTACGGTAAAGGCTATATGGCGGGCACGCAAAGCCAACTCGATTTCATTCCCGAGAGGACAACAGATTTTATTTTCGCTGTCTTTGCAGAAGAGTTTGGTTTGTACGGTGGCGTCACGCTTTTGGTGTTGTATCTTGTTTTGATTGCCCGAGGTTTATCGATAGCGGTTGGGGCGTCCACGCACGCGAGTCGCTTGCTCGCGGGAGCACTCACCATGGTGCTATTTGTCTATGTCTTTGTAAATATTGGTATGGTGATCGGCATTTTGCCCGTTGTAGGCGTGCCGTTGCCATTTTTGAGCTATGGTGGGACGGCCTTGCTCACGATTGGAATCGCCTGTGGCATTCTCATGAGTATTAGCAAGTATCGTTCGCCGCAAGACAATGAGCAACGCAGTTTTACCTGAGCACGTTGTCGTTTACTAATCCAAGCAGTAGCTTGCGAATGGGTGCGGGTAGTCCTTTGCTGTGCAGTGCACTTATTTTGGTCCAATGAAGTGTGGGCTTGCTAAAGGATTGTTCGGCTGCAGAAGACTTGAGTTCGCTCGTTCGTGCGATCACTGGTGCAATCGTCAGGCGATAGTGCGTAAAAACATGTAAAAAAGCTGGAAGCCTCTCAATCTCGGTGACGTGGAGACCGAGTGACGCGCAGAAGTCGGTGCTCGATACGTCAGGACTAAACTCTGGCAGACTCCACAGGCCTCCCCAAATCCCGGTTGCTGGTCGTTGTTCAAGCAAAATGTGACCTGGTCGATGCGCAAGCATGATCGCGACGCTGCGCTCAGGTAGAGTCTTGCGAGTTCGCGCGAAAGGTAACTCATCGGTTCGCCCCTCTTTGCGCGCAGCGCAGTCGGAATGGATTGGACAATCCTGACAGCGCGGTCGATTGCGTGTGCATAGCGTTGCGCCCAGATCCATTAAGCCTTGTGTGTAAGTGGCCATCGCATTTGCATCTTCGTTACAGGCGCGTGCAGAAGGTAATTGTTCGCGTGCCATGTCCCAAAGTCGTTGCTCGACAGCCCGAGTGCTTGGGTCGCCTTCTATCCCTCCATGTCGCGCGAAGACGCGTTTTACATTGCCGTCCAAGATCGCCGCACGCTCACCAAAGCAAAACGCGGCGATTGCAGCTGCTGTGGAGGGACCGATGCCCGGCAGCGTGACTAACTCTTGAGCGGTGGTCGGAAAGCTTCCTCCCCAGTCATTGACGACGCGCTGTGCGCAGGCATGTAGGTTGCGGGCGCGGGCGTAGTACCCAAGGCCGGCCCATTGAGCCATCACCTGGGGTGCCTTGGCCTGAGCAAGTTTCTTTACAGTGGGAAATGCTTTGAGGAAGCGCGCGTAGTACTCAATCACAGCGGCAACTTGAGTTTGTTGCAGCATGATTTCCGATAGCCAAACTCGGTAGGGATCGCGTGTCTGCTGCCACGGCAAGCCATGTCGACCGTGCACACGCTGCCATGCTATGAGTCGCGGGGCGATGCGCATGTTCGGTCGAGGCTGTTAGAAGCGGGTATTTCGTTCGACAGACCAGCGCGCCGAAAGGGCGCCTAAGCAGGCGACGGATAGGACAGCGATGCAAAGCACTGGGATGGAGGGTAAGGCAAGCGCGAACTCGGCGTCGTAGCTGCGCGCCAGGGAGGCTAGCGCATCGTTGAGCGGCATGAGAGCGCCACGCGCAATACCGATACTAATCAGTGCAGCGATTGTGCATGTCAGGGCCCCAAGATATAAAAAGGGTCGGCGAACAAAGCCTTCAGTGGCGCCCACCAGTCGGGCAACACCAATCTCTTCGCGCTGTGAAAGTGCTTGCATGCGTACGGTATTGAAAACTGTTGCGAGGACGACCAAGATGACACTGAGTGCCAGCAGCAGCAGACCAACTTTGCCAAAACGCAGCAAGGCCTCTAGGCGTTGCACCCACGCGCTGTCGAGCTGAACGAGGTCGATATTGGGCCAAGACCGCCAAACGCGCGCCAATTCGTCGGCGCGCGCAGCGAGATCCTCGCCTGGGGTGAAGGCGACGACGACGGCATCGGGCAGTGGGTTGCTGGGAAGAACCTTGAGTGCCTGCTCCCAGGCTGGGTTTTCACGCAAATCCTTCAGTGCACGGTCTTTAGGGATGATACGCACGCCGGACACTTGGTGCGCGTGTTCAGAGCGAATGCGTTTCGCCAGTTGCTCTGCAGCGGTGCTCGCCGCATCCGGTTTGAGAAAAATAGTCAGTTCAGGCGTGACCGACACCTGCCGTGCGACAGGCTCGATGGACACCAGCAGTGATGCGCCTAGCAAAGGCAGCGAGAGCGCGAGTGCGATGACAAGGAGGTTGGTGAGTGAGGAAATTGGCTGGGAGATCAATCGACGCAACGTGACTGCTAGAGCGTAGCGGTGCTGGCGCAAGAGGCTTTTCATGAGCGGTCACCCCCAAGTGAGGGCTCATTTCTTTCAGGCAATTGATTTAACACAACATGTTTGTGTGTGGGCACTCGCTTCTGGGCTGAGTCGGCGAAACGACCCGGATCAATTTTGAATGCTCGCGTGGCATATTCGGCCATCAGCTCGTCGTCGTGAGACGCAATGACCGTAGTGACCCCTACCCGGTTGAAGTCTTTAAAAACAGACATGATGCGACGGGCCGTTTCGCGGTCTAGGCTTGCGGTCGGTTCGTCTGCGATCAGAATCGCAGGGCGATTAACGATTGCTCGCGCAATGGCCAATCTTTGCTGTTCCCCACCCGAGAGTTCGATCGGTGGTGCGCTTTCTTTGGCGGATAAACCGACTTTTTCTAGCGCTGCACGGGCTCGGGCACGCGAAACGTCAGCCGCCAAGCCGGTTACTGCCAGGGGCAGCAATACATTATCAATCACGCTGCGGTCATATAACAGCCGTGTGTCTTGCAAAATGACACCGACGGCCCGTCTCAAATAGGGCCTGGCCCGTGCTGACAAATTCTCTAAACGCTGGCCGTTAACCTGAATTGAGCCCCTGGAAGGGGGTTCCAGGCCACCAATTAATTTGAGCAGCGTAGATTTTCCGGCGCCAGACGGGCCTGCGACGTATACAAATTCGCCGGCTGACACCTTGAAGCTAATATCGGCCAGAATGCTGCGACCTTGGCCGTAGGATTTGAAAACGTGTTGGAATTCAATCATGGTTGAACCGAGTAGAAGGCAACATCATAACGCCCCGTCATGCACATATAAAGATTATGGGCGGTTGGCACCAAATTGGGTATCTTTTGCACTCTTCTGGGAGATTGACTGCAAGGGATTTCCCCCATACATTGGGCTCATGGGTAAGGCTACTATTGGTGCCTTGCACAAATTATTAACTCGACATTCCCTAGGTTTGTCGCCCCCCGTCGTGATCTGGAGATCGACTTATGAAATTTTTAAAACTTGCACTCGTTGGCGCAGCACTTATCGCTGCCAACACAGCCGTTCAAGCGGGCCCAACCTTTGACGCCGTCAAGAAAAAAGGTTTTGTTCAGTGCGGTACAAACACAGGCTTGTCGGGTTTCTCGGCACCAGATAGCAAAGGCGTTTGGTCGGGCTTGGACATCGACTTGTGCCGCGCTTTCGCCGCCACAATGTTTGGTGATTCGACAAAATTTAAGGTAACTCCACTGACCGCCCAGCAGCGCTTCACGGCTCTGCAGTCTGGAGAGATCGACGTGCTGGTGCGTAACACCACCCAGACAATGACACGTGACACATCATTGGGCCTGATCGGCGTTGCCGTGAACTTCTACGACAGCCAGGGCATCATGGTTCGCAAGGACAGCGGCCTCAAGAGTGCCAAAGAGCTTAACGGCGCCACAATCTGTGTACAACCAGGTACAACAACCGAATTGAACCTGGCTGACTGGTTCCGTGCCAACAAGCTGACGTTCAAACCAGTGGTGATTGAGAAGCTGGACGAAGTTGTTCGCGCTTTTGTGTCAGGTCGTTGCGATGCCTACACGACAGACAAGTCGGGTTTGGCTTCTTCGCGTTCGTCACTCGACAAACCTGAAAACTACGTCATCTTGCCTGAAGACTTCTCCAAAGAGCCTCTCGGCCCGTTGGTTCGTCAGGGCGATGAGCAGTGGCTAAACGTTGTACGTTGGAGCTTTAACGCAATGGTCGAGGCCGAAGAGTACGGCATCACCCAGAAAAACGTCGACGAAATGCTCAAGAGCACCAACCCGAACGTCCAGCGTATTCTGGGTGTTACACCAGGAATGGGTAAGAACTTGGGCGTAGACGAGAAGTGGGCCTACAACATCATCAAGGCTGTGGGTAACTACGGCGAAAGCTTTGAGCGCAACATCGGTGCGAAAACACCCTTGAAACTTGAGCGTGGTCTGAACCAGCAGTGGACGAAAGGCGGCATCCTGTACGCCTGGCCAATTCGTTAATTACTGTTGACTCCTAGGGGCGATCGCGCGTGCAACTGCTCGTGCATCGCCCCAACTCATCATGAATCTTAAAGATACTCCTCCAGTGCAGCCGCCACGCCGGCGCTTGTCCTGGAATGATCCGGGCGTGCGTTCGGTCATCTATCAAATTCTTGCTGTCGGAATTGTTGGTGGCATCGTTTGGTACCTTGTGCACAACACGATGCACAATTTGTCGGTTCGTAACATTACGACCGGTTTTGGCTTCTTAAGTCGCGAGGCAGGGTTCGCGATTGGTGAAACACCCATCAGCTATACGCCAGCGGACACCTATGCCCGCGCGATTACCGTTGGACTACTCAACACGTTACGCGTCGCCTTGATCGGCATCATTCTTGCCACACTACTCGGCACAATTATTGGTATTGCTCGACTTTCGAAAAACTGGTTGATCCGAAAAATCTCCAGTGTTTACGTTGAAGTCATGCGCAATATTCCTTTGTTGTTGCAGCTCTTCTTTTGGTACGCCATTATTTCTGAAACCATGCCTGGTCCGCGAAAAGCCTACCATCCGCTGCCTGGCGTGTTCGTTTCTAACCGTGGCATTAAGATGCCTACGTTGGAGGGGGATGGATTGAGTTGGCTCTTCCTGGGCCTGTTGTTGGCGATCGTGATTATTATTGGGTTGCGCCGCTGGGCGCGTCAGAGACAGGAGCGCACAGGCCAGATTTTTCCGATGCTGCGCTGGGCAATCGGTTTGCTCATGCTGTGCCCTGCCGTGGTGTGGTGGTTCAGCGGCACCAATCTGTACTTCGAAGTGCCAGAGCTAAAGGGTTTCAACTTTGTTGGTGGAATGACCCTCTCGCCCGAATTCGCGGCGCTACTATTTGGTCTTGTCATCTACACCTCTGGCTTTATCGCCGAGGTTGTGCGTTCCGGCATTCAGTCTGTCGGACGTGGTCAGTGGGAGGCGGCCGACGCCCTTGGTTTGAAGAACACCTTGGTGTTGCGCTTGGTCGTTTTGCCTCAAGCCTTGCGTGTGATTATTCCTCCGATGACAAGCCAGTACCTCAATATCACAAAGAATAGTTCGTTGGCAGTCGCGATCGGCTACCCCGATATTGTCTCGATTATTAACACCACCTTGAATCAGACCGGCCAGGCCATCGAAGGTATTTTGATGATCATGGCTGCGTACCTAACGGTTAGCTTGTCGATCTCGGTGTTTATGAATTGGTACAACAAACGTATAGCCTTGGTGGAAAGATAAGATGACAAGCCAAGCGAATATCTCAACACCGAGCACCGAGATAGCACCTCCTGTGCGCTTATCCGTATGGAACTGGTTGCGGACGCAACTCTTTTCTTCGCCATTCAATACGTTGTTGACGATCTTGTCCGTCTGGCTCCTATTCGCAACGGTGCCTGCCATGGTTGACTGGTTTTTGATCAGCTCAACGGTCACCGCCAAAACCGCTCAGGAATGTCGAGAGGTAACCGGCGCGTGTTGGTCGATGATCGTTGAAAAGCATCGCCTGATTCTTTTCGGCGTCTACCCGTATGAAGAGCAGTGGCGCCCGTTGTTGGCGACGCTGATTCTCGTTGGAGTCATTATTCTTAGCGGCGTCCGTCGTTTCTGGAACGTTTCTTTGCCCATTCTTTGGGTCGCCGCGCTGTCGAGCGTCGCGGTTTTGATGTGGGGCGGAGTATTTGGCCTAACGTACGTTGAAAATAGTCGTTGGGGTGGTTTGCCGCTCACCTTGATTTTGTCGACCTTCGGCATTGCGTTGGCGTTCCCGCTTGGCGTGTTGCTCGCGCTAGGTCGTCGATCAAAAATGCCAGCCATTAAGACGCTTTGCGTCGTCTACATCGAGTTGATTCGCGGTGTACCTCTGATCAGTTTGCTCTTTATGTCGGCGGTCATGCTCCCCTTGTTTTTGCCGGAAGGCATCACCATTGATAAGTTGCTGCGCGCCCAAGTGGCCATCATCTTATTTGCAGCGGCCTACATGGCCGAAACGGTTCGTGGTGGTCTGCAGGCGATTTCAAAGGGACAGTTCGAAGGTGCAGATTCGTTAGGCCTGACCTATTGGCAGCAAATGCGTTTGATCGTATTGCCGCAGGCATTGAAGATCGTCATTCCTCCACTCGTTGGACTTTTCATTGCACTGTTTAAAGACACATCATTGGTTGTGATTATCGGAATTTTTGATTTGACGCAGGCTGCCAAAGCCGCCTTGGTGGATCAGGCCTGGCGCGGCTTTAGCGTCGAGGTCTACATCTTTATCTCGGCCATTTACTTTGTGTTTTGCTATTCGATGTCTAAATACAGCCAGTCCTTAGAGAAAAGACTGGCCACGGAGCATCAACGTTAACGGTGTGTTGATAACCATCGAGCGCTAAATATTTCTGGAGATCGAGTATGGCTGACGCCATCATTAGCATGAAAGAAGTCAACAAGTGGTTCGGCAAATTCCACGTGTTGCGTGACATTAGTCTCGACGTCGGACGAGGTGAACGGATCGTGATTTGTGGGCCTTCTGGTTCGGGTAAGTCAACGCTCATTCGTTGTATTAACCGTCTGGAAGAGCACCAGAAAGGCCAAATCATCGTTGAGGGCACCGAAATCACCAACGACATTCGTGATGTTGAAGCGATTCGTCGCGACGTGGGGATGGTATTCCAGCATTTCAATTTGTTTCCTCACCTCACCGTGCTCGAGAACCTGACGCTTGGTCCGATCTGGGTACTGAAGACACCAAAAGCCGAGGCTGAGGCCAGGGCGATGAAGTATCTTGAGCGTGTCCGTATTGCAGAGCAGGCGAGCAAATTTCCAGGACAACTGTCCGGCGGGCAGCAACAACGTGTCGCGATTGCGCGTTCTTTGTGCATGGATCCTAAGGTCATGCTGTTTGACGAACCAACCTCCGCGCTCGATCCTGAGATGGTTAAAGAAGTGCTCGATGTCATGGTCGGTTTGGCCGAAGACACCGGCATGACGATGCTCGTCGTGACCCATGAAATGGGTTTCGCCCGAAAAGTTGCAGATCGAGTGATCTTTATGGATCGCGGCGAGATCATCGAGCAGAACACGCCAGACGCTTTCTTCGACAATCCGCAGAACGAGCGGACTCAGCTGTTTCTGAGTCAAATTCTGCATTAATTTTCTGTCAGCCATTCTTGCTCGATGTGGCTTGGGCAGTGATGCTTGGCGCGATGCGCTCTCGCAGGTATACCTTTGGGGTGATAGATGAATCAATCTTTTCGTTTGATGCGCAGGCATCTCCTGTTGTTGGGCTTGGCTTGCGCAGGCCTGGTTGGCATCAGTTCGGTTGCGACGGCACAGGCGCAAGCCCAGTGGCCCAGTAAGCCCATCCGTTTTGTGGTGCCTTATCCTCCAGGCGGACCGTTAGACACTGTCGCTCGCGTGTTGGCTGAAAAAGTCAAAGTCTCGTTAGGGCAACCCGTTGTCGTAGAGAACAAGCCTGGCGCGGGTGGCAATATTGGTGTGGATCTCATTGCGAAGGCCCAGCCTGATGGCTATTCGCTTGTGATGGGGGCCGTGGCCACGCATGCAATCAATCCCTGGCTATTTTCCAAAATTCCCTACGACGCGGTGAAAGATTTTGCGCCCGTTGCACTCGTGGCGTCGGTGCCTAATGTGCTCGTGGTGAATAAGGAGTTCGCAGATAAAAATAAAATACGTACGATGGCTGACTTGGTTGCCTATGGCCAAGCAAATCCTGGGAAATTAAATTACGGTTCTGGTGGTGCGGGCAGTGCAGGCCATTTGGCGGGCGAATTGCTCGGTGTACGTGCCCAAGTCAAGATGGTGCATATTCCTTATCAAGGTGCTGCGCCCGCCAAGCTAGCCTTGTTGTCCGGACAGTCAGACTTCATGTTTGACAATTTGGCCTCCGCCGCTCCGCTGATTAAAGAAGGAAAAGTCATCGCTTTGGCCGTGACGACGACTGCTCGCTCTGCGATGTTGCCTGAGGTTCCGACAGTCGAGCAGTCTGGCTTCAAGCCTTTCGATATTGGTACCTGGTTTGGCGTGTTTACGACAGCAGGGACGCCTGCTGCAGTGCTTACGAAGCTACACAACGCGTACGCACAAGCCTTGGCAGACCCCGAGGTTGCTAAGCGTTTGGCTGAGATGGGATCCAATGCAAAAGCCCTGAGCTCCGTTGAGTTCGCTGAGATGGTTAAACAAGAGCTCGAAAAATATAAAGATCTCGTGAAGCTGTCTGGCGCGCAAGTGAACTAATTGTTGTGATGGCGATAATGCCATCAAACGATAGCCTGTGCGCTACTTTCGGCGCAGCGATGCGCCTGCAGTGGATGACAAGCGCCAGAACGAAAGCGCGGCGAGCGAGCAAAGTGTGCCGATGACTAAAAAGCCAATCAACACATCTTGTGGGTCGACGCTCTGCGAGCCACGCAACGACATGCTTAGGCTCACAGTTTCGGCGGCGACGCCAACACCCAGGCTGATGCCCAGTTGCTGACCCATTGCAGCGAAACTGCTCGCACGACTCATGTCTGTCTGATTGATATCTGCATAGGCCAGTGTATTGACGGCGGTGAACTGCAGCGATCTGAAGAACCCACCGAGCAGCAGAATAGCCATCATCACGAGGCCCGGTGTCTCTTGTGTGAAGCTTGCACAAATCATCAAGCTCAGTCCCGTAAAGATGGCGTTGATTGTCAGCACGCGTCGATAACCCCAGCGATTTAGGATGCGTGGTGCCGCCACTTTCATGGCGAGTGACCCCACAGCACCTGCAAAGGTGATCAATCCAGCGGCGAGTGCGCTCATCCCAAATCCCACCTGTAACAAGAGGGCAAGAAGATAAGGTGTCGCCCCAATACTGAAGCGGCAGAGATTGCCTGCGAACATGGCGATTCTAAATGTTTGAATCTTCAGTAGCGAGAGATTGAGGATGGGCTCTGCATGTCGACGTGCATGGAGTGTATAGCCCCATCCAGCGATCAGCCCTAATGCGATCAGAAAGAGGCTTAGGTGTGCAGAGGACCCACCATTGCCAAGCATCTCGAAGCCGCTGACCAGGCAGGCCATACACAGCGCGCTGAGGATAAAGCCCCAAAAATCCAGACGATGGGTTAAGCCGTCTGAAGGCAGCTCTCGAACATGCTTGAACACCATCCAAATCCCTAAGAATCCGATAGGAATGTTGATCAGAAAAATCCAATGCCAAGAGGCGTAAGTGACTAAAAATCCGCCAAGTGGTGGGCCTGCCATGGGGCCGATCAGCGCGGGCATCGATAAAAGTGCCATCGCCTTGATGAGTTCATGTTTTGGAATGGACCGCAACAAAATGATGCGTCCCACAGGTACCATCATGGCCCCACCCAAGCCTTGCACGATGCGTGACATGACCAATTGGGTCAGCGTCTGCGAAAGCGCACAGGTTAGGGAACTAAGCGAAAACAGCACAATGGCTGCAATAAAGACCTTCCGGGCGCCGTAGCGGTCGGCCGCCCAACCACTAATCGGTACAAAAACTGCCGTTGAAATGAGATAGGACGTGATCGCCAGATTCATTTCAATCGGATTTGAGCCTAATTCACGTGCCATGGTCGGTAAGGCCGTTGTGACCACCGTCGCATCGAGCATTTGCATGAGTAGGGCGCATCCGACGATGATCGGCAAAATTCGTCGGGATTTCTCGGGAACGGAGTCCGGCTCGTCGAGATTAGGTAAATTGGGCTGCTGCATGGGAGTGATTTGATCGCGTCTACAGTACACTAGACGACAGTCTAACCTTTCGCTGATCTTCCATGGCCGAGCACTACACCTCCGAAATTACGCAGTTCCTCGAATCGTACAAATCTAGCCACCCTGACGTTGAGCAGCGCCAGCGAGACGGCCGGGCGCGTTTGTGGGACAAGGCTCAGGATACAGAGCTCGCTGAAGGCTTCAAGCAGGCCCGTGTGCGTCAACATCCTTACGTTTATCAGAACAACTAGGCCAAATGAATTCGGTCCAGGTTTCAGGTGAAAGTCTAGAGGCGCTCGTCGAACCCTCTGTCGATACGACTCCCGATGTTGTCGATACCGTCGCGCTCGCGCGGCTGTACGGAGAACCGCTGTTCGCCCTGCCTACCGATCTGTACATCCCGCCCGATGCGCTCGAGGTTTTCCTCGAGACGTTTCAAGGGCCGCTAGACTTGCTGTTGTATTTGATTCGCAAGCAAAACTTCAACGTCCTTGACATTCCGATGGCTGAGGTGACTCGCCAATATTTGTCGTACGTCGATCAGATTCGTATGCATAACCTTGAGCTAGCGGCAGAATACTTGCTGATGGCTGCGATGCTCATCGAAATCAAAGCCAGAATGTTATTGCCGGTCAAAAAGACCGAGCCGGGCCAAGAGCCGGAAGACCCTCGTGCTGAACTCGTACGTCGTCTGTTGGAGTACGAGAAAATGAAGCTCGCGGCGCAGCAGCTTGATGCGCTGCCTCAGCTCGGGAGGGATTTTCAGCGGGCGCAAGCGTTTGCTGATTTAAGTATTGAACGTGCGTTGCCAGAAGTGAGTGTTGAAGACTTGCGTCAGGCATGGATCGATATCCTCAAGCGCGCAAAGCTCAATGCGCATCATCATATTACGCGGGAGCAGTTGTCCGTGCGTGACCACATGACGCACATTCTGCGTCGCTTATCTGATGTTCGGTTTATTGAATTTGGTCAGCTGTTTATGGAGCGCATTGCTGAGGGATCTGCTGTAGCGGTTGTAGTGGTGCACTTCCTGGCCTTGCTTGAACTGTCCCGCGAATCTTTGCTAGAAATTACACAGGCTGAACCCTATGCGCCTATTTATGTGCGCTTGGCTTATACCAGCGCTGCGGTTTAGGCTCATCGCCTCGCGTGCCCGGAGAATGCATTGAAAGTTGTACATACGATCGAAGAATTGCGCGATCAGCTTAGAGGTCAGTTGCGGGTATCGTTTGTTCCCACGATGGGTAATCTGCACGAGGGCCATCTCGCTCTGATGAGGCTGGCTCGCCAGCACGGAGACCCTGTCGTTGCAAGCATTTTTGTCAATCGTCTCCAGTTTGGTCCGAATGAAGATTTCGATCGATATCCTCGAACCTTGCGTGACGACATCGCCAAATTAGAGCGCGATCGCAACGTGTATGCATTGTTCGCACCCAATGAAAGTGAGCTATATCCCGAACCCCAAAATTATCGGGTGCAGCCGCCTCAAGAACTAGGCGATATTCTTGAAGGTGAATGTCGCCCCGGTTTTTTTGGTGGCGTGAGCACAGTTGTCCTCAAGTTGTTTGCGTGTGTGCAGCCGCGAGTTGCCGTGTTCGGAAAAAAAGATTATCAGCAACTGATGGTGATACGAAACATGTGTCGCCAGTTCCAGTTGCCTGTTGAAATCCTTGCGCATGAAACTGTTCGCGCAGAAGATGGACTCGCGTTGTCATCGCGTAACGTTTATCTGCAACCAGCGGAGCGCACCGAGGCACCACAATTGTTTGCGCAGCTACGCATCATGCAGGCGAAGGTGCGCGCTGGTGCGTCTGATGCTGGGCTGCTTGAGCAAGAAGCTACACATTATTTGCAAGCGCGGGGTTGGATGGTTGATTACATTGCCATTCGCCGACGCCGCGATTTACACAAGCCTTCGCAGACTGAGATGCTTGCGGGTGAGCCACTTGTGGCGCTAGCGGCGGCGAAGCTTGGCGCGACGCGCTTGATTGACAACCTAGAGCTTTAGACTCTGTCAATACGTACCTAGGGTTATTCC
Organism: uncultured beta proteobacterium; assembly: GCA_903958565.1. Classification (GTDB taxonomy): domain Bacteria; phylum Pseudomonadota; class Gammaproteobacteria; order Burkholderiales; family Burkholderiaceae_B; genus Zwartia. Next base: position 28,113 of record CAJBTJ010000255.1, read on the forward strand.
GCCTGTCAGATTTGACAGCTTTTCTGCCTCGCTCTGCCGTGCCAGACTGCGTTTCGTCATGAAACGGAGAGGCGGCATGAAGTACGTTGACGAAACGAATGGGGCGGGTTGGAAAGCACTGACAGCGCGTGAGCGCGACGTCATTCATCCCGTTGCAGAGGGAAAATCAAATAAGCTGATCGCAATCGAGCTCGGTATTTCAATGCGCACCGTCGAGGCGCATCGAGCACGAATTTTTTACAAGATGGGGGTACGTAATGCGGTGCAACTGGCTCGACATGTTTGCACACAACCTGAGCACAGTTGCGAGGCCCCCTTAGTTCAGGGGCAGTTTGGTGATGTTTGATTGTTTAATTCGTTGATTGGATCAAGGTCTGGTTGGCGCGTAAGGGTATAGGTGAGGTTGGGCACGTCACCGTTGATTGAAATCAAACGCAATACGTTGGTACTTGTCATGCCCAACTCTGCACGCACGTTGTTTTGGTTGTTTAGCAAAACGATCCGAGGTACAGCTTGGGCCGTGGCACGCCAGCAACCTTGATCTGCTAGCTGAGATGTCTTGTTGTTCTGTCCGAGGTAGGCCGCACGGGCGCGCCAACGACCATTCGGCGACATCGTAACCGTCACACGTTGCGCGACACACTTCATCTCAGGGTGGAAGCAAGGAAGTGTACCGGCAAAGGTTTGTGGTTCTGGAATCAGCTCTGATCGCACGGTGTCCAACGGGCCGGCCGCGGCCGAGGTCGCCACCGTGGCACCTGCTGCAGGGTTGGCCGTTACATTGGCAGCAGACTGCTGTTGAGCGGGGGCAGAGGACTTCAAACCAATCTGTATTTGATTGGGGGGGCGTACCGCCTGTGTGGCATAGGCGCCCTCAGCTTGTGCTTGAGCATCCGTTGCTGAACTCGCCGCAGGCAGGTTGTAGTAACCCGATTGCTGCATTTGGGCACAAGCCGTCAGAAGCAACGCACTGACCAGGATGGCCCCACGATATAGGTAGGTAACGTGGGGCTGGCTGAGTTTGTTTTGTCTGAACATGATTGACTTCCTGAGTCGAGGGCATAACTGAATTAATGTCTGCATTCTACGCATTTGCCCGTCTCCCTGCAGACGAATTTGCCTGGATTTTGTATGTTTACTAATATTTTGGGCTGGCTTGCTTTAGGGGCGATCGCCGGATCGCTCTTGGGTTTTTTGCTCGTATGGGTTGTGCGGCAAATCTTTAGCCGCTGTTGGCTCGCTTGGGGCTTGATAGAGCCTGGCCATGACTTCCCGTCGACGCACACCGCGCAGGCCCAGAGATTGGACGTCCAACTGTTGCTCTCTAGTGCGCTGTGCGGAGCGGCCGTAGCCGGGTCAAACGCATTACGTAGCCCAGTGTTGTGGGAAGCCCTATGGTCGGGCCCTCTGTTTTGTAGCCTCTTGTTACTGCAGGCGCGCATCGACGCCCAGACGGGTTTACTGCCCGATCGCTTGACACTGGGCATGCTCTGGCTAGGGCTGTTGTTTAACTTGTGCGGTGGATGGGTCTCGCTCGAGCGCTCGGTGGCCGGGGCTGCCACGGGCTATATTGTCATGTGGCTATTGGCGGTCGTGTTCTATGGTGTAACGGGTCGTGAGGCGATGGGACGCGGTGACTTTAAACTGTCGGCAGCGATGGGCGCTTGGCTCGGACTGTGGGCTTTGCCCAGCGTCTGGCTGGTTGCGTCTGCGTGGGTCTGCATCACTGCTGCCTTGGACCATGTATGTGGGCGACAACATTTCCGGGCGCCCAGGCCGTTTGGGCCAGGACTGGCGCTAGGCGGTATTCTGGTGATGTTGTCGCGGGTAAATTGAAGGGGTAATAAGGAGTCGCGGTATGTTCAAGCTTGGTCTGACCGGGGGGATTGGTTCTGGTAAGACTTACGTTGCCAATTTATTGGCAGGGTGGGGCGCCAGCGTGATTGACACGGATCAGATTGCTCATGCCCTGACAGCCCCAGAGGGCCTTGCTATTTCGCCAATCCGGACAGCGTTTGGGTGTGACGTAATCGGTCCAGAGGGGGCGCTTGATCGTTCAAAGATGAGAGAGCTGGTGTTCTCCAACCCGGCCAAACGCGTCACATTAGAGGAGATCTTGCACCCTCTCATTGCTCAGGAAGTTTTGGTTCAAGCCAAGACAGCGACGGGTCTCTACGCTGTGTTTGTCGTCCCATTATTGGTGGAGTCTGGCCGGTGGCGGGATCGAATTGATCGTCTGTGCGTAGTGGATTGCGACGAGGCGACCCAGATTGCGCGCGTCCAGGCCCGTTCGGGGATTCCAATCGACACGATTCGCCGAATCCTTGACGCCCAAGCTAGCAGAGAGCAAAGATTGGCGGTTGCAGACGACATAATTATCAATTCGGCAAGCACTACAGTACAGGAACTTGAAAAACAGGTATTGGTCCTGCACGAGGGGTGGTGTAACCTATCGGTATCTGGCTAAATGCGCCCATTTTCGGTGCATCGCCTGCCTTTAGCGACAAATTGCTTTGATTCTTTTTGAATATCCGTTTAACGAGCGAATCCGTGCGCTGATGCGTCTGGAGTCTTTGCTTGACCGGATGATATTTTTCGCGAAGTCTGGGGATGCACGCCACCACCAAGTGGCTTTGGCAGCGCTTTTTGATTTGCTCGATGCCACGGAGCGCACAGACGTGAAAGGTGGTGTTGTGCAGGATTTGGAACGTCAGCGCAACGTCCTTTCGTCGCTGAAAGACCATCCCAGCGTCGATGAAAAAACCTTAGCGAACATGCTTGTCGAGCTTGATCGGGTGATCGTTAATCTGAATGCGGCCGGAAAGACAGGGCAGGAATTGCGTGCAAACGAGTGGCTAAGCAGCCTGCGCGGACGACTCGCCCTGCCGGGGGGCGGAACGCAAGTGGATATGCCATCTTTTCATGCCTGGCAGTACGGTACAGAAGCCGAACGTTGTAACGACTTGCAACGTTGGATGTCGACGCTCATGCCGCTGCAGGCTGGAATTTCGATGGTGATGCGACTGTTGCGCGAGACGGGGCAAGCGACCGACGCCGTTGCGCCCAAGGGTGCGTTTCAACAAATGTTAGCGGGAAAAACTTATCAGCTGTTGCGCGTATGGGTCGATCAGTCCCTTGGTGTTTTTCCTGAAATCAGCGCCAACAAATACATGGTCTGGATTCGCTATTCCGCACAGGATGGCGAGCATCGACCCCATGCGGTGACGCATGACGTCAACTTCAAAATGACTCTTTGCGCCCTCTAAGGGCCGGTTGGAATCCCTATGTCTGAGCATTTGCCTTCACGGTCCACCCGCCGGGTACCTTGGGTTTGGATTGTTTTAGCGTTGTCGCTGTTGGTGGGTGGAGTGTATTGGTGGCAAAGTGACGCCGGCAAGCCCGCAACACCAAAGGGACCGCCAGGTGGGATGACCCCCATGGTGCCTGTACGGGTGCAGGCTGCCATTTCTGAGAGTCTTGATATTTATTTGCGTGGCCTAGGCACGGTCACTGCGTTCAATACAGTCACCGTGCGCAGCCGCGTTCAAGGCGAACTGACGGAGGTCTTGTTTAAAGAGGGCGACAGTGTGAAGACGGGTGATGTGTTGGCCCGCATCGATCCCCGACCGTTTGAGGTGGCGTTGGATCAAGCCCTAGGTGCTCAGCAACAAAACCAAGCTCAATTTGAAAACGCAAAGCGCGATTTGCAACGCTATCAGACTTTGCGCAAGCAGGATTCAATCGCCCCTCAGTTGCTCGATACGCAGGCGGCGCTCGTACGTAAATTTGAAGGGTTGATCAAAAGTGATCAGGCAACAGTAGACAATGCACGCTTGCAACTGAGCTACACCACAATCACAGCCCCCATCGCTGGTCGGCTAGGTTTGCGTCGAGTTGATGCGGGCAACCTATTGAACGCGAACGATCCCGCCGGTGTCGTTGTCATCACGCAAACGCAGCCTATCGCCGTCATGTTCACGTTGCCTGAAAATGATTTGCCTGCTGTGCGTGCGCCGATGCTTGGGGGGAAAACGCTTGCAGTCGATGCGTATGATCGCGCCGACATGAATCGTCTAGCAGAGGGCAAGCTCTCATCGATCGATAACCAAATTGATATCGCCACGGGCACCGTCAAGCTTAAGGCTGAATTTTCCAACCAAACCGATGCCTTGTTTCCGAATCAGTTCGTGAATATTCGAATGAAGGTGCGGACCTTGCAAGATGCACTCACGATTCCAGCCGCAGCCGTGCAGCAAGGCAATCGTGGTGCGTTCGTCTACGTAGTGGAGGCCGATGACCTCGCGGCGGTTAAGCCCGTCAAGATAGGGGATCGTAGTGGTGAGCGTGTAGTGGTTCTGGAAGGCATTAAGGTGGGCGATCGAGTTGTGCTTGAGGGTACAGACAGGTTGCGTGCTGGTGCCAAAGTGCGCGTGATCGGCACTCCCGGTGCGTCGGGTGATCCGAATGCGCCCGCCCGACGTCCTGCCGGTGCGCCGGGATCTACTCGGCCGTGAACCTTTCGCGTCCATTTATCCTAAGACCCGTTGCCACAACCTTGGCAATGATTGCGTTGTTGCTGTCGGGCTTGATCGCCTATCGGTGGTTGCCAGTTTCGTCCTTGCCCGAAGTGGATTATCCGACTATTCAGGCGACAACCTTTTATCCCGGCGCTAGCCCAGAAGTCATGGCCGCGTTGGTGACTTCCCCGCTCGAGCGTCAGTTCGGACAAATGCCTGGCTTGCGACAAATGACTTCTAGTAGTTCGGCGGGCGCTTCAATTGTCACCTTGCAATTCGCGCTTTCCCTTCGATTAGATGTGGCGGAGCAGCAGGTTCAGGCGGCCATTAATGCTGCAAGCAATTTATTGCCACGAGACTTACCTGTCCCGCCCATTTATAACAAAGTCAATCCTGCCGACGCGCCTGTGATCACCCTTGCGATCACTTCACCCACAGTGCCTCTGCCACAAATTCGCGACTTGGTTGACACGCGTATGGCACAAAAAATATCGCAAGTAGCTGGCGTTGGTCTTGTGAGCGTGGCGGGCGGACAGCGACCTGCGATGCGAATTCAAGCGAATCCGCAGTCACTTGCAGCGTACGGATTGACGCTAGCGGATGTACGCACTGCGGTGGTGGGGGCTAACGTCAACCAACCCAAGGGTACGCTGGATGGTCCGGTGCGCTCAACCACGATCAACGCGAACGACCAGTTAAAGAACCCGAGTGACTATATGGATCTAGTGGTGACGTATCGTAATGATGCACCACTGCGTATGTCGGATGTCGCATCGGTATTGATAGAAGCCGAGGATGCGCGACTTGCAGCCTGGGCAGACTCACAGCCCGCGATTCTTTTAAACGTACAGCGACAGCCTGGCGCCAATGTCATCGATGTCGTCAACCGCATTCAAGCCTTGCTCCCTCAGTTGCGGACCGCTTTACCTGCGAACCTTGATGTCACGGTGATGTCCGATCGCACGCAGACCATCCGTGCATCGGTCCGAGATGTGCAAATTGAGATGTTTATTGCCATTGGTCTCGTGGTGCTGGTGACATTTGTATTCTTGCGCACACTGACTGCCACCTTGATTCCAAGTGTTGTGGTGCCTCTTTCATTAGTGGGTACGTTTGGAATTATGTATTTGGCCGGCTTCAGTATTAATAACCTCACACTGATGGCGTTGACGATCGCGACTGGATTTGTTGTAGACGATGCGATCGTTATGATTGAAAATATTGCCCGCTATTTAGAGAAAGGCGACACGCCGATGCAGGCTGCCTTGAAGGGTGCTTCACAAATTGGCTTTACGCTGGTGTCCCTGACGCTCTCGCTGATTGCGGTGTTAATTCCCCTGCTCTTTATGACGGAAGTGGTAGGACGGTTATTCAGGGAGTTCGCCGTCACGCTCGCAGTCGCAATATTATTGTCATTGCTCATATCGCTTACCTTGACGCCAATGATGTGCGCTCGTCTGCTGCGTGCAGGCGATCATGATCGGGCGGGCTGGCTGTCTAGAGTTGTTCAGCAGCAGATCGATGGACTGATTGCGCTCTATGGTGTGGCACTGCGCTGGGTGTTGGCGCGTCAAAGGCTCACACTAGTTGTTGCGCTGGGGACCTTCGTACTCACAGCATTGTTGTATATCGGTATACCCAAAGGTTTTTTCCCGATGCAGGATACTGGCCTGATACAGATCGTGACTCAGGCGCCGCAGAATTTGGCATTCGCAGCGATGGCTGAGCGACAGCAAGTGGCAGTGAAGACAATCTTGCAAGATCCTGACGTCAGCAGCGTATCCTCATTCATTGGAATTGATGGTGTCAACGAAACCGTTAACACTGGACGTATACAGGTTGCCTTAAAACCGCATGGTCAACGGCGTGCTGAGATCTCTGAGGTTTTACAGCGCTTGAAAAATCAACTTCAGTTCGTGGCTGGTTTGCAGTTTTATTTGCAGCCCGTTCAAGACTTGACGGTCGAGGATCGTGTCAGCCGAACCCAGTACCAGCTTACGCTGGAAAGTGTCGATCCTGAACTTCTGAGTGTCTGGGTGCCAAGGTTGGTCGATGCTTTACGCAATAAGCCGGAACTTGCTGATGTGATTGACGATATGCAAGAAGATGGCCTCAATACTTTTATTGATATTGATCGCGATGCTGCGGCAAGACTTGGCGTATCTGCTGCAGCGATCGACGATGCGTTGTACGACGCGTTCGGACAACGGCAGATTTCAACAGTGTTTACACAGTCTAATCAGTATCGGGTTGTGATTGAGGTGCCTGAGCAGTTTCGCCGCGATCCGGCATCGCTGTCGACGGTTTACGTAAAAAGTACGACCGGCAAGCCCATCGCACTGACAAGCGTGGTCAAGGTGACAGAAGGCCGTTCACCGTTGGTGATCAATCGACTCGATCAGTTTCCGTCTGTCACGGTATCGTTCAACTTGAAGCCTGGGGCCTCCTTGTCGAGTGCCGTGGACTCTGTTACGCAAGCGACAAAGGAAATTGGATTGCCCTTGAGTGTGCAACCGAGGTTCCAGGGCGCTGCACGTGCTTACGAGGCCTCTTTGTCGAGCACCTTGCTACTTATTTTGGCAGCAGTTATTACGATGTACATCGTTCTTGGCGTGTTGTACGAAAGCTTTATTCATCCGATCACGATCTTATCAACCCTGCCCTCCGCCGCCATTGGTGCGTTGCTCGCCTTGCAGTTATCCGGTCGTGATCTCGATATGATTGGCATTATCGGAATTATTTTGTTGATTGGCATTGTCAAGAAGAATGCAATCATGATGATTGACTTCGCGCTGGAGGCGGAGCGCAAGCTGAAAGTTTCTGCGCGTGAAGCAATTGAGCAGGCGGCAATCTTACGGTTTCGCCCAATCTTGATGACGACGCTTGCGGCTTTGTTTGGCGCCGTTCCTTTAATGTTGTCTACCGGGACAGGTTCGGAATTGCGTCAGCCTTTGGGTCTGGTGATGGTGGGCGGGCTGATTGTGAGTCAGGTTCTGACTCTGTTCACTACGCCTGTGATTTACCTTTTCTTTGATCGCCTGCGCGGTCAGCGTACGACTATTCCCGCAGGGAAGACGACGCAATGAGTTTGTCCGGGCCCTTCATCGTTCGGCCGGTCGCCACGACACTAATCTGGCTTGGGGTCGTTCTGGCTGGCTTGTTGGCACATAGTCTGTTGCCAATCGCACCATTGCCGCAAATTGACGTACCGTCGATTTCGGTTCGTGCCGATATGCCTGGAGCCAGTCCTGAAGTGATGGCCGCCACCGTGGCCACGCCGCTGGAACGTTCCTTAGGCACGATTGCTGGCTTAACCGAAATGACTTCGCGCAGTACGACAGGCCAAACGCGCATCACGCTACAGTTCGATTTGAGTCGCGACATCAATCGCGCCGCGACCGATGTACAAGGAGCGATCAACGCGGCGCGTGCAATGATGCCAAGCGGATTGCGCAACAATCCCTCTTACAAAAAAGCCAATCCCTCAGCCGCGCCGATTATGACGCTTGCGTTGACCTCGGCAAGCTTGTCTCAGGGGCAGTTGTATGACATCGCGTCGACGACCGTGCAGCAAAAACTATCCCAAGTACAGGGGGTCGGTGAGGTTCAAATCGGCGGCAGCTCATTGCCTGCAGTCAGAATTGATCTTGATCCTGAAAAGCTGACGCAATACGGCGTGTCGCTTGAAGCGGTGCGCACAGCCATTGCAGCGGCAAATTCCACACGACCCAAGGGCTTTCTAGAAAACGACACATTACGCTGGCAAATCGTATCGAACGATCAGCTTTGGAAGGCGGCCGATTATCGTCCGCTGATTGTTGCCTGGCGAAATGGTGCAGCGGTGCGCTTGTCGGATGTCGCACAAATAGAAGACTCAGTTGAAGACACCTTCAATGTTGGATATTTCAATGCACAGCAGGCGATCTTAGTGCTGGTGCGCAGTGAGGCCAAGGCCAACATCATTGAGACGGTTGACCAGATTCGTGCAGACTTGCCGATGATGCGTGCGATGTTACCAGCCGATGTCACACTCGATGTGGCGCAGGACCGCACCCCTTCGATTCGAGCCTCCGTGCGCGAAGCAGAGAACACGCTTGTCATTGCGATTGGTCTGGTGATGCTGGTCGTGCTGTTGTTTCTGCGTAACTGGCGAGCTGCCTTGATCCCGACCGTTGCAGTGCCTGTGTCGTTAATTGGAACGTTTGGTGTGATGTATTTGGCGGGCTACTCTTTAAATACCATGTCCCTGATGGCCTTGATTGTGGCAACGGGATTTGTGGTGGACGATGCGATCGTCGTGCTTGAAAACATCATGCGCCACATTGAGCGCGGAGAGTCGGTCAAGCGCGCTGCACTGCGTGGCACAAGGGAAGTTGGCTTCACTGTGTTGTCGATGAGCATTTCCCTCATTGCTGTTTTTATTCCAATTCTGTTGATGGGTGGACTACCGGGACGTTTATTCCGGGAATTCGCGGTGACCTTGTCGGTAGCGATTGTGATTTCGATGTTTGTCTCACTAACGTTAACACCAATGATGGCCGCTCGTATGTTGCGCCAACAAGAGAAAGCAGGTGTATCGGATCGTAAGCCTGGTCTCATTGGACGCGTGCTCGACGCTGTATTGAATTCCGTCGTCAGGGCATATTCTTTGTCGCTCGATTGGGCGCTACGTCACGGTCGGATCATGATGCTGCTTTTAGCTGCGACGATTGGACTGAATTTTTATTTATATAGCGTCGTACCGAAAGGATTTTTTCCGCAACAGGATACGGGGATGATGCTAGGATTTTTTTCGACAGATGAGGGAACATCTTTTGAGTCGATGAAGCCTAAGTTAGATCGATTCCGGCAAATTTTGTTGCGAGATCCCGCGATCAGCACGGTGACGGCCTACGCTAACGGACGTGGCGGGAGTAACTTTAGCTTCTTGGCTGTCCAATTAAAGCCATTCGACGAGCGTAAGGTTTCCGTGCGCGAAGTGATCAACCGGTTGCGACCGCAACTCGGGGGAAATCCTGGGGCCCGGCTTTTTCTAGTGCCTCAGCAGGATATTCGAATTGGTGGTCGGCAAAGTAGTTCTCAGTACCAGTTCACCTTGATGGCGAGTGAGCTGGCTGACCTGAAAGAGTGGTTACCAAAGGTTCAAGAGGCTTTGGCCAAACTGCCCGAGCTTGTTGATGTGGATACCGATGTCGAGGACCGTGGGCGACAAGTTTCCGTTCTAGTTGATAGAGATGCGGCGCAACGCCTCGGCGTGTCGATGGCTGCTATTTCAGCCGTGCTCAATAATTCGTTTAGTCAACGGCAGATCTCGGTGATGTACGGCTCTCGCAATCAATACCGGGTAGTCATGGGTGTTGCACCGCGATTTGCGCAGGATCCTGATTCCTTAAACGATGTGTATGTGTTGAGTCAGGCCGGTCAGCGTGTACCGTTCTCGGCATTTGCGAAGTTTGAGGTGAGCAATGCACCCTTGAGCGTGCGCCATCAGGGCTTGCTTGCCGCCGACACCATCTCGTTTGATCTGGCGTCAGATATTTCGCTTGGGCAGGCGACTGCAGCGATTGAACGCGCGGTGGCGGAAATTAACTTGCCCAGTGATCGTATACAGGCGGGCTTTCAAGGGACCGCCAAGGCGTTGCAAAGTGCTTTATCGAATCAGCCTTGGTTGATCTTGGCTGCGTTAGTGACCATGTATATTGTGTTGGGGATGCTGTATGAGAGTACGATCCATCCCTTAACAATCTTATCGACGCTGCCATCGGCAGGCGTTGGCGCTTTATTGGCTTTGTTAGTGCTTAAAACGGAGTTCACGCTGATTGCGTTAATCGGCGTGTTTCTGCTTATTGGGATTGTGAAGAAAAACGCGATCATGATGGTGGACTTTGCTTTGGATGCGCAACGTAGACTTGGGCTGTCACCGCGAGAGGCGATCCATCAGGCCTGTCTTACCCGGTTTCGCCCGATTCTAATGACAACGGCTGCCGCTATCTTTGGCGCAATGCCGTTGGTCTTTGCTTCCGGGGCGGGTGTGGAGTTGCGCAAGCCCTTGGGCATCACGATTCTCGGTGGCTTGCTCGTCAGTCAGTTGCTCACGCTCTACACTACGCCTGTGGTTTATCTTTATCTGGATCGTTTCCGGCTCTGGATGCTTAAGCGGCCTTGGGCGAAGCGTCCGGAAGCAGCCGACGCGGTTGCGCCGACCGCGTCCGCCCCACCTGGGTTACCTCACCTATGATGAATCGTTTCTTGTCCTTGCGCGTTGTCAACGTTTGGCGGTGTGTGCGCTTGAGCGTTGCACTGAGCGGACTACTAGGTTTGAGTGCGTGTATGGTCGGACCAGACTACGTCAGACCCACTATCGATGTCGGAGTACAGTTCAAGGAGTCGCCAGGGTGGAAGCTTGCGCAACCGGCCTTAGCGAGTGCGCCGCGTGAGCCTTGGTGGTTGATGTATCGCGATCCAACGCTGACCGAATTGATGCAAGTGCTCAATGTGTCGAACCAGAACATCGCTTTAGCGGAAGCGCGCTTTCGTCAAGCCGTTGCCGTCACGCAAGGTGCACGCGCACCGTTGCTGCCAACGCTGACAGCGACTGGAAGCGCCACGCGCTCGGGTGCGGTGGCTTCTACGTCAGCGTCAAGCGCAAGCGTGACGAGCAACTCTTATGGAGTCGGTGCGCAAGCGGTGTGGCAGTTAGATATCTGGGGTAGCGTGCGCCGAAACATTGAATCGACCGATGCCAGTCAACTTGCCTTGGCGGCTGATGTATCGGGTGCCCGGTTGACTGCTCAGACGGCATTGGCTCTGGCATATTTGCAGGTGCGCGTTCTTGATGAGCAACGCAGATTGCTGACTGCGACGGTTGATGCCTATCAGCGCGCGCTCAAGCTCACACAAAATCGTTATAACGCTGGCATTTCCGGACAAGGCGATGTGTCGGTCGCGCGCACTCAGTTAGAAAGCACGCGTGCACAGCTGATTGATCTTGAGCAGCAACGCGCAATTTTCGAAAACGCTGTGGCTGTGTTGCTTGGACGTGCGCCGTCAAGCTTTGCAATTAAAGCGGAAAAGATCCCGCTAGTGCCCCCAGTCGTACCTGTCGGTTTACCGTCAGAGTTACTCGAACGTCGTCCTGACGTGGCGGCTGCAGAAAGACGCACAGCCTCAGCGAATGCGCAGATCGGTGTCGCGACGGCTGCGTGGTTTCCCAACCTGACCTTGAATGCGAATGCAGGCTATCGAAGCAATGACTTCACGCAGTGGTTTACTGCGCCCGCACAGTTTTGGGCGCTTGGCCCCCAGCTAGCGGCACTGATTTTTGATGGCGGAGCGCGTCAGGCACAGATCAATCAGACACGTGCCCAGTTTGATGCGCAGGTGGCGATCTATCGACAAACGGTGTTGACTGCCTTGCAAGAAGTTGAGAATGCGATGGTCCAGATGCGCGTGTTTGAGCAGGAAGAGGCGGTGCAGCGGTTAGCTGTGCAGGCGGCCCAGCAATCGTTGCGTTTGGCGCGTAATCAGTATGATCAAGGCTTGATTGATTATTTAAGTGTGGCGGTGCTGGAGACAACAGCGCTGAACAATGAACGTACCTACATTACTCTAGTTGGTAATCGTTTCGCTGCAAGTGTTCGTTTAGTTGCGTCACTAGGTGGTGGATGGTCGGCTGAAGATCTTAAACGCTTGGACGACTCAGGTAATCCAACGACGCAGCCCAGCAAAGCCGTGCCCACCAACTGATTGCGCCTGCGCAAGCGTATCGGCAGATTGCCCGCCGAGCGCATAGACAGGCAGACCCGCTTGTTGATTCAGCCTTGCGAACTCGTCCCAGCCTATGCCAGGGTTGCCTGGATGAGATGTCGTTGGCAGCACGGGCCCGAGCACCGCAAAATCAGCCTGTAGTTTGCGAGCGTGCTGCAGTTCAGGCAGGTTGTGTGTCGAGACGCCGACCAGGTGTCCTGAGGGCATCTCTGGGCGAACGCTTAGTGACTGGGCATCGGTTGCCCGTAAGTGCACCCCGTCGCCCTGTGTCCACCACGCAGCAGGATGCACGCTATTGACCAACACACGAGCGCCTGCGGCGTGACACTGCGCGAGCACTTCTTCAAAAGCTTGTTTCAGACTGACGCTTGCTGGACCATCGGGCCAACCGGGTTCGCGCCATTGCAGTAGTCTGACCCCCTCTTGCAGGCCTTGCGTCAGACGGTGTTTGAACGCGGTCAGGCCTTGCGGGGATCCCGCACTTGAAATCGCATAGACCTCGGGCAAGTGCAGCCAGCGCAGCGGCGGGTAGGTGGCAGGTAACAGTTTTGGTACGTCGAGCGCATCGCTCAAAGGTACCCAGCGTAGAAGCTGTCCTTCCAGTCCCTGCGGCTCACCGTCCCACCCGGTTACGCGACAGAAGGCGAGCCTGACAGTCGTGGTGGGGTACGCGTGCACGTAGGTCACCCAAGGTGTGGCGGTGTGTATGTGTATGCCGAGCTCTTCATGTAGTTCACGCGCCAGAGCTCGCATGACCGATTCGCCCGGCTCGAGTTTGCCGCCGGGCAGTTCCCACCATCCGGGCCAAGGTTTATCTGCAGGACGACTGCCCAACAGCACAGTGCCATCGGGTCGCAGCAAGACACCCACTGCGACGTCGATAATTTTTTCAGGCATGCCGGGCGGCCCAATCGCGCGCAAAGTGCCAGGCGACGCGACCGGAGCGTGAGCCACGCTCAAGCGCCCATTGCAACGCCTCGGTGCGTGCTTCGGCGATACTCTGCTTTGAGCAACCAAGGGTTTCAAGCCAGTGCGCAACGATATCTAGATAATCGTCTTGCTTAAAGGGATAGAACGACAGCCAAAGACCAAAGCGTTCGGATAGCGAGATTTTTTCCTCGACCGTTTCGCCAGGATGCACTTCGCCATCTGCTTGGTGGCGGGCGGCAAGGTTTTCACTCATGTATTCGGGCATTAGGTGCCGTCGGTTAGAGGTGGCGTAGATCAGCACATTATTACCACTCGAGGCGGCAGAGCCATCGAGCACTGACTTAAGGGCTTTGTAGCCCGACTCGCCTTCTTCAAACGAAAGATCATCGCAAAAGACAACGAACTTTTCTGGGCGTGCAGCGACCAGATCAACAATATCCGCAAGATCGCTCAGATCTGCTTTGTCGACTTCAATGAGCCGCAAGCCACGACCACCGTAACTGGCCAGCATGGCTTTAACGAGTGAGCTTTTGCCTGTGCCGCGTGCACCGGTCATCAAGACATTATTGGCCGGCTTACCCTCGACAAAATGGCGCGTGTTGCGGTCGATGATGTCCTTCTGACGCTCGATGTGTTGCAAATCTTCGGGGTTAATCAACGAAACATTGGCGATCGCGTCAAGCCAACCATGGGAGGCCCCACGTTTGCGCCAACGGTAGGCGTGGGCTTCCCAATTGATGGGTGGTGGGGCCGGAGGTAGCCACGCTTCAAGCTGAGCCAAGACGCGCGTGGCGCGCGCCAGAAGATCGGTCATGGGTAGGCTGTTGTCGGTAGTAGGTTTCATTCTGAATCAGGAGCGGTAATCGGCGTTAATGCTGACGTACTCGTGCGAGAAGTCGCAGGTGTACACGGTTTCGGTAGTCTTGCCGCGACCAAGCGCGATGCGCACCAGAATTTCGGCTTCTTTCATGATGCGCTGGCCATCGGTTTCTTGATAAGCGGGGTTGCGACCGCCTTGTGTGGCGACCAAGACATCGCCAAGCCAGAGCTTGACGCCATTGACATCGAGGTCAGTGATCCCAGCGTAGCCGATGGCAGCCAAAATGCGGCCTAGGTTCGGATCGCTCGCAAAAAAAGCAGTCTTGACCAGAGGGGAATGCGCGACAGCGTAAGCCACTTGCAGAGCCTCGGCTGATGATTTGGCCTCTTCAACCTGGATGGTCATGAACTTGGTCGCGCCTTCGCCGTCTCGTACAATTTTCTGCGCAAGATCGGTCGCTGCCGCGGCAAGTGCCGCCTTGAGCGGTGCATATTCCGGATGCGTGGTGCTGTCGACGATCAGGCCGCTTTTGCCAGTGGCAATGACGATGAAGGAATCATTGGTTGAGGTATCCCCGTCAATGGTGATGCGATTAAATGAAACATCAGCGATTTCACGTGCGAGTTGAGTCAGCAAGGGTTGCGCAATGCCAGCGTCGGTGGCGAGATAGCTCAGCATGGTCGCCATGTTCGGGCGAATCATGCCGGCTCCTTTACTGATGCCGGTGAGGGTAATTGTTTTGCCGCCCAAGGTGATGCGTTGCGAATGAATCTTGGGTAAGGTGTCGGTGGTCATGATGCCGTGTGCAGCGGACACCCAATTATTGGCGCTCAGGTTCTTTAACGCAGCTGGCAATCCTGCTTTGATCCGGTCAACAGGGAGGGGTTCAAGAATCACACCTGTTGAGAAAGGCAGGATTTGCTTGCTTGTTAAGCCCATTAGTTTGGCCAGCGCATCGCAGGTCTCATTGGCGGCCTTCAGACCTGGCTCGCCTGTGCCGGCGTTTGCATTGCCCGTATTAATGACCAAGGCTTGAATCGATGCGCCTGCGGCCAAGTGCTCTTGGCAGACGAGTACGGGCGCTGCGCAAAATCTATTGCGAGTGAACACACCGGCGACCGTTGAGCCAGGGCTTAATTTAAAGACGGTCAAGTCACGGCGGTCCGCTTTACGGATACCGGCTTCGGTCACACCGATTTCGACGCCGGGGACGGGGTAGACAGCGTCATCTTTTGGGATATGCAGGTTAACGGCCATGGTGGGTCACAGGATAGAGTCAACAAAACGCAATTATGACCTGTTTTGGGACTAGATATGCCTGCCTGCCGTCGGTATGGGATCTTTGACTTGGGATGGCAAAAGGTAACTCACCTGCTACTATTTGCAGTGACAAATTTTGCCCGTGCAAGGTCCGTTTGACGAACCTTAAACCTCTAGGAGACCCAGAGATGCGCCTGATTCAAAAACTGTTCGCGGCCGCCACGTTGTTGCCCTGCCTGGCCTTGGCTCAGGCCCCTATTAAAGTCGGGATTGCAAACGACCTCTCGGGCCCGTTTGCCGCCTTGGGCGCTGAGGCGCGTGACGGCTTCAACTTAGCGATCAAACAGTTGGGCGGCAAACTTGGCGGGCAGCCGGCCGAGTTCATCCAGGCAGACATGGGCGGTAACCCCGACCAAGCCCGCCAATTAGTGAGCCGTTATATACAACGCGACAAAATCGATTTTTTTACCGGACCGATTGGTTCGAACGTGGCGCTTGCCGTCGGCCCAGCGCTCTTTGCCGCCAAAGTTCCCTACCTGTCGAACAACCCTGGCCCGAGTCAGTTCGCGGGCGCCCAGTGTAATGACTACTTCTTCGGTGTGTCCTATCAGAACGATGCGTTTCACGAAGCTGCCGGCAAGGTCGCTGCAGACCGTGGCTTTAAGAAAATGGTCATCATGGCCCCCGATTATCCAGCGGGCAAGGATGCATTGAACGGCTTCAAGCGTGGTTACAAGACCGCTGTGAGCCAGGAGGTTTACACCAAGCTTGGGCAAATCGACTATGCCGCAGAGCTTGCACAGATTCGTGATGCAAAGCCTGATGCGATTTATATTTTCTTGCCAGGTGGCATGGGGATTAACTTTATTAAGCAATTTGTATCGGCTGGACTGAATCAAAGCGTCAAAATCGTGGGACCGGGTTTCTCGGCGGACGAAGATGTGATTCGCGCCGTGGGTGAGCCAATGATCGGCATGTTTAACACCGCGCAATGGGCCCATGATTTGGATAATGCACAAAATAAAGCGTTTGTGGCTGCTTTCCGTAAGGAATACAACAATCGTCAGCCCTCCGTTTATGCTGCCCAAGCCTACGACACAATGATGGCGATTGACGCTGCGGTTAAGGCCGTCGGCGGAAAAGTGGCTGATCGTGCTGCGGTGCTCGCTGCGCTCAAAAAGGCTGACTTTTCCTCGGTGCGCGGCCCCTTCAAGTATGGCGTGAACAACTTCCCGATCCAGCCCTACTATGTTCGCGTCATTGAAAAGGCTGCCGATGGCAGCATCACGAACAAACTGGTGGGTAAAGTGTTTGATTCCTACCAGGACGTCTACGTTGGTGAGTGCAAGAAATAAGCAAACGTGACCCGACTGCAGTCCTGACATGAGCGCAACGCTGATCGCCGAGCAACTGCTGAACGGTTTGCAGTTCGGATTGATGTTGTTTCTGATTGCAGCAGGGTTGACGCTCGTGTTCGGGATTCTGGACATCCTGAATGTGGCGCATGGCTCGCTATACATGGCAGGCGCCTATGTTGCCGCCCAGACCATGCAGGCTACACAATCTTTTTTGTTGGCTGTTGTGGTGTCGGCGGTGGTCACGGGGCTTGTCGGTTTGATTATCGAGCTTGTCTTGGTGCGGCGTTTGGTCGTCCGCGATCATTTGGCGCAGGTGCTGGGTACGTTCGCGATTATTCTCATTGCGAACGATGTGGTGAAAATGATTTGGGGTCCGGCCCCTGTCATGATGAGTATGCCCGCGGCACTTTCAGGTCCTGTGCATATTCTGCCTAATATGTTGTACCCAGCCTATCGACTGTTGATCATTGCGGTCGGTCTCGCTGCAGCGCTTGGTTTATATCTATTTGTGACGCGCACCCGGGCAGGAGTCTTAGTGCGAGCCGGCGCATCAAATAGGCAAATGGCCACTCTGATGGGCGTGCGTGTCCCTCTATTATTTTTGGGTGTATTTGTCTTGGGTGCAATGCTCGCAGCCCTGGCAGGCGCCATGCTTGGTCCCGTCACCGCTATTCAGGCAGGCATGGGTGAGCAAATTCTGATTCTGGTGCTGGTGTGTATCGTGATCGGCGGCATCGGTTCGATTCGTGGCGCCTTTGTCGGTGCGCTGCTAGTGGGCTTTGTAGACACGGCAGGGCGCGCTTTTTTACCGACGTTATTGAAAACATTTTTTTCACCAGCTGTGGCCTCCAGCGTCGGTCCAACCTTGGCGGCTCTTTCAATCTATATTTTGATGGCGGTTGTACTAGTGTTTAGACCTGCCGGCTTATTTCCGGCGCGCGGGTGAGTATGCAATCGCTTTACGCGCGCCTACCCTGGCTATGCCTTGTGTGTTTGATTGTATTTCCGCTCGTCGCCCCTGCGCTGAATCTTGATTTTTATGTTTCCTTTGTTCGACGCGTGCTGATTTTCGCACTGGCGGCGACCAGCCTAAACTTTATTCTTGGGTACGGTGGAATGGTGGCGCTTGGGCATGCAGCCTTCTTTGGCGCGGGCGCGTATGTTGCTGCAATTCTTTCGACACAGGGGTTGCAACAGGCATGGTTGGGTTGGCCGATCGCTATGCTGATCTCTGCGGCATTAGCCTTGATCGTGGGCGTCGTGTCGTTGCGTACGCGCGGGGTCTACTTCATTATGATCACCCTCGCGTTTGCGCAGATGGTGTTCTATTTGTTTATCTCGCTCCGCCAGTACGGCGGAGAAGATGGCATCAACTTGTCGGCACCCCTGCAGTTACCAGGGCTGAATCTCGCGGACAGTACGACGTCCTATTATGTCGTGCTAGCGGTGGTGGTGGGATGCCTTTGGCTAATGAATCGCGTGATTCACGCGCGTTTCGGACAAGCGCTCCAAGGGATCCGTGAGAACGAGGCGCGTATGGAGGCCTTGGGATACCCCGTATTCAAAATCAAGTTGCTAGCGTTTGTTCTTGCCGGTGCTGTGGCTGGCTTGGCTGGGGCGCTGCTCGCCAATCACAATTTGTTTGTGTCCCCGAGTTTGATGCATTGGACAGCTTCTGCGAGCTTGATCATTATGGTGATCGTAGGTGGAGTCGGATTGCGTTATGGCGGAGTGATTGGCGCTGTGGTGATGCTTTGGCTAGAGGAGGTCTTGCGCCTGTATACCGATTACTGGCACATGCCGTTGGGCGTGTTGCTATTAGCGATCGTGTTGTTTGCACCGCGCGGGCTCGCGGGGGCGTGGACCAGTTTTGCCGCACGCTTTTCCAAGCAAGGCGGTCCGTCATGACTGTTGCTTTGCAGGCCCATCATCTGACCAAGCGATACGGTGCGTTGGTCGCTTGTGATCAGGTATCGCTTACCGTAATGCCTGGTGAAATACATGCGCTCATCGGACCAAACGGGGCAGGGAAGTCGACACTCATTCATTTGCTTTCCGGCACGATTGCACCGGACGCTGGAAAACTGCTGATGGGTGATCGTGACTTGACTCGTCTTTCACCGCATGCTCGCGTGCGTGCTGGGCTGTCGAGGTCTTACCAAGTTACAAATATTTTTAAGCAATTTTCGGCCTTTGATAACCTAATGCTCGCTGTACAGGCACATGCTGGCAGTAGCTTTGAGTTTTGGCGGCCACGCTGCGCGGATCAAGCGCTTCGAGAGACCGCGACTCAGCTGGCTAGTCAGTGCGCGATCGATCAAGGACTCTGGTCACAGCCCGCAGGTGTATTGCCGCACGGTGAGCAGCGCAAACTAGAGTTTGCGTTAGCGCTAGCGGGACAGCCCAGCGTGCTGTTGCTCGACGAGCCCATGGCTGGCATGGGTCCCGATGAGACGATTCGTTTGACGGAATTGATTGCCTCTCTGCGTGGCCACGTTGCGATACTTCTTGTTGAGCACGATATGCAAGCGGTGTTTCGCCTTGCGGATCGTATTTCAGTACTGGTATATGGACGTGTGATTGCGACGGGGACCCCTGAAGAGATCCGTGCGAACACAGCGGTGCGACAAGCCTACCTTGGTGCGGAGGCGACGTGATGTTGTGTGTACAGAATATTCACAGTGGGTATGGTCTGAGTCAGGTGCTGTTCGATGTGTCGCTTGAGATCGGTGCGGGCGAGGTAGTGGCCGTCTTGGGACGTAATGGCATGGGTAAGTCGACGCTCGTACGAACAATTTTTGGTCAACTCCCCCTGCAAGCAGGGCGCTTGAGTTTTGGAGGCGAGGATATTTCGGGATGGACGCCAGATCGTATTGCTCGACTTGGTTTGGCAATCGTGCCCGAGGGGCGACAGTGCTTTCCCAACCTTTCAGTACGAGAGCATCTCACTGCCTTCGCCGCACGGCGCAATGCTGTTGCGAATCAACACTGGGATCTTGAGCGCGTTTTTGAGATGTTTCCACGTTTGCGCGAGCGGCAGAACAACATGGGGAATCAATTGTCGGGCGGCGAGCAACAAATGTTGGCAATAGGACGCGCCTTAGTTACCAATCCGCGATTGTTAATTTTGGATGAGGCCACCGAAGGGTTGGCGCCTTTAGTCCGTGAAGAGATATGGCAATGTCTGGCGCGCTTACGCGAGGCGGGTCAAACGATTTTAGTTATTGATAAATATGTCGAACGTCTGATTAAGCTTGCCGACCGCCACATCATTCTTGAGCGTGGACGCATCGTTTGGCAGGGCAGCTCAGCTGCCCTGGACGCTGATCGTTCTCTTTGGACGCGCTATCTAGGTGTTTAACTTCGCAAACACTTTGTCAGCCGCTGCAATCGTCGCCGCGATCACGCTGTCGTCATGTGTGCTTGAGACAAAACCTGCCTCGTAGGCCGACGGGGCGAAGTACACCCCCTCATCAAGCATCGCGTGAAAAAACACCTTGAACATCTCGATGTTGCTCGCGGATACCTCGGCGAGGCTGGTCGGAATCTTGTCTGAGAAGTACACGCCAAACATACCGCCGACACAGTCTGCACTGAAGGCAATCTTGTGCGCGCGGGCGCGCGCGACGAGTCCGTCGCACAGCGCACGGGTGCGTTTGCCGAGGTCTTCATAAAAGCCTGGCTTGGCCAAAAGCTTGAGAGTGGTGATGCCGGCAGCCACTGCAACCGGATTGCCCGAGAGCGTGCCCGCTTGATAGACGCCACCGAGAGGGGCGATGTTGCTCATGATT
This sequence comes from uncultured beta proteobacterium, assembly GCA_903958565.1. GTDB lineage: Bacteria > Pseudomonadota > Gammaproteobacteria > Burkholderiales > Burkholderiaceae_B > Zwartia. The sequence continues at coordinate 48,556 of CAJBTJ010000255.1, forward strand.
TTGGCGCTTGCGCCGAACGCACCGATGGGCATGCCGCCACCAATGACTTTTGCCAGAGTCGTGATGTCTGGCTTGATTCCTGTGAGTCCTTGAACGCCTTGCGGTCCGACACGAAAGCCCGTCATGACTTCGTCGAATATCAACAGCGCGCCATGCGCCGTACATTCGCTGCGCAGCGTTTCAAGGAAGCCAGCGACCGGCTTGATCATATTCATGTTGCCGGCGATGGGCTCAACGATGATGCAAGCGATGTCTTTGCCATGTTGCGTGAAAGCTGCTTTGACACCGGCGATGTCGTTGTAATCCAAGACAATGGTGTGTGCAACGAACTCTGGCGGGACGCCCGCTGATGTCGGGTTGCCAAAGGTAAGCAGGCCCGAACCTGCCTTGACCAATAAGCTATCCGCGTGGCCGTGATAACAGCCTTCGAATTTAATGATCTTGCTGCGACCCGTTGCGCCGCGAGCCAAGCGAATCGCCGTCATGGTGGCTTCTGTGCCTGAGCTGACCAAACGCACTTGCTCGATGGAAGGCATGCGTGCAATGAGCATTTCGGCGATCTCAATCTCTGCTTCGGTTGGAGCGCCGTAAGACAGACCATGGACCGCAGCCTCTTGCACCGCACGTACGACCTCCGGATGTGCGTGCCCCAGAATAGCTGGGCCCCACGAGCCGATGTAGTCGATGTAGCGTTTGTCTTCTGCATCCCAAAAATAAGGTCCTTGGGCGCGTGCGACAAAGCGCGGTGTGCCGCCCACCGAGCGAAAAGCCCGGACAGGGGAGTTAACACCACCAGGAATACTGCGACTGGCGCGTGCGAAGAGTTCAGCGTTAGTTGGCATAAGAAATGCTCCGGTTGATCAGGAGAAAGTATCAGGTTTTTGTTTGAGCGTCTTGAAATGCCGCGCTGAATGCGCGAGCAGTTTCTTCAATGTCTGGTGTCGCAAAGAGTCCACCAACGACTGCGAGAGAGTCTGCGCCTGCCGCGATCACTGAAGCGGCTTGGGCAATGCCGATGCCACCGATGGCAACGACAGCGGGTCTCGGTGCCGGCAATGCCTGGCAAAGTCCTCTGCCAGCAACCAGGACCGAAAGGGCGGCGGGTGGCGCAAGTGGTTTTGTTTGTGATGCGAACATGGCGCCGAAGGCGATGTAGTCAACGTGGTGTGCTAAATGTTTGGTGGCCAGAGCAGGGTCAGCGTAACAAGACACGCCGAGCAATAGATCGGGTCCGATTGCACGGCGAACGAGCTCAGGGGCGTCGTCTTCACGTCCGACGTGCACGCCATCGGCTCCGATTTCTAAGGCAAGGCGCCAGTCATCGTTGATCATGAACACGACACCGATTTCGCGGCAGGTGTCCCGTAACTGGAGGGCGAGGGCTTTGCGCCAAGACGGCGTTGCGGTCTTGATGCGTAATTGCAAGGCGGTCATGCCGCCACGCGCGGCTGCGCGCACAGCGTGGTCGAGTTTGTCTGCATCGTCCCACTCCGGGGTGATGCCGTAGAGGCCACGCGGAAACCTGAGGTCGTTCATCAGATGGCGCGAGGGTGACGTCGTGCAATGCGTCGCCCCATGCCTGGTTGAAAGGATTGACTGAGTGCTTGCTCCGCGTGCGCACAGGCCTGCTTTGCTGCCTCCGCAACGTCGAGGCCTTGAGCCAGCATGGCTGCAAGCGCAGCTGCGATCAGGCCGCCAGAGTCACGTAGCCGCTCTGGGGGTGCAACCCATGGCCAGGTGAGTGTTTCGTTGTCAGGACCAAGCAATATATTGACGAGGTGGCCAGGGCGCTGCGGACTGCCCGTTACCAAGACCCAGTCAGCACCAATGGCCTGCAGCGCTTGTGGGCCCGCTGTCAGCCCTGACGCTTCCAAAACGTCCTCCGTGATCCATTGGGTCAGGCGGCGCGCTTCAATGACCACCACATGTGCTTGCGGCACGAGTAGCTCAAGCACGGATCCCACAAGATCTTCGACCTCCTCCTCTTCTTCCTCTTCGGGCTGTTCGGTGGTGATCTCTGGCGCCCCCAGGTGAAGCACTAACGGGACTTCGCTGTAATCAGCGGCGATTTGTGCCACTGCGCTCACCGCCTCGGCTGAGTTCAACGCCCCCACTTTGATCGCCCCGACGGAAATATCTTCGAGCAGACAGCGGGCCTGATCGTCAATTTGTTCGGCCGGACAGGGAAAAACCGACTCGCTTTCCGCCGTATCTTGAATAGTGATGGCGGTCAGTGTCGCGAGGGCATGCCCGCCCAGTGCGGCGCACGTCACGGCGTCGGCCGGTAAACCGTCTGAGCCAGTCGGATCAAACGGGCCAAAAATGAGCGTAATTGGGGTTGAAATAGGTAAATTCATGTCAAAAAGACAAGCGATCGGCAGGCAAAGCGCTGTTGGTTTCTGTAAGATTGACCCCATTGTAAGAGATGAGCCGTTTTATCCGCCTAAAATTCCCCGCGGAGCGGTTAATCCTCAGACTAAGAGAGAAAAATGCGTACTTGGATGTGTTTGATTTGCGGTTGGATTTACGATGAAGAGACGGGCGTCCCCGAAGAGGGAATTGCCCCGGGTACCCGCTGGGAGGACGTTCCACCAAACTGGGTATGTCCCGAATGCGGTGCACGTAAAGAAGACTTTGAGCTCATGGAGATCTAAGCCAGGCCTATGACCCAACACCCTATGCCGGCCGCAGAGCCAATCGATCTGTCCAATCAGTTTCTGATGGCCATGCCAGGAATGGTTGACGGCGAGTTTGCTGGTACGGTGATTTATCTTTGCGAGCACAGTCCAAAAGGCGCCCTCGGTTTAGTGATCAACCGTCCTACCGACCTGAGCGTTGCCGGTTTGCTCGAAAAAATCGATCTAAAACTTGAAATCGCACTACCCCAGAATGCAGCAGTGTATTTTGGTGGGCCGGTGCATACGGATCGAGGCTTTGTGTTGCACTCCCCTGCGGGTAGTTTTAGTTCGAGTATTCAGCTCGGTCAGCTTGCCTTGACGACTTCTCGCGACGTACTTCAGGCGGTTGCGCAGGGCAACGGGCCCGAAAAATTGCTTGTCACGCTTGGATATTCGGGCTGGGGCGCAGGGCAGCTTGAAAGCGAAATCGCGCAAAACGCCTGGTTGACGGTTCCTGCAAGCGCGGAGGTCATTTTTGCCACCCCTCCTGAGGACCGCTACGCGGCCGCACTCAAACTTCTTGGCATCGATCCTGGAATGTTGTCTGGTGTGGCGGGGCATGCCTGAGGAAACGCTTCTCGCCTTTGATTACGGCGTCAAGAAATTAGGCGTTGCTCTCGGAAATTCTTTGCTCAGGCAGGCCAGGCCGCTCGAAATCATCGAGACCGATACGCGCGATGCTCGCTTTGCCCGGATCGAGGCCTTGCTGAAGATTTGGCAGCCAGAACGCCTAGTGGTCGGTCTCGCCCTGAATACGGATGGCTCTGATCAAGAGGCGACCGCACGCTGCAGACGCTTTGCGAACCAGCTAGAGGGCCGTTTCAAGCTACCTGTTGCACTCATCGATGAGCGAGGCTCGAGCATGGAGGCCCAGAAAATTACCGGCAATGCCCCTGATGACGCTGTCGCAGCGGCTATTATTCTCCAACGCTACTTTGATGCGCTGACTTGAGGCTCGACCAATGGCCACTAAAACACCCGCATACACCTCTGCCACCTTGCCAGATGCTGAAACGCTCTACGGCAATCTCTTGGCCGCCGTGCGTCATGCAATCGAACAGCTACCGCCTGAGCTGGTGCACTTGGTTGGTATTCATTCCGGTGGCGCGTGGCTTGCGCAACGCCTTCACAAAGATCTCGGGCTTGCTCAGCCGATGGGGACGCTGGATATCAGTTTTTATCGTGACGATTTCGACAAAATCGGCCTGCATTCGCAGGTGATGCCTTCAGAGATATCTTTTTCTGTCGCAGGTAAGCATTTGGTTCTTGTCGATGACGTGCTCTACACAGGCAGGACGATTCGAGCAGCCATGAACGAGCTATTTGACTACGGCCGACCGGCCTCAATACGTCTAGCCGTGCTGATTGACCGAGGTGGACGCGAATTGCCGATTGCGGCGGTTGCGGTAGGTGGATTGATAGAACCGACACCTGCTGCCAGTTTTGTGCTGTCGCAAACGCAGGCGGGTGCGTTTGTTCTCACTATTGAATCCAAGGAGCATTGATGCGCAATCCTCAACTCAATCGACATGGTGAGCTGACGCATCTCATAACGACCGAAGGTTTGTCTCGCGACATCCTGACACATATCCTGGATACCGCGCAGACCTTTGTACCGCTTGCGGATCGGGATGTTAAAAAAGTACCGCTGCTACGTGGCAAGAGTGTATTCAATCTTTTTTTTGAAAACTCAACGCGTACGCGGACGACGTTTGAGATCGCGGCAAAAAGACTGTCGGCGGATGTATTCAATTTGAATATCAACGTTTCTTCTGCAGCGAAGGGTGAAACCCTTCTCGATACGATTGCAAACTTGTCGGCCATGCAGGCTGATTTGTTTGTGGTGCGCCACCAAGCAAGCGGAGCGCCATACTTGATCGCGCAACACGTGGCGCCCCATGTACATGTGATCAATGCAGGCGACGGGCGTCATGCGCATCCGACTCAAGGTCTGCTTGATATGTACACGATCAGACATTTCAAAAAAGATTTTTCTAATTTAACGGTTGCCGTGGTGGGCGATATTCTTCACTCGCGCGTCGCACGTTCGAATATTCATGCACTCACAACCCTCGGTGTGGCGGAGGTGCGTGCGGTCGGCCCTTTGACCTTGTTGCCCTCAGGGCTTGATCAGATGGGTGTGCGCGTGTTCACCGATATGAAGGAAGGCATAAAAGGTGCAGATGTCATCATTATGTTGCGATTACAAAATGAACGGATGGGGGGTGCTTTAATTCCTTCATCGCATGAATATTTCAAGCACTATGGGCTGACCCAAGAAAAACTCGCACTGGCTAAACCTGACTGTATTGTGATGCACCCGGGCCCCATGAATCGTGGGGTAGAGATTGATTCGGCGGTCGCCGATGGCCCGCACTCTGTGATCTTGAATCAAGTGACCTTTGGGATTGCGGTGCGTATGGCTGTTATGAGTATCGTCGCGGGGGCATCAGCATGAAGCTTCAGATAAAAAATGGTCGTGTCATTGATCCGGCCAATAAAGTAGACCAACAAACGGATGTGTTTATTGCGGATGGCAGAGTTCTAGCGTTCGGCCAGACACCCGCCGGCTTTAAAGCAGATCGTGTGATCGATGCCGCAGGAAAGTTAGTCATCCCCGGGCTAGTGGATTTAGCTGCACGCCTGCGCGAGCCCGGCTTTGAGTATCGTGGCACCCTCGAGAGTGAAATGCGGGCAGCACTGGCAGGTGGCATTACAAGCCTCGTCTTGCCGCCGGACACAGATCCCACGCTCGATGAGCCGGGCTTAGTTGAAATGCTCAAACACCGCGCGAGACAACTTGCGCAGGTAAATTTGTACCCGCTTGGAGCGATGACAGTGGGCCTCAAGGGAGAGACTCTGACAGAGATGGCGGAGCTCACGGACGCAGGGTGCATCGCGTTTTCGCAAGCAGATGTGCCTGTGCTCGACACCACAGTATTGCTTCGCGCGATGCAGTACGCGCATACGTTTGATTTCATGTTGTGGTTGCGTGCACAAGATCCTTGGCTATCTAAGGGGGGCGTTGCAGCGAGCGGCGCCTATGCTTCGCGCCTCGGGTTGCCAGGCATTCCACAACAAGCCGAAACGATTGCACTCAACACCTTGTTTGATTTACAGCGGACGACGGGTGTTCGTCTGCATCTTTGTCGCCTCTCTTCGGCGGCAGGGATTGATCTTGTGCGTGCCGCCAAACGTGAAGGTCTGGCCGTGACGTGCGATGTGTCGGCTAATCATGTACATCTGACCGATGTCGATATTGGTTATTACGACAGCAACTTCCGGCTCGATCCGCCCTTGCGTGGGCAGCGTGATCGGGATGCAATTCGTGCGGGGCTTGCCGATGGCACGATTGATGTCGTCTGTTCGGATCACACCCCGGTTGACGACGAAGGCAAGATGCTACCTTTTGCTGAAGCAGAGCCTGGCTCGACCGGTCTTGAGCTTCTTTTGTCCCTGACACTGAAGTGGGCACAAGAGGCGAAGGTGCCTCTTGTTGATGCGTTAGCACGTGTGACGAGCGGCCCAGGTCGTGTGTTAGGCGCATGCTCACCCGCTGTCGTCTCGGCTGGACACCTTGGCGTGGGTGCTCCTGCCGACTTGTGTATCGTTGACCCCAACGCCTATTGGAAAGTGAGCCGTCAGAGCCTGTTGAGTCAAAGCAAGCATACGCCCTTCTTGGATATGGACTTGCCAGGACGCGTGCAGGCAACAATCGTGCGCGGGCAGGTCGCTTGGGAGTTGGCTGGTTGAGTCTACTGCGCTTTGTTTGCAGGCTCACTGCTTTAACCATTTGGGTTGTCGCTGGGTTGTGCGTCATCCTTTTAGCTCATCCGTTCATTGGCACACAAGGTCGTGGCTGGACGAAGCGACACTGGTCTCGTCTCTTGCTGTTGTTGTGTGGAATTCAAACGCTACGCACCGGCGCACCTCCGACAACAGGATCTGTCCTTCTGGTTTCCAATCACGTATCTTGGCTAGATATTTTTTTACTTAATGCGGCGCGCCCGACAGTATTTGTGGCAAAGAGTGAAATTCGTCGCTGGCCCCTACTGGGTTGGTTGGTGGCCGGAGCCGATACGATTTTTATTGAGCGTGCTTCGCGTCACGCTGTGCATAAAGCGGGGCATGCGATGCAAGAGCGTTTCGCACGAGGACAGGCAGTGGGTTTGTTTCCCGAAGGGACGACTTCACCTGGCTACGATTTGCTGCCGTTTTATGCCAATTTGTTTGAGCCCGCGCGCAAAGCTGACGTGCCTATACAACCGATTGCACTTATTTTTTATCATCAAAGTAAGCGCAGCGATTTTGCTGCCTTTGTCGGGGAAGAAACCCTCGCCAAAAACTTGTGGAAAGTACTTGGTGGTCATGGCATCAAAGTAGAGGTAGATTTTTTGGCGCCGATCTGGCAGCCCGATGGCAACGAGGCACCGCCTCGTTCAGAGCTAGGTCACCTCGCTCGACAGGCCATACAACAGGCATTGACCCGCCGCAATTAAGCGGCGAAGAGCCCTTCTTGCTCAGGCCGGACCTTGACTAACAGTTTTGGCATCGAGGGTGTGCCCGTAGACGAGGATATACACCCAAGGCGTTACGCGCAAACATTTGTTGCTTCTGCTGTATGTCGGCAGACGGGGATGCATCGATGTAGCGCTTCGTGTCGTCGTAGTAGTAGTTGGTCAAAGGATCGATGCCTTGTACGGCTCCGACGGTCTCTGACGCGAACAAAATATTTTTAGTAGGTAGCACGCGCAACAACAGATCGATGCCCGGCTGGTGATAGACGCAAGTGTCAAAAAATACATTGTTGAGTACTTTCTCTTCAAGTGGCGACAAGCCCATGTCTTGCGCGATCCCACGGTATCGTCCCCAGTGATAGGGCGCCGCGCCGCCGCCATGCGGAATAATAAATTTGAGTGTTGGGAAATCTTTAAAAATATCGGAGGTCATGAACTGTACAAACGCGGTTGTATCGCCGTTGATATAGTGCGTGGCCACAGCGTTGAAGTGCGGGTTACACGAGCCGCTGACGTGAATCATCGCAGGCACATCTAGTTCGACCATTTTTTCATAGAGGGGATACCACCATTTTTTATCCCATAGCGGTGGATCGCTCCAGTGACCGCCGGTCGGATCCGGATTGAGGTTGGCACCAATGAAGCCAAACTCATTGACGCAACGCTCGAGCTCTGCGATGACTCGTGCGCCAGGTGCCACACCACGAGCCTGCGGCAATTGGCATACGCCAACGAAGTGATCGGGATAGAGCTTACACACACGGTGAATCAGTTCGTTATTAAAGCGGGCCCAAGCAACGTTGGTGTCTTCATTGCCCATATGGTGGTCCATTGCGACCGCTTTGGGCGAGAAGATTGTCATGTCAATCCCACGCTCGCGCATGATGCGTAACTGGTTTTGATCGATACCTGCACGGATTTCATCGTCAGTCACTGCGGGTGGCGCTGCGGGTGGCGCTATGCCAGTGCGTTGAAATGCGGCAATCTGCTCAGTACGAAATTTCGCGACCTGAGCGGGGGCGGTCGTGAAATGACCGTGGCAATCGATAATCATGGCGGGCCTTTGTTAAAAGGAAGTTAGGCATAACCGCCAATTTACACAATTTCACAGCGGTTGAGCGGTTGTCCTTGCGATACTATTTACAAACTTTAAATAGCATTGCAATGTTTGAGGATTTCCTGCGATGACAACTCCGGTCAATCAGCTCACCCTTGATTGGATGGCTGAATACGAAAAAAAGTGCCAACGTCATTTGGTTGATGTTAACGGGCAGCATGTGATGTGGCGTCAGTTTGGTCAAGGCGAGCCGTTGTTGCTCATCCATGGCGGGCATGGCAGTTGGTTGCATTGGGCGCGCAATATCGATGCGTTGTCGAAACATTTCACGCTCTATATCGCCGATCTGGCAGGCTATGGGGATTCGAGTGTGCCTGCCTTTGACGATTTTGAGAGCATGGTTCAAGTCACTGCGGCCTCAATACGAACGCTGTTAGGGCCCACGACTCCCTTCAATCTTGCAGGTTTTTCTTTCGGAGGGCTCGTGTCGGCCAATGTGGCCGCCGAGGGTTTGGCGGTCAAGCGCCTAGCATTGTTAGGGCCGGGGGGACATGGTGGACCAAGGCGCGAGCGTGGCCAGCTTGTGAATTGGAAGCGTGCGTTAACGGATGAAGAATTGCTTGAGGCAATGCGTTTCAATTTGTGGGCGCATATGATCTATGCCGATGAACAGTTGGATCCTTTTGCGATCGGGATTCACACTTATTCTTGCATCCATACACGCTTCCGTAGTCGGGGGATTTCTGGTCGGGGCTTACTTGGGCCTGCGCTCGATGTGTACACCGGGCCGAGCTTAATCGTCTGGGGTGAGCATGACGTCACGTGCACGCCTGAATACCTGATGACGCATATGATTGAGGGGCACGCAAATCGTCGGGGCGTGATCCTGCCCGATGTCGGACATTGGGTGAACTATGAGGACGCCGCGCGCGTCGATCCAATTTTGATCGACTGGTTTAGCGCTTAGTCAGCCAAGGGATCAACGCTCTGATCGCAGGCAATTTGCACGACGAATTGGTCTTGCAATCTCACTGCACTCAGTTGCCCCCCCCAGACACAGCCCGTGTCTAGCGAGATCAAGTCCGGCTTGAGTGTTAAGCCCAAGGTTGACCAATGCCCAAAAACTACCGTGACGTCGCGCGTCATGCGCTTGGGCATATTGAACCAGGGTGTCAGTCCTGGTTGCACGACTTCGGGTCCGGTCTTGACAGATAGCATCAT
>CAJBTJ010000256.1 GCA_903958565.1 uncultured beta proteobacterium
CAATGACCAATCCGCGAACCTGGTTGTGGCTCAATTGTTGTTCCTTGAGTCTGAAAATCCTGACAAAGACGTCGCGCTCTACATCAACTCACCAGGTGGGTCGGTTTATGCGGGGATGGCGATTTACGACACCATGCGCTTTATCAAGCCAGAGGTCTCGACGCTTTGCACTGGCTTGGCTGCGAGTATGGGGGCTTTCCTATTGGCTGCGGGAAACAAAGGCAAGCGTTTTTCCTTGCCTAATTCGCGCATCATGATTCATCAGCCCTCTGGTGGTGCGCAAGGCCAAGCGTCTGATATTCAAATCCAGGCGCGTGAGATTCTTGATTTGCGAGAGCGCTTAAACCAGATGCTTTCTGAAAACACGGGGCAAACGGTTGAGCGCATCGGTATCGACACCGAGCGCGATAACTTTATGTCGGCAGCGGATGCGGTAACCTACGGACTGATTGATAAGGTCCTGACTTCGCGCGCAGACCCAGTCTAACGGCCTCGTGCGGTTAAAACCTGTAATGGATCGCTATGACAGATAAGAAAGGATCAGCCCCAACAAAGACTTTGTATTGCTCATTTTGCAACAAGAGCCAACACGAAGTCCGTAAGCTGATCGCTGGCCCGTCGGTGTTCGTATGTGATGAGTGCATTGATTTATGCAACGACATCATCCGCGAAGAAGCGCAGGCCCAAGCGCGTGAATCGATCCGTACAGACCTGCCTACTCCTGCTGAAATCAAAGCCTTTCTCGATCAGTACGTCATCGGACAGACAACACCTAAGCGCGTGCTTGCGGTGGCGGTCTATAACCACTACAAACGTTTGCGTCACGGCGAAGTAAAGGGTGACGACGTTGAGCTTTCAAAAAGCAATATTCTGCTGATTGGCCCAACCGGTTCCGGTAAGACCCTGCTGGCACAGACACTTGCGCGTCAGTTGAATGTGCCGTTTGTCATGGCTGACGCAACGACACTCACCGAAGCGGGTTATGTCGGAGAAGACGTCGAGAATATCATTCAAAAACTACTTCAGAATTGCAATTACGAAGTAGAAAAAGCGCAGCGCGCAATCGTCTATATCGACGAAATCGATAAGATTTCACGCAAGGCAGACAACCCATCCATCACCCGCGATGTGTCGGGCGAGGGTGTGCAGCAAGCGCTGCTCAAGCTGATTGAAGGGACGGTTGCCTCGGTTCCGCCTCAAGGTGGTCGCAAGCATCCAAATCAGGATTTTGTTCAGGTTGCTACGACCAACATCCTCTTTATTGTTGGCGGCGCGTTCGACGGGCTTGAGAAAGTCATCCGCAACCGTACTGAGCGTTCCGGTATCGGTTTTGGCGCGTCGATTGACTCCAAAGTTGATCAGTCTACTGGCGATACATTCCTGGATGTCGAGCCAGAGGACCTTGTGAAGTTTGGCTTGATTCCTGAGCTTGTCGGACGTTTGCCTGTGGTGGCAACGCTCCAAGAGCTTGATGAAGAAACGCTCATACAAATTTTGACTGAACCAAAGAATGCCTTGGTCAAGCAGTTTCAAAAACTGTTCGCGATGGAAGGTGCAGAACTTGAAATCCGCCCAGGCGCGTTGCACGCGATCGCACGTAAAGCAATCAAGCGCAAGACGGGTGCTCGGGGTTTGCGCTCTATCCTTGAGTCCGCTTTACTGGACACCATGTACGAGCTCCCGACGCAGGGCAATATCAAGCGTGTGGTGCTCGACGAAGCTGCGATCGACGGTCAGGGCAAACCTTTGTTGGTTTACGCAGACGAAGCGGATCAACAGCCCCCAGCCGCGTCAGCAAGTGTCCGAGACGCCGCAGCCTGAACAAAACTAGACCCTAATGATAACTCTGGTTTTCGGCCCCTTTTTAGGGGCTTTTGTTCATTCTGAGGGCTGAATCTTGAAATTTCGGCTATTGTCCACATAACAAGTCTATTCGTGAAATTGCGATGTGTTGTGTCGATAAATCAGTCCGGATTTATCGAGTTTTTCTTAGGATGTCTTCATGTCTGGAAATCAGATCCTGCCTTCTGAAGCAATTAATTTGCCTTTATTGCCTTTGCGCGATGTGGTGGTGTTTCCCCACATGGTGATCCCACTGTTTGTGGGACGTCCGCGTTCGATTCGGGCGCTAGAGGCTGCGATGGAAGCCGGCAAGAGCATCATGCTCGCTGCACAGAAGTCAGCTGGAAAGGACGATCCTACCCCCGAGGACGTTTACGAAATCGGCTGTGTGGCCACCATTCTGCAAATGCTGAAGTTGCCAGACGGTACCGTTAAAGTCTTGGTCGAGGGCGCACAGCGTGCTCGCGTCACAGAAATACAAGACGTGGAGACACATTTCACGTCTGAGTTAGTCCCGATCGCACCAGATGTCACGATGGGTGCTGAGATCGAAGCCTTGCGTCGCGCGATCGTCAGTCAGTTCGAACAGTACGTCAAACTGAACAAGAAGATCCCCCCAGAAATTCTGACCTCACTCGCTGGAATCGATGACGCTGGCCGTCTGGCTGATACCATTGCTGCGCACTTGCCCTTGAAGCTCGAGCAGAAGCAAAAAATGCTGGAAATCATCTCGACATCTGAGCGCCTCGAAGCATTGCTGAGCCAGCTCGAAACCGAGATTGATATCTTGCAAGTCGAGAAGCGTATCCGCGGTCGCGTGAAAAAGCAGATGGAGAAGAGCCAGCGTGACTACTATCTGAACGAGCAGGTTAAAGCGATCCAGAAAGAGTTGGGCGAGGGCGAAGAGGGTGCCGATATCGAAGAGCTTGAGAAGAAAATCCAAGCTGCGCATTTGCCTAAAGATGCACGCAAGAAAGTCGATGGTGAGCTCAAGAAGTTAAAGCTCATGTCGCCCATGTCCGCTGAAGCGACCGTGGTGCGTAACTATATCGACACCGTGATTGGTTTGCCCTGGCGTAAAAAGAGCAAGGTCAACAACTCCATTCCCAACGCAGAAAGCGTCTTGGATGCTGACCACTATGGTCTGGACAAAGTCAAAGAACGTATCCTTGAATATCTCGCGGTCCAGCAACGCGTGGATAAGGTGAAAGCGCCGATCCTCTGTCTGGTCGGACCTCCAGGCGTGGGTAAGACTTCGCTGGGACAGTCGATTGCCAAGGCAACGAATCGCAAGTTCATCCGCATGGCCTTGGGTGGTGTGCGTGACGAAGCTGAGATTCGTGGACACCGTCGTACCTACATCGGCTCGATGCCAGGCAAGATTTTGCAAAACATGTCCAAGGTGGCTGTGCGCAATCCGTTGTTCCTGCTTGATGAGATCGATAAGCTTGGAATGGATTTCCGTGGCGATCCTGCGTCGGCGTTGTTGGAGGTGTTAGATCCAGAACAAAACCATACGTTCCAAGATCACTACGTCGAAGTCGATTTTGATTTATCGGATGTCATGTTTGTGGCAACCAGCAATACGTTAAATATTCCTGCGGCCTTGCTGGATCGTATGGAAGTGATTCGTCTGTCTGGCTATACCGAGGACGAGAAAATTCATATTGCCAAAGAGCACTTGCTGCCCAAGGTGATGAAGAACAATGGCGTCAAGTCTGAGGAGTTGATGGTCGACGAATCAGCCATGCGCGACATTGTGCGTTATTACACACGTGAGGCAGGTGTGCGTTCGCTTGAACGTGACGTCGGCAAAATTTGTAGAAAGGTTGTTAAAAAACTTCTCGCTGAATCCGAAGCAAATAAAGCTGCAAAGTCCAATGCGGTGATTCCACAAGTCGTCGTCAACTCTGAAAACCTGAGTGACTACCTCGGTGTGCGTCGCTATAACTTTGGTATGGCCGAGAAAGAAAATCAAATCGGTCAAGTGACTGGTTTGGCATGGACGGAAGTTGGTGGCGATTTACTGACGATCGAAGTCGCAGACATGCCTGGTAAGGGCGTGATTCAGCGAACGGGATCGATTGGTGATGTGATGAAGGAATCGGTCGAAGCCGCGCGCAGCGTGGTGCGTGCACGCGCTGCGCGCTTGGGTATTGCTGACTCGATCTTTGAGAAGCGCGATATCCACGTGCACTTCCCTGAAGGTGCGACGCCGAAAGACGGTCCGTCTGCGGGTATTGCCATTACGACAGCGATTGTGTCGGCACTCACGCACATTCCAGTGCGTGCCGATGTGGCGATGACTGGCGAGATCACGCTTCGCGGCGAAGTCTTGGCGATTGGTGGCTTGAAAGAGAAGCTGCTGGCCGCTCATCGCGGTGGCATCAAAACGGTATTGATTCCTGAAGAGAACGTCAAGGATCTCGCAGAGATTCCGGATAACGTGAAGAATCATCTCGAGATCGTGCCAGTGCGTTGGATCGACAAAGTGTTGGAAGTTGCTTTGTCGAGCCCCACAAAACCCTTGCCTGAGGAAGCACCGGTTGCGCAGGACGTTGTGGCTAAACCCACAGGCGCTGCGACGGATCCGGTGATCAAACACTGAGTGCAAGTCTTTGTAGACAGTGTGCGGCTCGATAAGTGGTTGTGGGCCGCACGTTTTTACAAGTCCCGCACGATTGCCGCGACGGCAATCGAAGCGGGTCGTGTGCATGTCGGGGAGGAGCGCGCCAAGCCAGCCCGTTTGATCAAGGTCGGCGACAAACTCATGATTCATCGTGAGCAAGAGCGCGTAGAACTCGTCGTACGTGGCATTACAGAGACACGACGGTCAGCCACGCTCGCTCGCTTGTTGTATGAAGAAACCGCCGAGAGTGTCTTAGCGCGTCAGACTGCCGCAGAGCGACGTAAGTATTACGTCGAACCCTCACAGAACATTGAAGGCCGACCCACTAAGCGCGACCGACGCGCGCTTGAACGTTACCGAGACACTTAGCGCGCGCGTAATGCCTGCTTATTGCAGCGGTGTGCTGCGAATGAGCCCGAGTGCGATTCCCTCGATAGAGAACTCTTGATCAGCGGTGACGACGATTGGATCGAAGTCAGCGTTCTCGGGTAGCAGCTCAATGTGTGAACCTTGTTGATTCAAACGCTTGACGGTGACTTCGTCATCAATTCGCGCGACGACGATTTGCCCATTGCGCGCAACGTTCGTTTTTTTGACGGCGAGTAAGTCGCCATCCAGAATGCCGATGTCACGCATGCTCAGTCCCTTGACCTTCAGTAGATAGTCTGGGGTTTGGGTAAACATGTTTGCATCAATATGCATTTCTTTTTCGATGTTTTCTGTGGCAAGAATCGGAAAACCTGCAGCAACACGACCGACAAGTGGCAAAAGGATCTGGCCCATACCAGGCAGCGGTGTGGGAGTGCTGTGGTCGGGTGAGTGCGAGCGGACGCGTTCGGGATCAATATTGGTATCGCCATAAAAGTCTGCGGCAGCTTCGGTTAAGCGTATGCCGCGCGAGGCGCCGGCCGTGAGCTCAATCACGCCTTTGCGGGCGAGGGCACGTAAGTGATCTTCGGCCGCATTCGCTGATTTGAAGCCCAGCGTTTGGGCAATTTCCGCTCTGGTCGGGGGGAAGCCGGTGTTGATGACGGCTTCGCGGATCAGATCCAGAATTTGTTGCTGTCGGTCGGTCAGTTTGATTGACATGATTGAGCCTGTTTTGTGCCGTTGCGCCGTCATTGATGAGCTGTTAATGATGCGTTGTCAGTGAAGTGCTGTCAGTGAAGTGCCGTCAGCGAAGCGCTGTCATTCTGTACAGCGCTGTTTGTATATACAGCACTATTTTGCCCTAAAAATCCCGATGTGGCAAATAAATCTGTATAAAAAAACAGCCTCTTGGTCAAAGAGGCTGTTTTTGGGGGGCCAGGACTAGCGAAGGTCAGTCTTTCATGACCTCTGCCATGGCTTTGGCAACGGTATCGATGTTGTGGCTGTTGAGGGCCGCCACGCAGATGCGTCCTGTGCTGACAGCGTAAATGCCGTGCTCTGCACGCAGACGCTCAACCTGAGGCGCTGTCATCCCCGAGAACGAGAACATGCCACGCTGCTTCATCACGTAGCTGCAGTCGCCTTTCACGCCGTATTGGGTCAGTTTTGCAACGAGCTGCTGACGCATCAAGCGGATACGGTCGCGCATGCCGGCGAGTTCTTTGTCCCACAGTGCGAAGAGCTCAGGGCTATTGAGCACAGCAGAAACGATCGTTCCGCCGTGGGTTGGTGGATTGGAGTAGTTGGTACGAATCACGCGCTTGACCTGGCTGAGCACGCGATTGGACTCATCTTTGCTACCGGTGACGATGGTCAGCGCACCGACGCGCTCACCGTAGAGCGAAAACGACTTCGAAAAAGACGAGCTGATGAACATCGTCATGTCGAGATCAGCAAATAGACGGACAGCGGCTGCATCAGATTCAAGCCCATCACCGAAGCCTTGGTAGGCAATGTCCAAGAAAGGAATCAGGTTCGATGCCTTTACGACTTGCGCCACTTCGCGCCATTGATCAACCGTTAAGTCCACACCGGTCGGGTTGTGGCAGCACGCGTGCAGAACGACAACACTCTTTTGTGGCAGGTTGCGCAGGGCGTCGAGCATCCCTTTGAAATTCAAGCCATGCGTTGCTGCGTCGTAGTAGGGGTAGTTCACGACTTCGAAGCCCGCGCGTTCAAACAAGGCACGGTGGTTTTCCCAGCTCGGGTCGCTGATCGCAACCTTGGCATTTGGCACAAGTTGCTTAATAAAGTCTGCACCGATTTTGAGTGCACCGGTGCCGCCCAAAGCTTGCATCGTCAACACGCGACCGTCTGCAATCAGTGAAGAATTCTTGCCCAGCACGAGCTCTTGGGCGCCTTTGTTATAGCCAGCAATCCCTTCGATCGGCAGGTAGCCACGCGCGGCTGCGGCTTCGACACGTGCCACTTCGGCTTTGTGTACGGCGGCGAGCAGAGGGATCTTGCCGTTGTCGTCGTAATAGACGCCCACACCCAGATTGACCTTGGTGCTGCGGGGATCCGCATTGAATTGTTCATTGAGGCCCAAGATCGGGTCACGGGGGGCAAGTTCGACGGATTGAAAGAGGGTGCTCATGTTGAGAGGATGACAATCAAAGGAGGAAAAAAAGGGGTGTTCGAGTTTGGAGTGGACGCTTTGCGCTGGACGGAACATAATGTACGGTTCAGCCCAAATCCAAGGGCTTACCCGAATAAGTCTAGCATGGCCTCGCCCAAGAACCCTAAGAAAACTGAATTATCCCCAGAGCTTGTCTCCCTTGACGCTCCCGAGCCTGACGCGGTGTCGCCAGACCTCGGGGCGCGGGGCTTGCCCGCTGCCATTGCGCACGAGGTGGCGAACTTAGGCATTGTGCCGCACGCGACGATTTCCACCGGCAATGAGGCCGGAAAGTTCGTGTCGTATCCGGATAGTCCTTTTCAGCTGTATCAGCCTTACCCGCCTGCGGGCGACCAGCCCAGAGCCATCGACTTACTAGAGCAGGGGGTGCGCGATGGCTTGATGTCCCAGACGCTCTTGGGCGTGACGGGCTCGGGCAAAACCTTCACGATGGCCAACATGATTGCGCGCCTCGGTAGGCCAGCGGTGGTGCTTGCACCAAACAAGACGTTGGCAGCGCAGTTATACGCAGAGATGCGGGAGTTCTTCCCCCGCAATGCGGTGGAGTATTTCGTGTCTTACTACGATTACTACCAGCCCGAGGCCTACGTGCCCACACGCGACCTATTCATTGAAAAAGATTCATCGATCAATGAGCATATCGAGCAGATGCGTTTATCGGCGACCAAGAGCTTGCTCGAACGTCGCGACACCGTGATCGTGGGCACGGTGTCCTGTATTTACGGTATTGGTAACCCCTCTGATTACCATGCGATGGTGTTGATTTTGCGCACCGGTGATCGTATTGCTCGCCGCGAAATTTTGGCGCGTCTGGTCGCGATGCAGTATGAACGCAATGACACAGAGTTCACGCGCGGCACCTTCCGTGCGCGTGGCGAGACGATTGATATTTTCCCGGCCGAGAGTGCCGAGCTGGCAGTGCGCTTATCGCTCTTTGATGACGAAGTAGAAAGCCTTGAACTGTTTGATCCGCTCACCGGAAAAGTGCGACAGAAAGTGCCACGTTTTACGGTCTACCCGGGTTCGCATTACGTGACGCCGCGTGACACAGTGTTACGCGCGATCGAGACGATCAAGCAAGAGCTGCGCGAGCGCGTCAAATTCTTTGTTGACTCCGGCCATCTCGTCGAAGCGCAGCGGATTGAACAGCGCACACGCTTTGATCTGGAGATGCTTGCCGAGTTAGGTTTCTGCAAGGGGATCGAAAACTATTCGCGCCACTTGTCTGGTGCCGCACCAGGCGACCCACCCCCAACACTCATCGATTATCTGCCGAGCGATGCCTTGATGTTTATTGACGAGAGCCATGTCACGATTGGCCAACTCGGCGGTATGTATCGCGGCGACCGCGCCCGCAAAGAGACGCTTGTCACCTATGGTTTCCGTTTGCCATCCGCGATGGATAATCGACCACTCAAAATGGAAGAGTTTGAAGCGCGCATGCGCCAGTGCGTTTTCGTTTCCGCAACGCCAGGTAATTATGAGCAAGGTCATACGGATAATGTGGTTGAGCAAGTCGTGCGACCAACGGGCCTTGTCGATCCAATTGTTGAAGTCCGTCCCGCACGCACGCAAGTCGATGATCTACTCGGTGAAATCAAACTACGCGTCGCGGTCAAAGAGCGCGTGCTTGTTACAACACTGACCAAGCGGATGGCGGAAGATTTAACCGACTACCTTTCTGAACACGGGGTCAAAGTTCGTTATCTGCACTCTGATATTGATACGGTTGAACGCGTGGAAATCATTCGTGATTTGCGTTTGGGTGTGTTCGATGTTTTGGTGGGTATTAACTTGTTGCGCGAAGGCCTGGATATTCCGGAGGTCTCTCTCGTGACGATTCTTGATGCGGATAAAGAAGGCTTTTTGCGCTCCGATCGAAGCTTGATTCAAACGATTGGACGCGCCGCGCGTAACTTAAACGGCCGTGCAATCTTGTATGCAGACCGCATGACGGACTCCATGAAACGCGCGATGGGTGAGACCGAACGTCGTCGCAATAAACAAATCGCCTTTAACACTGAGCACGGCATTGAAGCCCGTAGTGTGCGCAAGGCGGTGCGCGAACTCATCGATGGAATTGTTGCCCCAGCGTTTAGAGATCAGCCGGATCAAGAGATTGATTTGTCTTTGCTTGGCGACGAGAAAGCGCTTGCTAAAGAATTTAAGCGCTTAGAAAAGCTGATGCTGGACCATGCCCGTAACCTTGAATTTGAGCAGGCCGCTGCCGCGCGCGACGCCTTGCGCGTTCTGAAGGAGCGTGTGCTACTTTCTGGTGCCTGACTGTCTCGGTTTTGCCATATCGCGGTGCATAAAAAGAGATTATTTCAGTAAAAAATTGATTTATTTTTTTGCGTCTAAGTTAAAGATTACATGAGATAAGTTAAGCAACACATTGAATATAAAGGGTTTTATTTTATATTTTTTATGATGTGCCGCATTGATTGTTAAGAAAAAAAACTCTAGACATGTTACGGGTTTTCCCGCACAATGGCACCATCATGACAAAAGTCCTCTTCGTATGCATGGGCAATATCTGCCGGTCGCCCAGTGCTGAAGGCGTTTTTCGCCACCTTATCAATGACGCGGGTCTCTCAGACGTCGTGGGCATTGATTCTGCCGGTACCCATAACTTCCACGTTGGCGAAGCTCCAGACGCCCGCGCGCAGGTTGCTGCCCGAAAACGGGGTTACGAGATCACTCGAACGGAAGCTCGCCAGATTACTGCTGACGATTTCCGTGAGTTTGACCTGATTTTGGCGATGGATTGGGAAAACCTTTCTGCGCTGCAGCAACAGTGTCCTAAACCCCATCACCATAAGCTGATGTTGCTGATGCGCTTCGCCAATGAGTACGAAGAAGCCACAGTACCTGATCCTTACTACGGTGGCCCAGAGGGCTTCGGAAAGGTATTGGATTACCTTGAGGATGCCTGTCAGGGCGTGCTTGAACTGGTTCGCAAACGCGTGACGCAGTATCAGGCGGCTTAACCCGACACGGTGGTGTACAGCTGCCATAGCGAAGCTAGTTGAGTGAAAAAACCGCGCCC
>CAJBTJ010000257.1 GCA_903958565.1 uncultured beta proteobacterium
AAAAGTGCCAAACTTCACCGATGCGGACCCGATGGCCAAAGCACTAATCAAAGCCGCACCCGATCGTCTGATCTGGGGCAGCGACTACCCGCACTTGTCGTTCGGTGAGAACAGCTCGGTTGAACTCTTCAACCTGCTGGCACGCTGGACCGATGACGACAAAGTGCGTAAGCAGATCCTGACCGACAATCCAGCGAGACTATTTGGGTTTTAAGGCGTAGGTGGATTGTGCCAGGGGCCGTCCAGAGCACCGGCTGCACTGTGGAGGTGCATCCTCTTTTGTTGATACCTTACAATTGGGACGAAACCAAACCCTCTTAATAACAATCCACAAAGTCTAACGTCCTCATGATTCTTGTCACTGGCTGTGCCGGCTTTATCGGCAGTAATTTTGTACATACTTGGCTCTCACAACACGACGAGCCGGTCGTCAATCTAGATAAGCTCACCTACGCGGGTAATTTAGATAATCTGTCGTCGCTCGCCAACGATCCACGACTCGTCTTCGTGCAAGGCGATATTGGTGATCGCGCACTGGTCGACAAGCTCCTCGCCGACCATCAGCCCCGGGCCATCTTGAACTTTGCTGCAGAGTCCCATGTCGATCGCTCGATCCATGGGCCCGGCGATTTTATACAGACCAACGTAGTTGGTACCTTCAATCTACTAGAGTCCGTACGCGCGTATTGGTCAGCTCTGCCCGCAGCAGAGCAAGCGGCTTTTCGGTTTCTGCATGTTTCGACCGATGAGGTCTACGGCACCCTTGCCCCCCAAGACCCGCCGTTTGCCGAAACAAATCCATTTGAGCCCAACAGCCCCTATGCCGCTAGCAAGGCGTCGTCCGATCATCTTGTACGAGCGTGGCATCACACCTACGGTCTGCCGGTACTCACCACCAATTGCAGCAATAACTACGGGCCCTTTCATTTCCCCGAGAAACTGATCCCGCTCGTGATTCTCAATGCGCTAGCGGGCAAGCCGTTGCCGATTTATGGCGATGGTCAACAGGTGCGCGACTGGCTATTCGTGACAGACCACTGCCATGCCATCGCACGTGTACTTGAAGCGGGCCGCATCGGTGAGACCTACAACATCGGTGGCTGGAACGAGAAAGCTAACCTCGATGTCGTCAACACCATCTGCGCCCGTCTTGATCAACTGCGCCCCCGTGCAGACGGCAAGCCCTACGCTGAACAGATCACCTTTGTAAAAGACCGCCTCGGCCACGACCGCCGCTACGCGATTGATGCCCGCAAGATCGAACGCGAGTTAGGCTGGAGACCAAAAGAGACCTTCGAGTCCGGCATTGAGAAAACCGTGCAGTGGTATCTCGACCACCCAGAGTGGGTGCAAGGCGTCACGAGCGGCGAGTATCGCAAGTGGATTGGGAAACAATACGGTTGATTATGCACACATCGCTGCGTCCCACGCCCGTCGAAGGTACCTTCACTATTCGTAACTTCACCTTTGAATCTGGTGAAACGCTCGACGCGCTAACAATCGGGTATGTCATGTACGGCACCCTCAATGACGCTCGCGACAACCTATGCTTAGTCATGCCAGGCACAAGCAACCTACGCCACGGTACAGCAGAGCATGTCGGCCCCGGTCGAGCCTATGACACCAATCGCTATTGCGTGGTGTGCACAGACGCGATCGGCGGTGGCACGTCCTCTAAACCGGCTGATGGCTTATTCGATAAGTTTCCGCGCTACACCATCCGGGATATGGCCCGTGCGCAATATCAATTGGCCGCCGAGGGACTCGGACTCGGCTCTCGACAAGTTGCTCTGCTGGCAGGCGCGTCCATGGGCGCATTCCAGACGCTCGAGTGGCTGATCCATTTCCCTGATTCAGTCAAAAATGCCGTATTACTTGTACCCGCCTGGAAAGCTGGCAATACCTTCCTGATGGCAACGAAGCGTATGTTCGACATCATCGCACTCGATCCGAATTGGCGTGGCGGTCAGTATCACACGCATGCCCCTCTGATACAGCCTGAAGCTGGACAACGTACCGCTGGCCGCCACTACTTCACTTGGACGGTGACCGACGACTATCTAGAAACGACTCCGCTCAATACACTCCATGACGAAGCAGAGCGCGCAGGCAACGGGTTTGCCAGTTGGGATGCTTGGAGTCTCCTGCGTCGCTATCAAGCATCTTCTGCGCATGATGTGCGCACACCGTTTGGCGGAGACCTAAGTAGGGCGCTTGCGAGAGTCAAAGCCCATACGCTAGTGCTGCCCTGCTCTCAAGATCGACTTCTGGGATTAGAGAATGCCAAGGAAATAGCCCAAGGCATTTCAAACGGGCACTACGCTGAGGTGAATTCGAATAAAGGACACTTAGCTTGGAGACCATCTTTAGGTTCGCCAGAGACGGTCGCGATTACGAAATATATAAATAGCCATGCTCTCCAAACTGATCAACAGTAGAACCCACCACAAAGTGTGAATTCGCACGCGTGGTAATTTGTGTGTTGAGCTCGGCCAATGAGGTGGCTCCAAAATCGGCAAGTGAGCATCCCGACAGCGTGATTGAGTTTAGATCGGGATTACGAGCGTTGGGCGAATGATCATCCGGAAGTAAATGATTAAAGTGCAGCGTCAGGCCCGTGTAGCCTGGTGCGCCGCCGGTATTAAAATCCGTGAACGTGGCGTTGACCTGACTGACGCCTGGCGTCCATCCCCAAATGGTGGCACGATCATACCCAAGGTCAAAGTCGGTAATAGTCGACCATGACACACCGGGAGCACGCCCATCTAGAAAAAACGTGCATGCGTCTGTCGAAGCGCCGCCACCACTGACGAAAGTCGATCCTGTGCCTCCGTCGATGACATCGTTTCCGCCGCCTCCACTCACAGCCTTGTTACCTGTTCCTGCTAACTTAATGAACTCGTTAGAAGAACTACCTATAACGACTGCTGAGTCACTAAAATCGATCAGTTGATACGTCAGATTCAGTTCGGCTGGACCTGCAAACGGCTCCGCCATTAAGTACGTACTGTTTGAAATCAATGCGTGCTGATAGACGATCGTGCTGTAATCATCAGATAGCACGCCATCATATCGTCCGTTTGGACCATACGCGGCGTCCAAGTGTACGAAGTCTAATTTCCCATCGCCGTCCACATCAACGGGGCGCATGCCTTCGCCAAAATAACTGTCTCCGCCCGTCAGATAAAAACGATCTCCGACAACGAAGTGATCACCTTTAGACATAAACAGCACGGGTGCACTATCCGAAGGACGTTCACCACGATAGCTCAAGACAAAGTCCATGCGACCGTCATGATTGATATCAAACGGCGTGATGAGCTGGGCATACGCATTGGCTGATTGACTCGACCAAGCGCTCTGATCGCCAAGCATGTCATCCGTACGATCGACATATTCACCCTGGGCGTTCTGAAGTAGTACTTGGATGTATGTACCCCGCCAAGCCGTTTCTACCAGAGGGCCGGAAACGTCATCATTTCTAGTATGAATCAGAACTAGGTCTTGCAAACCGTCGCCATTGACGTCGAACGCTTTCGCGTCTTGCACGCTCGTATACCCATAATAAAAATCGGGTAGGCTTAATCTCACAGCGCGTGCGGCTGAAAAATATCCAGTGCCATCATTGATCATCAAAAAACTTGACTGTCCGATATGCGAAATATCGTTATCTCTGATCTGGCCTAAAAGTAAATCCGGTGCGGCATCTCCGTTCGCATCTAAAAAAACTCCGGATCCGTAACGGTAGTAATCGGTCCCCGTGCCAAGATTCGCCCAAGAGTTTGGGCCAAAGAAAAAAGCATTGTCTAATCTGTGATCAAAATCAACTGAGAATGTCCCGTTACCATTATTCACAACGAAGTGACTCGTCATGTTCGCACTGCCTGTTGATTCAATCCATAGATCAATGTCACCGTCTTGATCGATATCTGCGGCGGTAATGTCTTTGACGCCCATCGTCAAATCGATTTGATAGCCTCCGCGATAATTGTCCCCTTGCGGTCTGACAAAAGATGTCAGTGCATCAGACAAGGCACTGCTATAAACGAGACTGCCCGACAAAGTTCCTACCCACAAATCGGGTATCCCACCTCTTGTGACTCGACCACCGCTCCAGTCGTAATAACCGGCGTCGTACACAACGACATCCGACAAGCCATCGCCAGTGAAATCGTCTATGACGACATAGGGATCCTGGTAGGCGTTTTGCGCCGAAGTTGAAAAGATGTCTCGTATCTCGACAAAGCCACCTGTGGGGACGGCGAGCGCAATCCTCAACGGCACAGAAATCGGCGGCTGACCACTAGGTGTGTAAGTTAAATCGACAAGGACTAAATCTTTTAACCCGTCGCCATTCAGGTCGTCCGTGGCGAGCAAGCGAGTTGTTGGTGCGTTTAGGTTGTTTAGATACTCTTGAAATCCCACGCGGGACTGTGCGTAATTTGGCATCGTGTAATCGCGATTATTTTAGTTATCATATTTGCAGCCATTATAGCCCGACCAACCGATATCAATCTATTTCACGCGAATACATCACCCAATCAACCTATTCTCTCAACAGCTCTCTTTCATCACTCCACGTTTAGGTAGCCGCGTGGTTTGGCTATGAGATAAAAAGATACCCGTGTTGACCGTAAATATCGTTTGTTTCACCCACGGTGAAATGACTACTCGCACCGGTTGCAATTTGTTCGTTGAGCTCATTCAAAGAAGCCACACCGAAATCTGCCAGACTCTTATGTGAAAAAGTAATTGAATTTAAATTCTGATTAAGCGATCCCTGCGGGGCGAGATCCGGCAATAGATTTTCAAAATGAAGCGTTAAACCAGAATAACCAGCAGCACCACCATTCGCCTCCAAGGCTGCAACCCGACTGACACCGGCTTTCCAACCCCAGATCGTTGTGAAATCGACCCCAAGTCGAAAATCGGTAATCGTTGACCACGACACGCCTGGAGCGCGCCCATCAAGAAAGAACGTATTGCTGCCGCCGCCTCCACTTACAAATGTCGATCCTGTGCCACCATCAATCACATCATCGCCTAACCCACCATCAACCGCCTTATTGCCACCGCCTTGCAGAACAATAAAATCATTCAACGTCGAACCGACAAGCACTGTCCCCGGTGCAGTATCAATTAGCTGATAGTGCAAATTTAAGGATGAGGGGCCAGTGAAAAATGTTGGTTGCGCCAAGACTTCGACGCCATTTTGAAAACTTCGGAACTTTACGGTCGGTGTAAATAATGTGCGCAACTCTTCGGGGGTAAACAATCCATCCACAAATCTGAGTTGCTCAATACTATAAAAAGTATCTGTCCCCTCAGGTCCCACCAAAATGAATCCACGCCCATCGGGCGAAAAATCAAAACTCGTTAACTCCGTGACCAGCGTGGTCAGAGTGATCCGATCAAGTCCAACTCTACCTTGAATCAGATTATTGTCTCCAACCACGGTCGTAAACGTTAATGCATCCGCAGTGGACATGGCGCTCACGCTGTTACCCGCCAGATCAAATAAAGAGTCGGCCTCCCACGTCAAAAAGTAAGTCCTCCCACGGACAAGTGTCTCAGTCGGCACAATCGTCAGGTCACCGCTTTGATCTACCCAGATGGCCACAGCGACCACCTCATCACGCGCATTCTTAAGATATACGTTTGTAAGATCGCTATTCGCATTGAGCACTTCTGAAAATCGTATCCTCATTTCCGGACTAACCGTCACGCCCGCCACGCCGTCGGTTGGGTCGCTTGAAACCACAATCGGCGAAATGGTATCGATGGTGATTGCTAACCCATTGGAAACAAAGCTTGTTTGTCCCACAACATCTGTGGCCGTCGCCGTCAGGGTGTGCGCGCCCTCAGACAGTGGTCTCGATGTAATCGACCATCGGCCATCGATTGCGACTGTAGATCCTAACTGCGTCGCACCATCCGTGTCATACAGCGTGACAATAGAATCTATCTCCGCTGTTCCCGTAAAAGTCGGTGTTGCATCCGCAGTGACGCCATCTATCAACCCCGTATCAGAGCTCAAGTCTAAGTACGGGGTAATCAACGGCCCAGGCGGCGTCGTGTCAATCGTTACGAATAAACCAGTCGATGCGATGCCCGTATTGCCCGCAATATCTGTCACCTTGACCGTCAGGGCATGTGCGCCCTCGGATAATTCCCCCGATGTAATCGACCACAATCCATTAATTGCGACCGTCGCCCCAAGTTGAGTCCTGCCATCCGAGTCGTACAGTGTGACCGTACTCCCTGCCTCTGCCGTCCCCATTATGGTCGGTGTTGCATCTGCAGAGATGCCATCGGTGATCCCTGTATCAGAGTTCACCTCCAGTATCGGAGCTGTCCTGCCTGCAGGCGCGACCGTATCAATGAAGATGACTAAACCATTCGACGTTAGCCCCGTATTGCCCGCGAGATCTGTCGCCCTAACCGTCAGGGTGTGTTCACCCTCAGACAGTTGGCTCGAAGTAATTGACCATACGCCGCCGGTTGCGACCGCCGATCCTAACTGGGTCGTACCATCCGTGTCATACAGCGTGACCGTACTCTCAAGCTCAGCTATCCCCGTCAAGGTCGGTGTCGCATCCGCAGTGACACGATCAGATACGCTGCTCCCCGTGTCTGAATTCACCACCAACGCAGGGCCATTCGGAGCCGCTGGTGCAGTCGCATCAATTTGAACAAAAAGGCCATTTGATAACGTACTCACATTACCAGCGTTATCGACTGCTTTCACTGTCAGGACATAAGTTCCCTGCAGTAGATTGCTTGGTGTGATCGACCATATCCCACCGCTTGCGGTCGTCATCCCTAGCACTGTCGTTTCATCCGTGCTGTAGAGCGTGACCGTACTCCCCGACTCGGCCGTCCCCATTACAGTCGGCGTCGTGTCCGAGGTAATGCCATCGAGTATCCCCGTATCAGAGTCCACACCCAACAATGAAACCACCGGGGACGTCGGAGCGACCGTATCGATCGTAACGACTAAGCTATTTGATGCAGCACTCACGTTCCCTACGTCATCGGATGCTTTAACTGTAAAAAAATGTACTCCATCGGTCAGTGCGCTCGAGGTGATCAACCATACACCACCGGTCGCGGTAGCCACACCCACTAGCGTCGTTCCATCTGTGTCGTAGAGGCGCACACTACTACCTGACTCCGCCGTCCCAGTGATCGTCGGAGTGTGGTCGGCGGTAATATTATCCACATTGCCCGTATCCGAACTTACACTCAAATTCGGGGTGTTAGGCGTTGACGGGGCCACAGTGTCGATCGAGTAGGACTCGCCGCTAACATAACGTTCAGTAATAGATTTAGGAGTTGAAAATCCAGGTGGATTCGCTGATGAAACGATGCCCGTGCCGCTAGAATTTAAACCTAGTCCGAGAGTACCCTGGCCAGATATATTGACAACAGGAACATACCAAGCCGATCCGTTATAGGTGTATGGAGTCCCAACTTGTCCTGTTGCAGTTCCTCCAAAATTTAATTGAAAATCCCAGGCATTCACCGTACCGGTCAGAACACTTTCACTAAAAACAACATAAAACTCAACGGTCGACCGATTCGTTGGCGATGAATCAACACGTGTAATGCTTTGTGCTTCTAATGGATTTACGTCTGAAATATTTTGGACGTTATCGCGGTAAAAAGTAGTAAGTTGGCCTCCTCCTACGCTTTCAAGGCTATCCATCCCAAAAAAAGCGGAGTAACTAATATCGACATCTGTGACGCCACGATAAATTGGGGTTTGCGGCCTCAAGTAAATGTGATTACCGCTTGAGGACATTCGATAAAGCGATAGGCTAGTCGATCCATTAATTCGAAGGGTAAAATCGCCCTCCTCATAACTCGACCATGCTAGCGACTCAGTAAACTCGAGATAAATCGTGCTGTCGCTTAGGACAATGCTCGCTCTAAGGGTGGGATCACTCACTATTTTTTCCGAAGTGACGTTACTGTTCGTTAGCTGATAAACAGATAGCCGTGCTCACCGTATGCATCGACGGTCTGGCCGACAATGAAGTGACTGTTTAAGTCATTTGCGATCTGCGTGTTGAGTTCCTCAATCGAACTCGCACCAAAATCTACCAAGCTTAAACCCGTCAAGGTAATCGAATTAAAGTTCGCATTCGTACTGCCCGCAGCGGCATTGTCAGGCAAGAGATTTTCAAAATGCAGCGTCAGTCCTGTATAGCCTGTGGCGCCACCCGTATCGACATCGTTAAACAACACGCTCGCGCGGCTCACGCCCTCTTTCCAACCCCAGATCGTGACTTTGTCGCTGCCCAACTCAAAATCCGTAATCGTCGACCAAGACACGCCTGGCGCACGGCCATCCAAGAAGAACGTATCTGCGTCGCCGGCGCTACCACCCGATACAAACGTCGAGCCCGTACCACCATCGATCACATCCGCACCACCTGTGCCATTGACCGCTTTGTTACCTGTCCCTTGCAACACAATAAAGTCCGCAAAGTTTGAGCCCACCAGCACCGCATCGGCACTGGTGTCAATCCACTGATACAACAAACCAAGCGACGCATCACCCGCAAATAGTTCAGGCAACAGATAGGCAGTGGTGTTGTTGACGAAATACGTAAATGCAGGTCTTAACGCAAATTGATCAATAATTTCTTGAGGCGTATAACTCACGCCCGCCAAACTAAATCCGGCTGAATCAATAGGTAGGAAAACCAACTCAGTCGAAGCAAATTTCAATACCAGAATACTTCCATCCGCGGATAAGCCAGCCGCCTGAATATCATCAATCGACGCCTCGTATCGATGTGAGGCACCTGGGGTCAGTATCTGTCCCACCTCAGCCGTAGCCTCGATCAATAACTGGGTGAGCTGTACGGCACCGACTGTCAGCAGGGCTCCATTATTGCTCGAGACAGCATTGGCAGCCTGCGTCGCCAAGGTTTGTTGCGCCACTATTTGCGCGGCGATCACATCGCGTAACACCTCAGTGACATCCACAGCAATATTATTTTCAGCATCTTCAATCGCAGCACTCGAGACTATTTGGATTGTTTCATTGATGAGGTTCATGGCTCTCGAAACAGAACCTAACTGCGCGTTAAAGGCAACACGCTGCGAATCTGTCAAAACACCGACAGAGCCCGCTGCAATCGCATTCGAAATGACCGTGGTCGACGAGAGATCCACCGGTCCGGCCTGAGCAACCGTCGCGAGATTTTGCGCTATCGCGTTTGCAATTGTGCTTGCCGAAGAAGCATTCGCGCCCGCTGCCGTCATCATGCTTGTGGCCACTGCCAAAATGTTTGCGATTTGCGCATTGACACTCTGGATATAGACCGCGATAACTGCATCAGCATCGCTATACCCGTCGGCGGCGGTAGCCGCAGCCAAGGGATCAAAGGAGGTCAAATCAACATCCAAGGAACCAAGCCCAAACGCGTCTTTGAGGATTTGCTGATCGCCAGATGCGACCAACAATGAAGTCAGCGGACTGATGACTTGTGAGTCAGAAGGCGCGGCATAACTACCGGTAAAAACAGCCCCTGTCGAAATATCAATCGTCGTACCATTCGGATTGGCAGAGACTCTGAGCGTGCCACTACCCTCAAGGCCGGTGTACCGACCCTGGCCATCGGTGAGCGTCCAGGACTCCCCTTCACCCTCCTCCCACAGACCATTGCCATTACCATCAGTCCAGTCCCGCACACCATTATCGTCTGTATCGATCCAGACTAAAGCACCAGACAGATAGCCATCACTCGCAACACCATACAGCATAGGCGAGTATCGCAAAAGCGAGCCGTCATAATCTGTTCCAGTGCCAGCACCATTTACATATAAATAGATACCTTCAGCGCCGTTATTATCAAAGGCAAAAAATACAACTTTCTTATTGTCGTAGGATCTATCTTCAATAATGGTACTGATGCCTTTTTCAACTGAAGCAAAAAAATTTGTTACGATCGCGGCGGACTCTATTCCGTTCATTCCAACAAATTCGATAGAGTCTTCGCGTAAGTTGAAGTCTAAAAGTCGGTCAAGTAAACCCGGACCGAATCGACTATCTTCTCTCGAAGAAATCCTGAATACATCCCGACCCGCACCGCCCCTCAAGACGTCACCGCCGAGTCCGCCTTCAAGCGTGTCATTACCGTCACCGCCAGTGATGGTATCTCTGCCTGCAAGACCTTGAAGCAAGTTGTGAGAAGTATTACCGACTATCTGATTATCAAGAGCATTACCAACTGCGTAATTTTCCCTGTTACCCGTCAATGTCAGATTTTCTATTTGAGCATCTGACCAATTTAAATTATAGGAACTCCAGGCTTCGATCTTATCCAACCCACCCTCTTGGGCATTAGGCCTGACCATGACGAGATCGTTAGTATTGTCCACTCGATAAACATCATCACCGAGACCTTCATACATGAGGTCGTTACCTAAATCTCCTGCGACTACGTCGTTTCCGAGGCCACCATGAAGAATATCATTTCCACGACCACCCAATATGCTGTCGTTAAAATCTCCGCCTATCAAAACATTATTCAGTTCATTGCCCTGAATATAATTGTGCGCTAGCCGAGCACCCGTCACGTTTTCTATTTCGTATATCGGTGAATACTGGTTATAAAAAAAATTAGCATAAACCTCTAAGGTAAATTTCTCGAGGTTTACTTTAAGGGTTCGCACTGACGAGACTTGGAAACTCAGTGTATCGGTTCCGTTATCACCATAAATTTGATATTCCCCAGACCGATAAATGATGGAGTCGCTGCCCTCACCCGCCAAGACGGTACCTCGGCCGGAGTCCAACGTGATCACATCGTCACCATCTCCTGCAACGATGGAATTACTTCCCTCCCAACCGCTTAAAGTATCGTCACCACCACCGCCATAAAGTGTGTCATCACCATACCTGCCAACTAACACCTCCCTATTTTCCGT
>CAJBTJ010000258.1 GCA_903958565.1 uncultured beta proteobacterium
AAATCCGGACCAAACGCACGCGCTGGGTTAAACGCCGCGCCATCAAACGGACCACCCATGGTTCCCCAGGCCATCACATACGCACCGACTGCTAATGGCACCGCGCTTCCGTCCAGTTTCGGGCCGTTTGTCATCCCAAGGACTAACAACACCATGCCAAACGTTAGGATTGCTTCAAAAATGACGGCCTGAAGCAACATACCGGGCTGCGGCGAAGTTGCTGCCAAGTTTCCACCTGTGCCGAACAGGTAAGCAGCCATGCAGGACCCGGCAGCAGCGGCAACCATTTGTACAGCGATGTAAGCCACTGCCATCGGGACACTGATATCGCCACGCAAACAAAAGCCAAGCGTCATAGCGGGATTGAAGTGCGACGAGATATCGCCCAGAAAAAATACGGCAGCCACCAACCATAGCGCAGCCACCGTCGACAAAATGAATGCAAATTGGTAAGGCGCAAGCGATCCGCCACCGTACCCAGCAAGAATCGCTGCACCACCTGACAGCACAAACGTCAAACCAGAGGTGCCGATAAATTCCGAGACCAATCGTCTGGCACGGTGATCATTGCTCTCCCAGTCTGCAGAGAATCGCTCACCAACCTGCTGCCGCAGTGCTTGCTGACCCGTCAGATTTTCTTGCTTATTTGCATTCATCTTTACACTCCAATTAAGACTTAGCAGGAATATCTGCCGAGCCTGGCTTGGTCATATTGATTGGCACGACCACGCGGTCATACAACGCCTCATCGACCCCATTGGCCAGTGCTGCTTCTTTTAGCGTCAAGTTGTGGTCAATCGCGTAGTGTGAAATAACCGAAGCTTTGTCGTAACCAATCACGGGCGACAGCGCCGTCACCATCATGACCGAGCGGTCAATATTTGATTTGAGCTGCGCTTCATTCACAACCGCACCTTCGACCATGAACTCACGGAAGTGATCACACATATCGGCCATGATCAGCGCTGAGTGCAGGTAGTTGTTGATGATGATCGGACGGAAAGCATTCAATTCGAAGTTTCCTTCCGAACCACCCATCTGTACGGCAACATCCGAGCCCATGATTTCAATACAGACCATCAACATCGCTTCGGCCTGCGTGGGATTGACCTTGCCTGGCATGATGGACGAACCCGGCTCGTTCGATGGGAATGTCATTTCCATCAAACCAGTCCGTGGGCCTGAACCGAGCCAACGCATGTCGTTCGCGATTTTATAGAGCGATACGGCTGCGCCTTTCAGCCCAGCGTGCGCGCGCACCATACGATCAAGCGTGCCTTGCGCTGTGAATTTGTTCGTGGCGGTCTTAATCGCAAAACCGGTCAGCTGAGACAACTCTGCAGCGACTGCGTCACCAAAACCAACGGGAGAGTTCAAACCGGTACCCACCGCAGTACCACCCATTGCAACCTGCAGCAGGCCCTCAGTGACATACTCAACGTTCGCAATTGAGTCATCCAACGCACCCACATAACCAGACCATTCCTGACCGACGGTCAACGGCGTTGCATCTTCCAAATGCGTACGACCGATCTTGACGATGTTCGCCCACAGCTTTGACTTTGCATCCAACGCATCACGCAGACGCTTAAGCGCAGGAATGGTTTTCTCCGTTGCCATCTTGTAGGCAGCAATGTGCATGGCGGTCGGGAAGGTGTCGTTACTCGACTGGCCCATATTGACGTGATCGTTCGGGTGGATGGGCTCTTGCGCACCCAACGTGCCGCCAACCAACTGAATACAGCGATTCGAGATCACCTCATTAATGTTCATGTTTGACTGCGTACCCGAACCCGTCTGCCACACATAAAGTGGAAATTCACTATCTAGTTTGCCGCTAATCGCTTCGTCAGCCACTTGCTGTATTAACTGTCCTTTCCATGCCGGCAAGCGCCCCGCTTTGGTGTTGACCATCGCCGCGGCTTTTTTGACGTAGCCGTAGGCGTGATAGACCTCTTTAGGCATCTTGTCATGCCCGATATTGAAATGAATCAAGCTACGTTGCGTCTGCGCGCCCCAGTAGTGATTAGCAGGCACATCGACTTTACCGATGCTGTCGAATTCTTGACGCAGGCCGGTCGCAGAAAGACCAATCGGTAAATTAAGGATTTTGGGCGCAATTTCGTTGGCCATAAGGAGGTTCTCGATGAGAAGGTAAAAAGAGAAAGGGGGGAGTGAGAGGGGGGGGGAAGTGTTTACTTACTAATTCTTTGAACTTTACACAAGCACTTAAGCAATACCGAAGTTAGTCTTAACTAAATTAGGTTTAATATTGGGATGTTACTTGAAGAACACTTTGATGTAAAAGAAAATCAACAAGTCGCAAACTATGTCGACGTAATCTGGCGGCGCCTGGCCAAACAAACTTTAACTTACCAGTCTAATAACTACCATTCCATGTCGCGCAAAAAAAATCCTTCAAACATCAACACACTCGCGAAACTGCAACCGCTTGCCAAGCGGTCGGTGAAAATAGCCCGCGACGAGACCTATGCTTGGTCTCACGTTTTTCGTTATG
>CAJBTJ010000259.1 GCA_903958565.1 uncultured beta proteobacterium
CACGGCCTTGGTTTTGAAGGCGCGGGCGATGTGACTGCAGTGGGCAAGGCCGTCAAACAATTCAAAGTGGGTGATCGGGTTGCCTACGGCCAAAGCCCCTTGGGCGGCTATGCGCAAGCCCGTAACGTACCTGCTGCGCAGGTCGTGAAGCTCCCTAAGGGCATTACCTACGAACAAGCCGCTGCGATCATGCTGAAAGGCCTGACGGTTCAGTACCTGTTTCGTCAAACCTATCGCTTGCAGGGTGGTGAAACCATTTTGTTCCACGCAGCTGCGGGTGGTGTCGGACTCATCGCTTGCCAATGGGCGAAAGCGTTGGGCGTTAAGTTGATCGGTACGGCATCGAGCCCTGAAAAAGCTGCATTGGCTAAAGCCCACGGCGCATGGCAAGTGATCGACTATTCGCGTGAAAACGTGGTCGAGCGCGTGATGGAATTGACCAAAGGCAAAAAAGTCCCTGTTGTGTATGACGGCGTGGGTAAAGACACATGGGTGACCTCGCTCGATTGCTTGCAGCCTCGTGGTCTGATGGTCAGCTACGGCAATGCTTCCGGCCCAGTCGATGGTGTGAACCTCGGTATTCTGGCTGCTAAGGGTTCACTGTTTGTCACACGACCCACCTTGGGTACGCACGTCAACACGGCAGAGAAAATGCAAGCGGCGGCGGACGAACTGTTTGATTTGGTGCTCAAGAAAAAGATCAAGGTTCGTATTGATCAGCGTTATCCTCTTGAGCAAGCGGGTGCGGCGCAAGCGGCATTGGCTGCCCGTAAAACAACGGGTGCCACAGTATTTACGTTGGACTAAGTGCCGCTCGGATAAGCTCGAAAGGCATCCAGTAAGAAAAAAAGCCTGCCAAGAAATTGGCAGGCTTTTTCTTTTTGACCGCGCTAAGCTTTCGCTTCGTGGTGATAGCGTGTCACGCGATCCACCTCGTTCTTGGAGCCCAAGACCACACCCACACGTTGATGCAAGCTAGTAGGTTGGATATCAAGAATGCGTTGATTTCCGTCGGTTGCTGCGCCACCTGCTTGCTCAACGAGCATGCTCATCGGATTGGCTTCATACATCAGGCGTAGCTTGCCGGGTTTGCTCGGCTCGCGGGAATCCCACGGATACATGAAGATACCGCCACGGGTAATGAGGCGGTGCACGTCGGCGACCATCGAAGCGATCCAGCGCATATTGAAATCTTTGCCGCGTGAGCCCGCTTTACCCTCTAAGCACTCGTCGATGTATTTACGTACGGGAGGAGCCCAATGACGCATATTCGACATGTTGATTGCAAACTCCTTGGTGTCTTCTGGGATTTTGATGTTGTCGCTTGTCAAAATCCAAGAGCCCATTTCGCGATCAAGCGTGAAGGCGACCACACCCTGTCCAATCGTGAGGACGAGCATCGTTTGTGGTCCGTATATGGCGTAGCCCGCGACCACCTGTGTCGTGCCTGGCTGAAGAAAATCTTGCTCCGTGACTTCGCGACCAGAAGCGCTTGCCGGCGCACGCAGCACTGAAAAAATCGTACCGATCGATACGTTGACGTCGATATTAGACGAGCCATCCAGGGGGTCAAACAAGAGCAAAAATTCGCCCTTAGGGTAACGATTGGGGATGAGGTGAATAGTTTCCATTTCCTCGGAGGCCATTGCGGCTAAGTGGCCTCCCCATTCATTTGAGATCG
>CAJBTJ010000260.1 GCA_903958565.1 uncultured beta proteobacterium
AACCATCAATAGCGTGTACCGCCTCGTGATGAATGATTTTCTCTAGCACCAACGCTGGCGAGTTCCAGTCAACCCGATGCATTTTTAGAAAGCCTGGATTAAACCAGGAGGACAGTAAGTGCCGGATGTCGTAATCCAGAGCGGCTAAATCGCGACGCTTGTCGAGCAGTTTTAATATCTCTCGTCGTATCGTCAAGATAGTTTTTGTGCCCTCAGGAGCGCGGTTAATTCGTCGCAGTAGCTCTTGTCGCGGAGACTCGGTGGCACGCGTCAACTTAATGAGGTTTTGTGCGTTGGCCTCGCTCGCATACGCAGCCGCTGCTTCAAGTACAGCTTTTGGATTTGGATTAAATTTTTCAGCTAGCAGCGTGTAAAACTCTATGCGCCCATCTTGATCGAGTGTCGAGTAGTGGCGAATGACATCGTGCGCCATGCTTGAGCTGTTCGACTCACCCAGACCAGACATGAGTCGCCTGACCGCCTGATTCGTTTTCGTCAGATTACGCGAGCGAACAATGTTCTCTAATAAGGTCATGACGAGCCTTTGTATTGTTGGCGCCTCGTCGTCACGGACCAAACGCCGGTACTGCTAGCCTGCGGACTCAGTTCTTAAAAAAAGAAAAGAGCTCTTGATAGGTCTCTTTTGGAGCTTGCTCAGTCGGATAGTGTCCGCACGGCAATTCAACCATTCGAACAATATTTGCGCAATACTTCGGCCATTCGATCCGCGGATCATGATGATGAGACGTGTGGCTCTTCGCACCCCATAGTACGAGCGCAGGTGGTTTTACTTTGCGACCCGCTTCAAAATCAGCGGTATCCATTGGTAAATCGATTTTGAATGCCGCTCGGTAATCCTCGCAGACCCCATGAATATTTTCTGGAGTGCAGACGCGAATGTATTCAAGGATTTCCGCTTCCGTGAAGCCGCCTTTTCCCGGACCTTGTTTCATTAGTTTGTCACGAATATAGAACTCTTCGTGACCCTTCAATAACCGCTCGGGAAATCCCTTGGGTTGTGCCATGAACCACCAGTGATACAAATCCATTGCCATCTGCGCCTGGATATCTTTAAATACACAGTGGGTCGGCAAAATGTCTAGAAACGCCACGCGTGTGACCTTATCGGGATGGTCCATTGCCAAGCGAAACGCCGTACGCGCACCGCGATCGTGGCCGGCTAAGGCAAAGCTTGTGAAGCCGAGTTGTGCCATGACGTCGACTTGATCCTGAGCCATGCGCCTGAAGGAATAGTTGCTGCTATCTGGCAGTCCCTCAGGCTTGCTACTGTCCCCATAGCCTCGCAGGTCAGTCGTTACAACAGTAAAGTGTTCAGCTAAGCGCGGTGCAATACGATCCCAACTCATTTGGGTGAGCGGGTTGCCATGCAGTAATAACAGCGGTGGGCCTGAGCCGCGCTTGCGTCCCACGATGCTGACGCCCGCATCAGACGTGGGGAGATTAAACGGCTCGGTGGTGACGGGCGCAGATCTCAATTAATTCAAATCTTCCACTAAAGACGCGAGCGTCTCGGCAGGAAGCGATTCCACATGAGAGGGATACTCTTTATGGTCGCAACCAACCTTCATTTGGGCGCCGACCTCTAACGCTTTCTTCATCGCGGCTGTCAGCTCGAAGCGCAAAAAGTGAACAGAGGACGTTTTTTCTGCAGTTGATCGATCCAAGTCTTCATTCGCAATGGCATACACGCGCCGCTGGCCTTCCACTTCAATAAACACACGATGCTCAATGCCAATGAGTTTCGCAAGCGCTACTTTACGATCAACTTCGTTGGTGTACTCCAGCTTCATGGTCACTTTAAAGTTGCTGCCGTCCGGAACGAGCGCGTTGTAGGTCTCCATTTCTTCTTGGATGCTTTCATCTTCGAAGATTTTTTCAACGCGCAGCATCTCTTGTATTTGATATTGCATCAAAAACTTGTTTTCGAAAATCAAATTGAGATGTTCACCGAGTATGACTGTTCTTTTTTTACGTTCGGCGATAGCGCGTTGACGCATGTCAGGTCGTGCCTTGTAATACGCTTCCAGACTCAATAGCTCGTTGCGCTGAATTTTTCCCATCATGATCTCTAGAAAATCTCTTATTGATTAAATTAAAGGTTGTACGCTTTGGCCAGCAGAGAGATAGGGTGCATCATTTGTGATTTCTTCATGCCACCTTCTTCCATACCCTGTTCGATATGGTGTCCGGCCAGTTGGCAATCCGAACTGATGTAGTCGGGCTCCGTGCTCGCCATATTCTTGAATACGGGCTTTCCAATTTTCATGGCCGTCTTGTGAAATTCTTTTTTCACGCCCCAGGTACCCGCATGTCCGGAGCAACGCTCCACAATATGCACTTCTGTGCCGGGAATCATTTCCAAGGTTTCCGCAGTTTTCTTACCGACGTTTTGAACGCGCAGGTGACAGGGCGCGTGGTAGCTGACTTTACCCAGCTCAGTCTTAAAGTCCGTCTTTAACAGGCCGTCTTTCTTGCGTGCCATGAAGTATTCAAAGGGATCCCACATCGCTTCTTTAACGAGCTGTACATCTTCTTCATGTGGGAACATCAACGGTAATTCTTGTTTGAACATCAGCGTGCAAGAGGGGATCGGCGTCACGATTGCATAGCCGTCCTTC
The DNA here is from genome assembly GCA_903958565.1 of uncultured beta proteobacterium. GTDB lineage: Bacteria > Pseudomonadota > Gammaproteobacteria > Burkholderiales > Burkholderiaceae_B > Zwartia. Next base: position 2,640 of record CAJBTJ010000260.1, read on the forward strand.
GCAAGCCCTATCAATTGTGGGATATTGATATCTTTGTTTTTCGCGACAGAATCTAAATCACCGAGCTCAAGCTTCGGCATGCCGCAGCAAGCTTCTTTCTCAACGAGTTTGTATGGGATTTCGTTGTGCGCGAGCAGCTTTAATAAATCCTGCCCGATCCCTGGTTCGTTGTAGTTGATGAAACAGGTTGCGTAAACAGCAACTTTGCCGGGTGTCTTTGCCCCGTCTTTCACAGGCCAACTAGATGACTCTTTGGCGACCTGTTTGAAGGTCTTTGATGCGTACTCAGGGATCCATGCGTCCTTGTCGACCCCTAAGGTCGATTCCAGGACAGAGCGCATCATCTTTGTCTTGTTTACTGCATTCATGGCCTGCGTCACGACGGGAATGCCAGCGAACATGCCTATCTTATCTGTCGAAGACAATACGTTATCGCGCAATGTCGTTTCACCTTTCTTGTGCTTGATCGCTTTGGCGCGCAGCATTAGGTGGGGGAAGTCGAGGTTCCACTCATGCGGTGGTGTGTAGGGACACTTTGTCATATAGCAAAGGTCACACAGGTAGCACTGCTCGACGACCTTGTCGTAATCTTTCTTGTCGACACCGTGCACTTCACCGTCTTCTGTAGCGTCGACCAAGTCAAATAGTGTTGGGAATGATCCGCACAAGCTCACGCAGCGTCGGCACCCATGGCAAATATCAAATACGCGCTCGAGCTCTTTGTTGAGCGAGTCTTCGTTGTAGAAGTCTGGATTGGTCCAGTCAAGCGGATGTCTTGTCGGAGCTTCTAGATTACCTTCTCGTTGGCTCATGGCAAGCGACCCTTTCCCTAATCTGTGTTCTGTACTTTAAGAGAGTAGAAGCTCCCGCGACATCAGCGTCGCGGGAATTTTTAATGCACTAGCGAAAATCTGCTAGATTAGGCTTCCAATGCTGCGAGAGCCTTGGTGTAACGGTTGGCGTGTGAACGCTCAGCTTTCGCCAACGTTTCAAACCAGTCGGCGATTTCGTCAAAGCCTTCGTCACGAGCAATCTTTGCCATGCCTGGATACATGTCGGTGTACTCGTGTGTTTCACCGTGGATTGCGGCTTCTAGCGCTTCTTTAGGTGTACGGCCGGGCATGCCGGTACCGGGCTCACCTGCGCCGCCGTTGATCAAAAATTCCATGTGACCGTGCGCGTGGCCAGTCTCGCCTTCTGCGGTTGAGCGGAACAGTGCTGCTGTGTCGTTCTCACCAGCGATGTCACACATGTTTGCGAAGTACAAATAACGGCGGTTTGCCTGCGATTCACCGGCAAAAGCGTCTTTGAGGCTTTGTTCAGTTTTGCTACCTTTTAAAGTGGCCATTTTTCAATCCTTTCAATGAGTTGGACTTCTTGGTCGATTATGATGGTCATGTTGATGCGATGGACATCACGCTAACTGACGATCAAACAAGACAATGCCAGTGTAGTGTGACAGTACTGTTATAGAAAAATTGTATTTATCAATTTCTACAATAGTTTTTTGCTATATGGCCAGTCGTTATGTCGGTAGACTCAGAAATAGTTAACTACGATTGACTAGATTAATTTCATCCTAAGTCATTGTTTTTTAAATTTAATTTTAAATTTCGTCTCACTGCGCATCGAGTTTAAATACGCGAAGTGCATTTTTATAAGCCACTTGCTCAATGACATCTGCCCGTAAATATGGGAGTAAGTTAGTGCGTATTTCGGTGATCGCCTCGCCGTAGTGTGCATCCCAGCCGCAGCAGGTGTCTGATCCCAACATAATGCGATCCGGAAACTCCTCAATCAGCGTTTTCCACTTTGGTCGCAGCCCATTGGCAGAATAAGCGCGACCCGGCCGGTTCACCCGGGCGAGACGGTTATGCAACTCCCCCGTTGCAGACATTTCACACATGATGTTTTTCCGCTGTTTAAACAGATTCGCAAGATCCTCGGGCTGGCCGTGCGGCAAGCAGTGTGAAAGTATCGTCGTCGTGTTTGGGAAGTCTTCTGACAGACGCAAAATATCTTCTGTGAACTCTGCGTTGTGCTGGGTGTGAAGTTGTACGAAGCCGCCAAACTCGTTTGCGATGGTGTAAAACTTGCGAATGACAGGGTTGTCGGTCTTGAGCTTGCGACGGAATGGTTGGGGCCCGCTAGATTCGTTATTTGTGTGTAATTCACCAAAACCCTTGATCACTCCTTTGGCGAACATGTCATGCGCGTCGCGAAACAGGTCACGAAAGTACACATTGTCGGTTGCCGTCAGGGTGTCGGCGCCTTGCCGAAAAAAACTCTCAGCGAACTCCCTTTGGCCTGCAGCGGGGATATGTCGACCACGCAAGGCATCGGCGATATCGATACGCAGGTCACCAACCCCACCGCCCCAGCGGATGTTGTTTGCAGCCATTCTCTCGACAACCTCGGCGGTACCTGGTCCGTTACGTGAGTAAGTGTGCATATGTATGTCGGCGATCGGCACAGTTTTAGCCAGCTCGACTGCCTTAGGATCAAGTGTTTGCGCCAAGCCGGTCGCTGCGGCGCAGGTAGTGAACACCACCGCGATAGCTCTAAAGAATGACCTTGTCATTTCTGAATCTCATTGAACATGGGTGGGGTAAAAAAGGGTACGTGCATATTTTTCATGAGCGCTGTGCGCTGTATGATGAAATATACGATGTTTCATCGTTATCTCACCGCACACACCATGAAAATCACTTGTCCACATTGCCATAAGGTTAATCAACTGCCGATCGATCGGCTAGCAAGCGGTCGCTGCGAAGTGAACTTGTGATGTGAGGCAAAATGGATAAAGAATTTTTAGTTGACGCCGATGCTCTCAGGCATGCGGTTGAACTCATGGGACAGCCTTATTCGGTCAGTGCCCGCTCGGCGATTCCACCGCAGCTGCCTGAGCGAGGCCTCGGGTCCTTAGAGACCTTGGCGCGCCTCGCACCGAACGTACTGGGCGGCGCGGCACGACTTGGTGAGGTGACTGCGTTCGCGCACAAGGATCCGCCGACGCCTTGGCTCACTTGGGCGACAACCTTATGGAACGCCTCGCTCAACCAAAACTTGCTTCATCCTGAAACTGCACCCGTTGCGAGGCAGCTAGAAGAAACGGTTCTTCAATGGCTTTGTCCATACTTCGGCATGCGCGGAGGGCATATGACGCCCGGTTCCTCGGCTGCCAATTTGACCGCACTGTGGGCTGCCCGAGAATGTGCCGGCGTTAAAGAAGTCATTGCCTCCGAGGCAGCACACCTGTCCATCAAAAAGGCAGCGCACATACTTGGGTTAGGCTTTAGAACGGTTCGTGTCGATGCAGCTGGCGCATTATCTCCCGTTGATTTGCCTGCGGATTTGAATCACGCTGCATTGGTATTGACCTCTGGAACGACCAGTGTTGGCGCCCTGGATCCTCTGGATCTTATTGGTCGCGCAGCCTGGACACATGTGGATGCAGCATGGGGCGGGCCCTTGCGGTTAACCTGTTACGCATCGCGTTTGTCGGGTATCGAAAACGCTGATTCAGTTGCTGTGTCATCCCATAAGTGGCTGTTTCAGCCCAAGGAGTCTGCGCTGATCATGTTTCGAGATCCAGACAAGGCGGCAGAGTCAATCAGCTTTGGTGGTGGTTACCTGAGTGAGCCTAATGTGGGCTTGTTGGGATCGCACGGAGCCTGCGCGATCCCTTTATTAGCGATGCTCTGGAGTTGGGGTAGAGAAGGTGTCGCTCAACGCATTGAACACTGCGTGGGGATGGCGGAGACGTTGGCGCAGCACTTGGCGAACGACCCTCGGGTCGAATTATTTGCGCAGCCTAGCACCGCGATCGTCTTGTGGAGGCCACGCGCAGGGTATTCGCTGGATCGTATTCTGACTGACTTGCCGGTTGGTATGGCATCAACTGTGACGATCGAGAACTGTAAATGGATCCGTCACACAGCGGCGAACCCTAACGCCGATATCGTGCGTATCGTGCACACATTGAATCAGGTCTTAGAAAGTGCGCGGGAATAACGGAGCAGCATGTGACGAGTAATAAGCCCACGATTGTTTTAGCACCAGGATTCATGACGGACCATGATTTATGGCGTGGTGTGGTGCCGCATTTTTCTGACTACAACGTTGTCTACGCCGACTTCCGTGAAGGGGCGACCTTACAAGAACTGGCGGCAAGTAATTTGTCGCGCTGTCCGGAACGCTTCGTCTTGATGGGCTTTTCGTTGGGCGGCTATATCGCACGGTATATGCTGTATCAAGCGCCTGAGCGCGTGCAAGCCCTCATTTTGGTCGGCACCTCTACAAGACCCAGTGGCCCGTCGGTATCTGGCCCCGCCACAAACAAAATGTTTCGTGGAATGAGTCGTGCAGCCTTGGTGCGTGCCGTTCACACTAGTCGCGCAGAAAACGAAGATTTGATCCAGCGGATGAAAGATATGGGCACCCGGCTGGGGGCTGAGGTGTTTGCGCGTCTCTCTGCCTTGGATCGAAAATCGGATCTTGAGGCGATGCGTGACATCGAAAGTCCTGTGCTGGTCATCACAGCAGACCAGGATCGACTAAGATCTCTGCAGGAATCTAAGGAAATGGCAGAGGCGGCGCGGGCAAAGTTGGTTGTGCTTCAGCGCTGTGGGCATATGATGCCAATGGAGGAGCCTGACCAGTTAGCTTTGCTGGTACGCGATTGGCTAACGAAAAATAATATGTAATGAAAACTAGGCCTAACAAATGATACGACAGCAGATTAGTCACCCGATCGCGGTTAGATCGTTGTGCTTTTCTTCCTGTTTGATTGCAGTCTTGCTTTTGACTGCTTGTGCACCGCTTCCTCCTGCTTCGACGCGGTTAATTGAAAAACTGCCCTCTGAATTTGCAACGAGTTCGACCTTCACGGCTGCCGTGGTGCAATGGCCAACGATGAACTGGTGGAATAGTTATCAGGATGCTCAGCTTGATCAACTCATTGAAGAAGGCTTAAGAGGCTCGCCCAACTTGGCGATCGCACAGGCTCGGTTGAATCGGGCCCAAGCCTACACGCAGGTAGCAGGTGCTCCGCTACAACCTCAAATTAACGCGACCGCTGCGGCAGGTACTCAACGTCTAAGTTATAACTACCTCACGCCGGATACGACGGTGTTGCGCGGTTGGAACCAGGTGGCGCAGGCTGCCCTGAATATGAACTGGGAGATAGACTTTTGGGGGAAGTACCGCTCCGCACTGGCGGCAGCGACCTCCGAGCTTCAGGCGAGTGAAGCGGAACACGCCCAAGCGGTGCTGGTCTTGACGACGGCGTTGACGGCATCCTATGCCGAGCTCGCTCGCTTATTCGCCCAACAGACAACGAGCCAGCGCGCTGTAAAGATTCGGACACAGACATCGACCTTGTTCAGAGAGCGCTTTAATCACGGCCTTGAAACATTGGCGAGTGTGCGAGAGGCGGATTCGAAACGTGCGCAGGCGACCACTGAGCTTTTGCTTATTGCGGAACAGATTGA
>CAJBTJ010000261.1 GCA_903958565.1 uncultured beta proteobacterium
ATGGCTATTGATCGAAAGAAAGATCAATCACGCCGTTTAAATGGGTCTGATTTTGAAAGAGGACTAAAGGTTATCCAAAGTCTTGGTTGCGAAAGTGTGTACGTATACGCAATGGGCGCAGAGCCCTGGGTGCAGTTTGTCACAAGCATTGATCCAGCCGAAGAGACTATCCCCGTAGTTAATGCAAAACAATTAGTCGACCATTGTTTATCGATTGGAATAAAAGCAGAGCGATTGTTTGGGTCGCACGATAGTTACACCGATTGAGGTTATATGACTGATCGCATACAACTGCCGTTAACCGATGCTCAATTAAACGTCTGATTTCATCAACAGATCGACCCTAAAGCCACTGGGTACAACATCGGTCAGTCAATAAGCCTTAAAGGATAGCAAACGCTCTTTGATTCGCTGTTTGTGTTTGAGAACTACCCGATCGATCACAGTGTGCGACAGTTCGCACTGCAGGTCGCATCTCAACTGTATATAGGAATCTGTCTGACGAATTGGGTGCAGAACATCCACTTTGGGGCTTGCAGGCCAGAGGTCCGTACTACCTTATGGGTCATTCAATCGGAAACTCCAGACTTGGATTACCAACTACTTACGCGCTGCCTGTCGGGCGGCCTTGGCTTCCATGAAATCATTCACAATCTTGGCGTGCTCGGGCGTTTTATGGGCAATCGCTTGGTAAGCTGCTGATAACTCAAGCAAATTCGCCAGCGAGGCTGTCTGTCCCTCGCGTAACAAACGCTTGGTCATGCGCACAGCAGGTGGTGAATTCACGGCCATCTTGCGCGCAAGCGTCTGGGCTGTCATCAGCAGATCCGCGGCGGGCACAACGCGCGACACCATTCCCCAATCCAGTGCCGTCTTTGCATCGATCGCCTCGCCTGTGAAGGACATTTCGGCGGCCCGAGCCATGCCAATGACGCGTGGCAAGAACCAGGCGCCACCATCACCCGCCACAATCCCGACTTTCACAAAACTCTCCGCAAACGTCGCCTGCTCTGACGCAATCCGCAGGTCACACATACACGCCAAGTCACAGCCAGCGCCAATCGCCGGGCCATTTACCGCCGCAATCGTTGGCACCTCAATCTGATGAATCGCTAACGGCAAGCGCTGAATGCCTTGCCGGTACTCCTGCCGCAGCACGTCGCTACCAAAGCCGGACCCAATCTGTCTCTGCATTTCGTCGATCTTGCCGCCCGAGGAAAACACCGGGCCTGAGGCCGTGATAATGACGGCACGCACGCTCGGATCATGCTCAATGCGATGGCACGCATCAAGCATTGCCTCGACGATGCCGGTGCCGGTCAGTGCGTTGCGGGTCTCTGGGTGATTGAGCGTAAGCGTCACCACGCCCAGATCATCTTGTTCATATTGCAAAACGGTTGTCATTCTTTAACCTTCACGTGTGTTGAATTAGCGACCCGAGGCCTTAGCCGTGATACCACCCGCCACCCCAAAGTCAGTTGCGGGGCGGTCAAACAAGATAACGCGGATGTTTTGCTTGGAGACCCCAATGGCACGCTCGGTGGCGTCCGCCATCGCAGCAATCAGCGCCGCTTTTTGTTCCTCAGTACGTCCGCGAATCAAGCCTACGGTGATCATCACCATTTCTTTACCCAACTCACCGGCCACGATGACATGTTCGGCAGGAATCTCTTGCAACACGACACGCACGGACGCCAACGGGGCGGCGATGCTGTCTACAACGGACTGTGTTAGCTTTTTCAAGAGATCGGTCTTGCTGGCTGGACTGTGGCCGTGCAGGATTTGGACATTGAGCATTGGCATGGCTTGCTATCTTCCCGAGGTAAAATAAAAAGCCTGAACCGTACAGGCGGACAGTCTTTATAAACCAAGTTTCCTCATCTATGTCATTTATCAACACCCTTAACGCCGCCTGGACCAAGTCAAATTCCTTGCTGATGGTCGGGCTAGACCCGGACATCACAAAGATGCCTGCCGAACTGGCCGGCAGACCCGATTCGATTTTTCAGTTCTGCAAACAAATTGTCGATGCCACCGCACCTTTTGTATGTGGATTTAAACCCCAGATCGCGTATTTCGCGGCGGAACGCGCCGAAGGTCAACTCGAAGACCTGTGTGCTTACATTCGTGAGGCTTATCCACAGTTGCCCCTGGTACTCGATGCCAAACGAGGCGATATTGGCGCGACAGCCACTCAATATGCAAAAGAGGTATTTGGTCGCTACAACGCCCATGCCGTCACGGTCAGCCCCTACCTGGGTGCAGACTCGGTTGAGCCCTATCTTGAGTGGGAAGATCGCGGCGTGATCGTACTGTGCCGCACCTCCAACCCAGGTGGCTCAGACCTTCAGTTTTTGATGACGGACGGCGTGCCGCTTTATCTGCGCGTAGCCGATTTAGTTGCGAACAAATGGAACAAAACTGGTCAGTGTGGTCTCGTCGTGGGCGCCACATTTCCTAAAGAGTTAGCGGCGGTGCGCCATGCGGTGGGCAATGACATTCCCTTGCTCGTCCCAGGCATCGGTGCACAAGGCGGCGATATCGCCGCAACCTGCGCTGCCGGCTGTAACGCCCAGAAGACCGGCATGATGATCAACTCCTCGCGCGCGATTCTTTATGCGAAGGGTTCGGGTCACTGGACTGACGCGGCGGCGGCTGCCGCGAAACAAACGCGCGACGACATCAACGCTCACCGCTAGGACTTCAACAACTCGCAAGCCGAGCGCAATGCAAACGCCACCGACGCGTGGCGCACAGCCGTGCGGTCGCCTGCAAAAACCTGGGACGACGCGTGCACAATAATCCCTGAAGGCAAACGCTGAGCGAACCCAAACCACACCAAACCCACAGGTTTGTCCGCCGACCCACCACCAGGCCCCGCAATGCCAGTCGTTGTGAGCGCGAGCGTGGCGGGTAGTGACTTGGCCAACACCCCAGCCGCCATTTCCTGCGCCACTTCTTTGCTCACCGCGCCAAACTGTTTCAGTGTTTCTTTAGACACGGCCAGCTGCGCATGTTTTGCACCGTTGCTATACGTGACCCAGCCCTGCTCAAACCAAGCACTGGATCCAGCAATCGCCGTCACCGCGCCTGCAAGCAGCCCGCCCGTACACGACTCCGCCGTGGCAAGCCAGCCCTGTCGCGCCAACAAGAGTTGCCCTAACCGTACCGATAACGTATCAATTTCAGTTTGCACCTAAAGACTCCCTCAAGAGACGCAGCCGGCAGTTAGAAAGGAATGCCGACTCGCACCAAAACAGCCATGATCAACAAGGTGTAGCCCGCCGCGAGCAGATCGTCGAACATCACTCCAAACCCGCCCTTAAAGTGCCTATCCGCCTGGCGAATCGGTGGGGGCTTGACCGTATCAAAGAAGCGGAACAAACCAAAGGCTACGGCTTGGGCCGTCAAAGAATCCGGCACAAGCCACAACACCAACCAAAACGCAACGAACTCGTCCCAGACGATACCCACGTGGTCCGCGACGCCCAACTGCGTCGTGACGCGCTCGGCCGCCCACCAACCGTAAGCAAAACAGGCCAGTAAAAACAAGGCAATCGCGGCGTCGCTCACGCCCGGGGCAGAAAAACTCCAAAGCAACCACGCGAGCAACGTACCCCACGTGCCAGAACCAGGTCGCAACAACCCAGAGCCAAAACCAAACATCATCATTCGCCCAGGGTCGGAAAACACCCAAGACAATGTCGGCCACTTTGTGTGATGCCTTTCAGAGACGCGCGTCACCGGAGCTCCTGAAGTGATCGAACCCACGAGGGATGTCGGACACGATGCGTCCCGACGCATCCCGCACGATAACGCCCGACCCAGCGGTGATACGACCAATACGGGTTAACGGAACGGCTGTTTCAATGGCGATACGCTCAAGACTGTCTCTCTGCGCGGGCGCTGCGGTCAAGCAAAGCTCGTACACGTCGCCGCCGGCAAGAATTGCGCGGCGCACTTGTAAGGGGTCATAACCCCTTAATGCCTCGTGAACGGGCAACGCCGCTTCATCGATCTCAGCGGCAAGGCTACTCGCCTGCAGGATATGTCCAAGGTCTTGTAGCAGGCCGTCCGACACGTCAATCGCAGCATGCGCGTGCGCCGCAACCCTGCGACCCAGCGCAACACGCGGAGTCGGACGCTCCAGGGCCAGACGCGTTTGCGCCAAGAGTTTCGCCTCGGCAGGCAACTCACCCGCAAGCATTCGGCAAGCAATATCCGCTGCACCAAGTGTGCCTGATACCCAAATATCGTCACCACACATCGCAGCACTGCGGCGCATCGCCAACTCAGGCAAGACCTCACCAAAGACGGTCACACTAAGGGTGATGCCCTGCTCGCTGCGCGTGGTGTCTCCACCCACGAGGGCGCAACCATGCTCATCGGCGAGCGCATAAAACCCCTCCGCAAATTGGGATACCCAATGCTCATCGATACTCGGCAGGCCGAGCCCCAACAAACAAGCGATAGGTTTCGCACCCACAGCAGCGAGATCTGACAAGTTGACTGCGAGCGATTTGTGACCGAGGCGCAACGGGTCCGTTCCCGAGAAAAAATGGCGGCCCTCGAGCAATAGGTCGGTGCTGGTTGCCAGTTGCATGCCCGGCTTGACGGTGAACAACGCACAGTCATCACCCGCACCCACCATGTCGCCAGGAACTGGGCGACTAAAGAAGCGGGTGATAAGTTCGAATTCGGATGGCACGAGTGTGGTTGCCCCGGGGACGATCAACGACGGGGCGTCGCCCGAGTTTCAGGTGCGCGCACTTGGGCTGCAAGCTTGTCGAGCACACCGTTGACAAACTTAAAGCCGTCGGTCCCACCAAACGACTTAGCGAGCTCGACGGCTTCGTTAATGGCAACGCGATAAGGCACTTCAACGTGATAGACGAGCTCGTAGCTACCAATCAGCAAAATGCCATGCTCGATCGGGGATAGCTCGGCAAGCGGCCGATCAATAAACGGTGCGAACTTGTCACGCAAGGACGCAGCATCCTTCATCGCGCCGTGCAACAGCGTTTGAAACCAAACCGCATCGGCCTGATCAAACTCATCCTCGTCGCGTAAATGGGCTTCGATCTCGCCGGCATCCTGCAAGCTATCCGTGTCACGCACTAGCCAAGCATACAAGCCTTGCAACGCAAGTTCGCGGGCACGTCTGCGTGCACTGCGCGGCGCAGTGGCGGGGCTTACTTCAGCGCCGTGCGTCGGATTGTTCAAGATCTTCGTCCTCTTCGTCTTCGTCAGCTTCAGGCTCAAGCGCAGCCACCAAGTTTGCCATTTCAACCGCACACTGCGCGCAGTCACGGCCTTTGTCGGCCGCCCGCACTTCGGCTTGCTCGTCTGTTTCGGTTGTCAATACACCGTTTGCGACAGGGATCCCCGTTTCAAGTGAAATACGAGAAATAGCTGAGGCACTTTCGTTACTGACAATTTCAAAATGATAGGTTTCACCGCGAATCACCGCACCGAGTGCAATGAGCGCATCGAACTCAAAGGTTTCAGCCATCCGGGCCAGCGTCACGCCAAGCTCGAGCGCGCCGGGAACGGTGACCACCATAATGTCGCGCTCATCAACGCCCAAGCTCTCAAGCTCTTGCAAGCAAGCGTCCAGCTCAATCAGCCCGATGTCTTCGTTAAAGCGGGCGCGGACGATGCCAATATGCAGGCCCTCGCCGTTCATGTCCGGGGTCAGGGTGTATGGGCTCATGGTCTGCTTCCTATTTATTACGGGTGGGAGGTTGGTGTTCGTAACCTGTGACGTCTAGACCAAAGCCGGGCATGATGCTTGGCATCTTGCGCGGGCGCGCCAACAGGCGCATTTGTCCAACATTCAGGTCTCGTAGAATTTGTGCGCCCATGCCATAGGTGCGTAGATCCATCCGTCCGGATTCACGCTTGAGTGGTGGTGCGCTCGGTTCGCCCTGCCAGCGCGCAATTTGACCAAACAAGTGATCTGCTGAGCCTTGGCAATTAAGGAAGACCATCACGCCAGCGGAGGCCTCGCGGATTGCCTGCAGTGCTTCGGCTACGCCCCAGCTATGCCCTGGACTTTGTACATCAATCACATCGAGTACCGACGTGGGCTCATGCACACGCACGAGCGTTTCGCGACCCGGATCGATTTGCCCCGATACCAGCGCAAGATGCGGATGACCCGCGACGGTATCCCGATAGGCCACCATCTGGAACTCACCCCACGGGGTTTGAACGTTGCGCTGCCCCACACGCTCAATCACAGACTCGTGTTCACTGCGATACTGGATAAGATCGGCAATCGTGCCGAGCTTCAAGTTATGCGTACGACCGTATTCAATCAGATCGGGCAGTCGCGCCATCGTGCCATCAGGCTTCAAGATTTCGCAAATCACTGCAGCGGGCGTCAAACCAGCCATTGCGGTCAGGTCGCAACCCGCCTCGGTATGCCCAGCGCGCACCAGCACACCTCCTGGTACCGCACGTAATGGAAAAATATGCCCTGGCTGAACTAAGTCAGTGGCTTTCGCATCTCGCGCAACGGCCACACGCACGGTGCGTGCGCGGTCTGCCACTGAAATTCCGGTTTCGACCCCTTCTGCGGCCTCAATGGAGACTGTGAAATTTGTCCCGTAGGGCGTGCCGTTTTTATTCGACATCAAGGGCAATTCAAGCTGCCGGCAGCGTTCTTCCGTGAGCGTAAGACAAACCAGGCCACGGCCGTGGGTGACCATGAAGTTAATCGCCTCGGGCGTCACGAACTCTGCCGCCATCACGAGGTCGCCTTCGTTTTCACGGTCTTCTTCATCGACCAAAATCACCATACGCCCCATCCGGAGCTCGTCAATGATCTCTGAAACAGGGGAAATCGCCGAAGGCGACACGGAGGCTGTGCTGGAAGCGAGGGAAATTTTAGCGGGCATGTTGGTCGGACAATCAGGCGAAACTAAACGCCTATTATAGAATCGTTAAGATAATCCATACGGTACAGGCTCAAATGGGCCCCAACACCTCCCCGGAACCCCTATGCGCGCACTGAGCACCTTCGCCCCCGACCAAGCCGCCAAGATCCGGTTTCTGCTGACCGATATCGATGACACCTTGACGACCGACGGGCACCTGACCGCGGACGCCTACGCCGCGCTCGAGCGCCTCTCAGCAGCGGGCATCACAGTCATCCCCATCACCGGACGACCAGCGGGATGGTGCGATCACATCGCCCGGATGTGGCCTGTTTTTGCCATCGTGGGTGAAAACGGAGCGTTTTACATGCGTTACGACCACCACAGACGACGTATGCTCACGCATCACTTCGCGGGGGCTGAGGAGCGTCGAGCCAATCGTGCAAAGCTCAATGCACTATCTGTCAAAATTTTGTCTATGGTTCCGGGTTGCGCACTGGCAAGTGACCAAAACTATCGCGAAGCGGACTTAGCCATTGATTTTTGCGAGGATGTCGAGCCCTTGTCAGAGAGCGCCATCAAACAAATCGTGTCGCTCTTCGAGCAGGAAGGCGCTCAAGCGAAAGTCAGCTCCATTCACGTTAACGGGTGGTTTGGTCAATATGACAAGCTTTCCATGACACGCACGTTGTTCGCGCGCGAGTTTTCAAGCAAGCTCGAGGATCTCTTGCCGGTATGCGCGTTCGCGGGAGACTCTCCCAACGACGAACCGATGTTTGCCTTCTTCGACTACTCGGTGGGGGTGGCCAATATTCAGACACAACTACACCGCCTGACACATCAGCCAAAATTTGTGACGCCCTCAAAAGGGGGAGCGGGCTTCGTTGAGTTAGCCGACTGTCTCCTCGCAGCAAAAAAGATAACAAATTCTTAGCTTTTCTGGTTTGTCATCAAAATTTGACGGCTTGCCCGATACACTACTCTCCCTTACATGCCCATTAAGCACCCGAATGCTAGAACAAGAACTCAAATTGCATGTGCCTGGCGCCGCCTGCTCTGGCGTTGAACGCGAGCTCGCGCGGGGTGCATTGACGCGCACCCGCTTACGCGCACTCTATTTTGATACACCGACACGGGCCTTGGCGCGCGCCAAAATTTCTTTACGACTTCGTCTGGAAGGTCGTCGCTGGGTGCAAACACTCAAGATGCCTGGCCGAGACAGCCTCTCGCGTATCGAGCTCAATCAGGCTCGCCCGGGGCCAGTCCTTGACCTCAGTGTATATGCGGGCCTGCCCGCGGGCGAGGTACTCACCGCGTTGAATGAGAGCTTAGACGTTTGCTATGAGACGAATGTCATGCGCTTATCGCGGATTCTCCGAGATAAGGCCGGTCGCGTTGAAGTTGCGTATGACAAGGGCGTTATCCGCGCGGGCGCGCTTGAACTGCCAATCTGCGAAATTGAGTTTGAACTGATCGCTGGACCACTGGAAACAATCTTTACGCTCGGCAAACGCTGGCAGCAAAAATTTGCGCTCTTACTTGATGCGCGCAGCAAGGCCGAGCGTGGTGACCGCCTGGCCCAATTAGACAAAACCTTGACGGCACTTGATGCGCTCGACGCGAGCGAGTCCGAAGCAAAGCGCATCGATGCGATTGCTGCGTTTTGGGCCCCCCGCCCCGTCAGCGCGATCACTCTCGATCCTAAAGACAATGCCCAGCAAGCGTTGCGCGCCGTATCGGCCGAGTGCCTCGATCAGATCATTCGAAACAGTGCAATCATCGCTGGCGTCGATACGGAGGATCGCTATGCGGACGCGCGCTCCGAGCATGTGCACCAGCTTCGAGTAGGCATCCGTCGCTTACGCTCCGCCTGGTCTTTTTTTAATGGGTTGGCCGAACTGCCTGCCCTAGAAACACGCATTGAGATCAAAACGTATTTTGCTCAACTCGGCGGTGCACGCGACGACGATGTCTTGCGCGAACTCATTTTGCCAATTTTGCGCAAAGCGGGTCAGCCCCCTTTAGTGCTAGAGCAGATTGTCGACGCGACCGACGCGGCCGCAACCGTTCGCAGCATCGGATATCAGTCCTGGCTGCTCGACATGCTGGCGAGTGTGGTGCTGCCTTCTGTACCTTTGACCGGTGCCGCAACCAATGCAGCGACTCCCGTAGCAACCGATGCGCACATTCAGCCCTCAAGCGAAACGCTTACGCAAGCCTTGGAACAAACGCTCGACCAAACACTTAGCAAGAGGCTAAAGAAATGGGACCGCAAGGTTGTAGCGGAGGGAACCACTCTGCCCACGTTAAGCATGGACGCTCGCCACGAACTGCGCAAACGAGGCAAAAAACTTCGTTATGCCCTTCAGTTCTGCGAGTCAATCTTGCCGCAACGTCGCGCAGGTCTATACAAAAAAGCGCTGGCTCGTGTACAGAACATTTTGGGCGAGATGAACGACTTGATCGTGGCACGCGAACGCTTCGTGGGTTTGCGTGACACCCAACCAAGCGCTTGGTTTGCCTGCGGCTGGATTACGTCCAGACTTGACGCATTAACGATCGAGGCGACGCTAGCCTTTAAGGCGTTATCGCAAACGCACAGGCCCTGGCGCTAGCCCACCAGCGCAGCCGCAAAATCCGCAGCGACAAACGGCTGCAAGTCTTCCATTTTTTCGCCGACGCCGATCCAATAGACTGGGACGGGACGCGTGCCTTGCGAACCAGCGGCGACAGCAGCTAATGTTCCGCCTTTCGCCGTTCCATCCAGCTTTGTGACGATCAGGCCGGTCAACCCTACCGCAGCATCGAAACTGCGGATTTGCGAGAGAACGTTCTGCCCAGAGTTGCCATCGACAACGAGCAACACTTCATGCGGAGCGGTTGGATCGGCCTTGGCGATCACACGACGAATCTTTTTTAACTCATCCATCAAGTTCAGCTGGGTTGGCAGGCGACCAGCTGTGTCGACAAGCACGACGTCCATGCCGCGGGCACGACCTGCATGAACAGAGTCAAACGCCACCGCAGCCGGGTCGGCACCCTCTTGGGCAATGACGGAGACATTGTTGCGATTACCCCACTCCACCAGTTGCTCGCGTGCCGCAGCGCGAAACGTATCGCCTGCGGCAAGCAGCACCTTGGCACCCCGGTG
>CAJBTJ010000262.1 GCA_903958565.1 uncultured beta proteobacterium
CTGCGCCAACTCAGGCTCCTGAGGTTGCCGCTTCCGCTGAGATCACTCCGACAGAAACTGTTTCGGTCGCCCCTGCATCTGAACCTGTGGCAGCATCTGAGATAAAGCCTGAGGTTGCGCCTGAGTCAGTAGCCGTTGCACCAGTCGTTGAGACGCCTGTAGGCGCTGAGGCCCCGGCAGACCCAGTGCCGAGCGAGTCCTTGGACGCAGCCAAAACGACTGCCAAGACCGCTCGTGGTCGTGCCGTGACCCCCGCGCATCTAGAAGGTGAGGCGGGTGTGCGTGACGAAGCGCGACGTGCCTCTGAGGCTGAGGCTGCCGCGCTGCGCGACATGCTCAACAAGCCACGGAAAGTCGTGCGTGTGGAGCCTGACCCCGCTGCGCTATCGGGAACGCTACACAAGCCCGCGAGTGCCAAGGCAGGTAAAAAAGAAGGCGCGACTGATGCGCCAGGTAAAAAGACGCTGAAGTCGGGTGAGATCGCCTCGACATGGTCGGATGATGCGTCGCGCAAAAAGCCGGCGGAAAAACGTGATGCACCTGCCGCGCCAGGCCGTGAAGGTTGGCGCGCCGGTGGCAAGAGCAAGTCTGGTGGTCGAAAAGGTGGCCGTGGGGCAAATAATGCGCAGACGGAGAACCGCGAGCCAGTGCCGGTCGAATTTATCGCTCGTGAAATCCATGTGCCTGAAACGATTAGCGTTGCGGATCTTTCGCACAAAATGTCGATTAAGGCCGGCGAGGTCATTAAGCATTTGATGCAGCTAGGTCAGATGGTCACGATTAACCAAGTGCTTGATCAAGAGACTGCGATGATTGTGGTCGAAGAGCTCGGTCATAAGGCGATTGCCGCCAAACTTGACGATCCGGAAGCTTTCCTCGATGAGGATGCGCCTCATGAAGATGTTCAGCTGATGCCGCGTGCACCAGTCGTGACGGTCATGGGCCACGTTGATCACGGTAAGACTTCGTTGCTCGATTACATTCGTCGTGCCAAAGTCGCCTCCGGCGAAGCGGGCGGAATTACACAGCATATTGGTGCTTACCATGTGCAAACCGAACGTGGCATGGTGACTTTCTTGGACACGCCAGGCCATGAGGCATTTACGGCCATGCGCGCACGCGGTGCGAAGGCGACGGACATTGTGATTTTGGTGGTGGCAGCTGACGATGGTGTCATGCCCCAAACTAAAGAAGCGATTCATCACGCAAAGGCAGCGGGCGTCCCAATAGTGGTTGCCGTCAACAAAATTGACAAACCAGAAGCTAATCCTGAGCGTGTGAAGCAAGAATTGGTCGTAGAAGAGGTTGTTCCTGAAGAGTACGGCGGCGACGTACCGTTCATTTCGGTCTCTGCAAAAACTGGCCAAGGCATCGATACGCTGCTAGAAAACGTGTTGCTCCAGGCGGAAGTCTTGGAGCTAAAAGCCGCGATTGACGCACCGGCTAAAGGTATCGTGATTGAATCGCGTTTGGATAAAGGTCGTGGTCCTGTGGCGACCATTCTCGTGCAAAGCGGTACCTTGCATCGTGGTGATGTGGTGCTGGCGGGTGCGAGCTACGGTCGCGTGCGCGCAATGCTTGATGAAAACGGCAAGCCGATCCAGTCGGCCGGCCCATCGATCCCTGTTGAAATACAAGGTTTGACCGAAGTGCCTGCAGCAGGGGATGAGGTGATGTCCTTGGCTGATGAGCGTCGTGCGCGTGAAATCGCACTGTTCCGTCAGGGTAAGTTCCGTGACGTTAAGTTGGCACGTCAGCAGGCCGCTAAGCTCGAATCGATGTTTGAAAACATTGCTGAGGGTTCGCAAACGCTGTCCTTGATTGTGAAGACGGATGTGCAGGGCTCGCAAGAAGCGTTGGTACAGTCTCTCGTAAAATTGTCGACCGAAGAGGTGCGGATACAAGTTGTGCATGCAGCGGTGGGCGGTATCTCTGAAAGCGATGTGAATTTGGCGATCGCCTCAGGTGCGGTCATGATTGGCTTTAACGTTCGTGCGGATGCCAGCTCCAAAAAGCTCGCAGAAGCCAACGGAGTCGATATTCGTTACTACAACATCATTTATGACGCAGTCGACGAGGTTAAGTTGGCCATGTCTGGCATGCTTGCTCCTGAGAAGCGCGAAGAAATTATAGGTATGGTCGAAATTCGCGAGGTCTATACGATTTCGCGTATTGGTACCGTTGCCGGTTGTATGGTCACCGATGGCTTAGTGCGTCGTGACTCGCAAGTGCGTCTGTTGCGTAACAACGTTGTGCACTGGAGTGGTCATATGGAGTCCTTACGTCGCTTTAAGGATGACGTGCGTGAGGTGAAGTCTGGATTTGATTGCGGTATTACCTTGCGTGGTAATAATGACCTCGAGGTGGGCGATCAGTTAGAAATCTTCGAAATCAGGGAAGTGGCTCGTACGCTTTAAGCCAACCCCATGAGCCGTCATAAGCAAAAAGCCGCGCCAGGTCGTAATCTCAGACTTGCTGACCAGATCCAAAAGGATCTGGCCATTATCATTCAGCGCGAAATCGATATGAGCCGCGTTGGAATGATCACGCTTTCTGGCATTGATCTCACGACGGATTATGCGCATGCCAAGGTTTACTTCACCGTATTAGGTGGTGAACCAGGGCTAGCAGCGGGCTTACTGAACGAGAAGGCCGGCTGGTTCCATTCACAGTTATACAAGTTACTGCACATCCATACTGTGCCGACTTTGCGCTTTTTTCACGACCCTCAGCTTAAGCGTGGCATTGAAATGTCTGCGCTGATTGATCAAGCGAATTTGCCCGGGCAGTACGCCGGTGTATCTGACGAGCCCGAGGACAAGCCTTAAACGGCTGTCGTTTCTGGAATAGACGATGGCTAAAAGACGCGGGCGCGTGCTCGATGGGGTGTTGTTGCTGGACAAGCCGGTTGGTTTGTCGAGCAACCATGCCTTGCAGCGTGCCAGGCGCGCGTTGGACGCTCAAAAAGCAGGCCATACGGGCACGCTTGACCCCTTTGCAACGGGTCTGTTGGTGTGTTGTTTGGGTCGTGCGACCAAGATTTCTGGCGCGATGCTCAATGCCGATAAAAGTTATCTGGCCACGATCACCTTTGGTCGGGAAACCGATTCAGGTGATCTGACTGGAATTGTAGTGAGTGAAGCCTCGGCTGAGTTTGCAGGTGTGTCACAAGAGCGTCTTAATGCTGTTTTAGATTCCTTTGTCGGACCCCAAACACAGATTCCTCCGATGATTTCCGCATTGAAGCGTGATGGTAAACCGCTGTATGAGTACGCAAGGCAGGGCATCGTCCTTGAGCGCGAGCCACGCGAAATTAACATCCGTGGAATCGAATTGTTAGGCGCGACGGCGATGACGGCCGATATACATGTGCACTGCAGTAAGGGCACCTACATTCGAACGCTTGCGCAGGACATTGGTCGCGCGCTTGGCTGTTACGCGCATTTGTCTGCGCTGCGACGCACTCGTGTGGGGCCGTTTGTATTGGATGGTGCAGTAGAGCTGGAGGCATTGCAAACCATGGAGTTGCCAGAATCCATGGTGATCGGAATGAATGATTTACCTGAAGGCCTAGTGCCTCCAGCAAAAAATGTAGTTTCACTTCACTAAAGGACTTGTATGTCACGCGCATTGCGTAACGTTGCGATTATTGCCCACGTTGACCACGGCAAAACCACATTGGTCGATCAGCTTCTGCGTCAGTCCGGAACCTTCCGGTCAAACGAGCGGATGACTGAGCGCGTCATGGACTCCAATGATCTTGAGAAAGAGCGTGGCATTACGATTCTCTCAAAGAACTGTGCGGTCGAGTACGAAGGGACGCATATCAACATTGTTGATACGCCCGGACACGCTGATTTTGGTGGTGAGGTCGAGCGCGTCCTATCGATGGTTGACGGCGTGTTGTTGTTGGTCGATGCGGTCGAAGGCCCGATGCCCCAAACGCGCTTTGTGACCAAAAAGGCGCTGGCTCTTGGTCTGCAGCCAATCGTGGTGATCAATAAGGTGGATCGCCCGGGTGCTCGTTGCGATTTTGTGATTAACGCAACCTTTGAATTGTTCGATAAGCTCGGTGCGACAGAAGAGCAGTTAGATTTCCCGATCGTCTATGCGTCTGGCCTGAACGGTTATGCGGGCTTAACAGAGGACGTGCGCGAAGGTGATATGCGTCCACTGTTCAATGCAATTCTTGAACATGTGCCCATGCGCGAAGACGATCCTGAGGCGCCTTTGCAGCTGCAGATCTCCTCGATCGATTACAGC
>CAJBTJ010000263.1 GCA_903958565.1 uncultured beta proteobacterium
ACCCACCCAAAAAGTGGGTAACGAGAAACAAACAATGGACCCCGTCATGATGCTGCGGGATATGAACGAGTTCGGCCTAAGCCCCGCATAGAGCCCAAGAGGAATACCCAGCACGATCGATATCAGCATTGCCAATACTGCAAGCTCCATCGTTGCTGGCATACGTTCGAAAATAACATCCAGTGCAGGACGCGCATAGACAAAGGATTTGCCTAGGTTGCCCGTTACCGCTCCTTTGAGAAAGGTCAGGTATTGCTCAACCAGAGGTTTATCTAGTCCCAGGGCGACGCGTGCACGGTCTCTTTCAATCTGATCTGCTTCGGGGTGGACGAGTATCTCGATGGGGTCCCCAACGAGATACAAGCCTCCAAATACCAAAATTGACGTGATAAACAGAACAAATACGGCTTGAGCCAAACGACGAATGACGAAAGCTGTCACGGATCAATGCCTTTTCTAAATAATAGGTAGAAACTAAAACGACTTGCTGATTACTTGCCGCCGAGCTTAGCATCTTGGGCTAAGGTGTATTGATCTGCGCGTCCCGTGTAGCTGATTCCTTTGCGCGTTGCCCAAGTGCTGACCTCGTAATGCAAGGGAATCAGTCCCATGAGCTCAATCGCTTTTTCACTTGCCAGGGCAAGTGCGGCGTCGCGTTGTTTGTCATCAATAATCACAACAGCTTTGGCGATGAGTGCATCGAGTTCTGGACTAGAAAAACGGCCCCGGTTGGCGGCGCCCATACCCGCTTTCGCGTCATAGGTAGCCAACAGTGATCGCAAGGGTGATGAGGTGTCGCCAGAGGCGGCTCCCCAGCCAGCCAGGATGAACGAGAACTCTTGCTTACTTGCCCGCGTAAAAAATATATTGGAGGGCATGGTGTCAACTTTCGTTGGAATACCATTACGAGATAGAAACTGGGCAACCGCTTGTGCTGTGGCACCGTCGTTGATGTAGCGATTGTTGGGAGAGTGCAAGGTTACGCCGAATCCATTGGGGTAGCCGGCCTCTGCCATCAGCTTCTTCGCTCCTGCTGGGTCGTAAGCGTCGGGCTTGAGCTTTTTACTCGTTCCAAAAAACGACTCGTCTAGTAATTGACCCGCTGCAATCGCTTGGCCTTCCATGACGCGCGACACTATTGCGTTGCGATCAATCATTTTGCTCAGTGCACGGCGTACACGCGCATCACGAAGGGGGTTGGCTTCGAGAGGCTTGCCATCTGCCATCGTCACAAAAGGAGAGTTCTTTTCCCGATTGCTGTCTAGATGCAGATAGATCATGCGGTTTGATACGGCATTGGAAACAGTGACCCGTGCATCTTTGCTGAGTTTTGCTGCGTCAGCGGTAGGGACACCTTCAATCATGTGCACATCGCCGGAAAGTAGCGCCGCAACACGCGCAGGCGCGCTGGTAATGATGCGGAAAGTGACCTTGTCCCAGCTCTGTTGGGCATCGTAATAATCTTTATTGCGAACCAAAATGATTCGATCACCGGAGACATACTCTTGAAAGCGGAACGGACCGGTTCCAATCATTGCTTTGCCAGAGTTGAAGTCCTCTGTTTTTGCAGTCTCGGCCACTGACTTAGGAACGATCGCGACCGAAACCATGTCTGAGGGTAACAATGGATAGGTGGTAGCAGTTGTGAAACGAATGGTGTGTGGGTCTATTACCTTGACCTCTTTAATGGCTCGAACGAACACCGCAAACGAGGCGGGGCTGTTTGGCACATTAGGAATACGCTTTATAGTGGCGGCTACATCTTCTGCAGTGAAGGGTTCGCCGTTGTGCCACTTGACGCCTTTACGCAGTTTAAATTCCCATTCGGTATCCGATAAGGCTTTCCATGACTCTGCGAGTCCTGGGTAGGTTTTAAGGCTTGCGTCGGCTTTGACGAGCGTTTCAAACACGTGCGCGGCCATTGCATTATTGGGTGACAGATTATGAAAATGGGGATCAACCGTCGTAACCGGGGTCGACAAGGCGATGGTCAGGTCTTTGGTCTGAGCCAATGTCGCTGTGCTCCAACCGGCGAGGGTGAGCGATCCCGTCAGCGCTAAACTGAGTAGACCGCGGCGTAAGCCGTTAAACCCATTTGTGTGTGACTTGACTGTCGTCATGGCGATTTCCTGAATAGATTAAATAACAACGTGAACTATAGCGGCTGCATTGCGCTGTTACAAGCGATATGACCAATGGTTTGCCCGAGGGTAGAATCAAATTGCTGTGTTTAGTTGTTCTAAGTGACAAGACTCAAATAGGATTCACATGAAGCTGTTATCCCCCGTTTCGCTCGGCGCACTCTCACTCAAAAATAGCGTAGTGATGGCCCCCTTGACCCGCATGCGTGCAGGCGCAGAGGACGTTCCCGGCGACCTCGCGGCGCAATATTATGCGCAACGCGCTAGCGCTGGCTTGATCATTTCCGAGGCGACGCAAATCTCTGCGCAAGGCAAGGGTTATCCAGCGACACCGGGTATTTACTCTGATGCTCAGGTTGCTGGATGGCGCAAAGTGACTGATGCTGTGCATGCAGCTGGGGGAATAATTGTGTGTCAGCTTTGGCATGTTGGTCGGATTTCTCATTCTTCGCTTCATCCCACCGAGGGTTTACCCGTAGCGCCATCTGCCATCGCGCCCCAAGGCAAGGTGTACACCGCCACGTGGGAGCTCGCTCCCTTTGAGACGCCACGCGCTTTGGCCCTCGATGAAATGCCTGCTTTGATTGCGAGCTATGTTCACGCTGCCAAGCAAGCGAAAGCCGCTGGGTTTGATGGGGTTGAGGTGCATGGCGCTAATGGTTATTTGCTGGATCAGTTCTTGCATGACGGATCAAACAAGCGCATCGATCAATATGGTGGTTCGATTGAAAATAGAGCACGCTTGCTTCTAGAAGTGATGCAAGCGGTTGCGACAGTGTGGTCGACTGATCGAATCGGTGTGCGTCTGTCACCCTATGGCACGTTTAATGACATGTCTGATCAGAATACGATCGGCTTGTTCACGCATGTCATCAAGGCGCTCGATAAATTGAATCTAGCGTATCTGCATTTGATCGAACCGCGTTCGACAATGGCTGGCGGGACGGATAAGGTAAAAGACGATCAGCCCAGTGCGTCGGCGTTGTTTCGTCCATTTTTCTCAGGCAAGATTCTGGCTGCGGGGGGATACGATAAGGTCGGTGCCGAAGCCGCTCTGGCAGGGGGCCAGGCAGATGCTGTTGCCTTTGGTCGCTTCTTCATTTCTAACCCTGATCTACCAAAGCGTTTTGAGACCGGTGCTGCACTGACACCTTATGACCGCGCGACTTTTTACGGTGGTGGAGCAAAGGGTTATGTAGATTATCCCTCGCTCAGCTGATACATTTATTGAAGTTTTATTCAAACTAATTTACGGAAGAATGACATGTCGGAAATCTTATTGCAGTCCCGCGAAGCGGATATCGTTACCTTGACAATTAATCGGCCAGAAAAACTGAATGCAATGACTAAGCCGCTTTGGGGTGAGCTTGGGGATGCCATGGTTGCGTTATCTGGTCAGGACGATGTGCGTTGCATTATTTTGCGTGGGGCAGGTGAGAAGGCCTTTTCACCGGGTAACGACATTAGCGAGTTTGAGACGCAGCGATCCAATAAGGCACAGGCGACAGAGTACGGTCATTTTATGCATCAGACCGTTAAAAAAATAAAGAGCTGTCGTCATCCCGTTGTGGCGCAGATACACGGAATTTGCGTCGGGGGTGGCATGGAGATTGCTGCCTTGGCTGATATGCGTATTTGCGGTGCATCGAGCCGCTTTGGTGCACCCATTAAAAATCTCGGACTCGTGATGGCCTACGACGAAATGGAGCCCATTGCCTCCTTGATTGGATCGTCTAAAGCCTTAGAGCTCTTGCTGGAAGGCCGCATCATTGACGCACAGGAAGCGTTGCGGATTGGTCTGGTTTCGCGCGTGGTGCCCGATGAGCAGGTTGCAGCCGAAGCACTCGCCACAGCGCAGCGGATTGCTGCCGGTGCGCCGTTGGTGGCTCGTTGGCATAAGCAGTTTGCGCAACGCTTAAAGGATGCCGCGCCGCTGACCGATAAAGAGAGAGAAGAGTGTTTCGACTGTTTTGATACCGAAGATTTTCGTATCGGCTACAAATCGTTTCTCGCCAAGCAGCCTCCAAAATTTGTAGGGCGATAACGTCATGCCTAAGACCGATGCACATAGCACGACACCTACTGGCCCGCTTGCAGGCGTTCGCGTACTCGAGCTTGCACAAATCATGGCGGGTCCTACCTGCGGGTTGATGTTGGCCGACATGGGTGCCGATGTCATCAAAATCGAGAAACTCCCGAAGGGCGATGATTCGCGTGGCTATCAAGACCCACAGATCAACGGCGTATCAGCTCCTTTTTTGATTTTGAACCGCAACAAGCGCGGCATGGGACTGGATTTAAAGAATCCAAAGGGTGCAGATGTGCTCAAGCGCATGGTTGTCAAAGCGGATGTGCTTACCGAAAACTATCGACGCGGCACGATGGAAAAGCTCGGTGTGGGGTACGACGTGCTCAAGACGGTGAATCCCGGGTTGATTTATGCAGTTGTGTCGGGTTATGGGCGCACAGGGCCACTGGCAGACAAAGGTGGGTTTGACTTAATCGCTCAGGGATTCGGTGGCTTGATGAGCATTACCGGCCACCCAGGCGGCCCGCCCGCTAAGACGGGCAATCCGGTCTCGGATATCAACGCAGGCATTTTGTCTTGCCTCGGCGTGCTCGCGGCGCTGATCGAGCGGGGAAAATCAGGAAGAGGGCAGATCGTTGATACCTCGTTGATGGAAGCGGCGATGCAGCAGACCTATTGGCAGGCTGCGATGTTTTTTGCAACGGGGGTATCGGCAGGGCCAGGTGGGTCCGCGCATCCCTTGACCGCACCTTATCAGGCCTTCAAAACAGCGAACGGTTATCTCAATATTGGCGGCGCGAATCAAGCCAACTGGGAACGGGTCGCAGAGACGCTTGGGCATCCCGAGTGGAAGACAGACCCGCGCTTCGAAAACAACACGATTAGGCTCGCTAATCGAGAAGCGCTTGAGCGCTTGATCGAGGCGGAACTGATTCACAAGACAACCGCGGAGTGGATTGCGGTGTTTGATAAGACGGGTGTGCCGGCCGGACCTGTGCACACGATTGAAGAAGCGCTCACGCACCCGCAAGCGTTAGCGCGTGAAATGGTTGTTGAATCGGTTCATCCCCAAGCTGGGCTGGTGAAAGGCGTCGGTTTCCCCGTCAAGTTTTCTGAGCAGCCTCGCACCGCAGCGACTCCAGCGCCTGGGCTCGGACAGCACACTGTGCAAGTGTTGCGCGAGTTTGGATTCCGTGATGACGAAATCACAGATCTCGTGAGCGATAAGGTCGTACTGGACGCCTCGTAGAGCGAACCTCGTGGCATCTCGACAGTTCGGTTAAAGCGTCTTGTATTACTTGAGCGTTTTAACGAAATTTCGACAGTTGCCGAGGATTGTGTCGCTCGCTTTGGCGAGCAATCCTTGGTCTGAGCCCAAGCCCACCATTTTGTAGCCCCACTCAAGGTAGCGCTGCACATCCGCCTCGTTTGCCGCGAGGATCCCGATCGACTTGCCATGTTTTGCAGCAATGCCAGGTAAAGTCTGTATGGCACGCTGAACGTCTGGGTGGTGTTGTTGACCTAAGAAGCCCATGCTTGCGGCCATGTCATTGGGGCCAATAAATGCGCCATCTACCCCGTCGACAGCGATGATGCTGTCAAAGAATGTAACGCCCTCTGCAGATTCAATTTGGACCAAGACGCAAATTTGTTCAGACGCTGTTTGCGCATAGTCTGCGATACGGCCCCAGCGGTTGGCCCGATGTTGACCAGCCACACCTCGGATGCCTTGCTGCGGGTAGCGGGTTGCGAGCACAATTTCTTTGGCCAGTTCGGCGGAATCGACATTGGGCAGGATCAGTGTGCGCACGCCCATGTCCAAATATTGTTTTACTAGGTCCTTGTCAAACTTAACAAGTCTGACAGCAGGTTCAAGTGAGTACGCACCGAGCATTTGCAGTTGCGTCAATACGCTATTCAAGTCATTGGGTGAGTGCTCCATGTCTAGCGTGAGCCAGTCGTAGCCGGAGCCCGCCACGATCTCTGTCGAATAAGAGTTAGAAAGGGCGCACCACAAGCCAAGCTGGATTTGCTTGTTATGGAGGGCGAGCTTGAGGGTGTTGGGCTTGAGCATAGCGGAGGGGCTCTTGTTCGATTAGGTGAAGGGGTATATCGAATATGGTAGTCCAGAACGGTCCTGTTGAGTATCGCTCTTTGGCACGGGATTTCTAGGCATAGGTGCCTAAAGGTGCTAAGGTTTACACACTTATCACGGAGAACCAACATGCTTTTTCCCACGACGATCGTTGGCAGTTATCCCCAACCTGATTGGCTGATTGACCGCGAGAAGCTCGCCGGACGATTTCCTCCCCGCGTGAGAGCGAAAGAATTGTGGCGTGTGCAGGAACCGTATCTGCAGCAAGCGATGGAAGATGCGACAGTATTGGCGATCCGTGCGCAAGAACAAGCAGGTTTGGACATCATCACGGACGGTGAAATTCGCCGTGAGAGTTATTCCAACCGCATTGCAACGGCACTCGCTGGAGTGGATATTGATAATCCGGGAACAGCGTTAGATCGCTCCGGACATCCAAACCCTGTGCCACGCATTGTTGGAAAAATTAAACGTATCAAACCGATTGAAGTCGAGGATCTTCTTTTTTTGAAAGCGCATACGGATCGCAAGGTGAAGATCACGGTGCCTGGTCCCTATACGATGTTGCAGCAGGCGCAAAATGATTTTTATGCCTCTGAAGAAGAGGCGGCCATGGATTATGCCATTGCGCTGAACGAAGAAATTAAGGACTTATTTGCACATGGTGCAGACGTTGTGCAGATTGATGAGCCCTACATGCAGGCACGGCCCGAGAAAGCGCGTCTGTACGGCATTAAGGCCTTGAATCGTGCTTTGGAGGGGGTCAAGGGCCAAACAGCTGTGCATATATGTTTTGGTTACGCAGCCGTCATACACGCTCGCCCCTCTGGTTATGATTTCTTACCTGAACTCGCGCACTGCTCCTGCAATCAGGTGTCTATTGAAACCGCGCAATCAAGTCTGGACTGCAAAATTCTTGAAACCCTTGGTGACAAGCAGGTGATGGTTGGTTGTCTCGATTTGAGCGATATGAAGGTCGAACCGGCTGAACTCGTCGCCATGCGTATTCGGCGTGCGCTCAAACACATCAAGCCCGAGCAGGTGATTCTCGCTCCAGATTGTGGGATGAAGTATTTGCCGCGCGAGGTTGCGGACGGCAAGTTGAAGTCTATGGTGCAAGCAGCTCACATGCTGCGCAAGGAATATGCCAAGTGATTGATTACGGCTCCCGTCTGCGGCTCGGTGTGATCGTACCCTCGGGTAATGTCATCGCTGAGCCGCAAATTCATGCGATGCTCCCAGAGGGCGTGGTGGCGTATATGACTCGACTCGAGCTCAGAGGGAGTTCTGAGCCAGAGTTGTTGGAAATGAGTCGACATGTCGAAGCGGGCGCTAAGTTATTGTCTGATGCGCAAGTGGATGCCGTGGTGTTTCACTGCACGGCTGTCAGTACTTTTAGTCCCAGCATGGGTGAAGATATTGAGGGTCGCATTGCCAAGGCGAGTGGCTTGCCAGCCATATCAACTTCTGAAGCAATTTTGACTGCCTTGCGTGCGCTGAAGGCCAAGAAAATTGTGTTGCTCACGCCCTATATCGACTCTGTGAATGCTCGAGAAGTTGCCTTCCTTGAATACCATGGTTTTGAAGTGCTTGAGGAGGTCGGTCTTGGCGTGAACACTAACGCAGAGATGGCAAAAATTTCTCCGCAGGTCTGGGTTGATCTTGCGCGCAAGCATCAATGCGAAGATGCGGATGCTTACTTCATAAGCTGTACCGCAGTGCGTTCCGCCGAGGTGATTGAAGAGATTGAGGCACTGGTTGGACGTCCGGTTATCACCAGCAACCAGGCCATGGTTTGGTATGCATTAAGAAAGAATGCGATTGCAAATAATCAGCCTGGCTTTGGCTCGCTGTTTTCGATTACTACAATGTAGCGAGCGTGTGTCGCGATTACTTGTGCCAGGTTGTGAACGCATCGACATCCATGCGCGTGCTCTTGTAACTATTCAGTGGCGCCTGCATGTCTGGATAGCCGAGTGACATGCTGACAATGAGTCGTTTAGTCGAGGGAACACCCAAGAAGTTTCGACTCGCGTTTGGATATCCAGACACCGACGCTTGCATACAGGTGCCAAGTCCCGCACCGTGGGCAGCGAGCGTAAAGGTTTGTAAAAATAGCCCCATGTCCAAGGTAGACCAGGGTGTCAGTGAGTCGTCCATAAAAAAGAAGACCGCGACCGGGGCGCCAAAAAATTCAAAATTCCGTAGGCGTAACTGATTGCGCAAGGTGGCATCGTCTCGGCCGATCCCCAACGCATTGAAGCGCCGCGTGCCGTGATCCTTTGCGCGGAAGTCCAGCGCTTCGGGCCAGGTGGGTGGATCCGGGATATCGTAATCGGGGCGGGTCTTGGTGCTAGCGAGTTCAAACAGAATTTTGCTGAGTGCATCTCGTTTCGCACCGGACACAATGGCAATTTCCCACGGTTGGGTATTTTTGTACGACGGGCTGCGCCCAGCGGCATGGAGAACTTCTCGCAGTAAGGCCTCTTGCACGGGGGTTGATTGAAAACCTCTGATACTCTGCCGAGTATTGATGCCTTGCAGCAATTCCATGGTGATTATTCCTTTACTTCCATGTGTGGATGACGCAATGGTTTAAAGTAGCACCAATCAAATATTTTTTCATGG
>CAJBTJ010000264.1 GCA_903958565.1 uncultured beta proteobacterium
CGCGATCCCAATCATCTGCCGTCAGATCGAATAACGCCGCATCTGAACCCAACACGCCCGCACAGTTGACCAAGACATCAATTCTTTTGAAGTGATTGTTTGTGTCCTTAATCAAGGCAAGAATGTCCCGCTCGTTGGTCACGTCGCATCGCTGAATGCGAACCCTCTTGCCTGAGGGATCTGTTGCCTGTAAGAGCACTTGCAGACTCGCTTCATCCGTATCCGCTAGAACCAGATGCGCGCCAGCATCGAATAAGATTTTGACGAGTTCTCGTCCTAAGCCTCCTGAGGCACCCGTCACGACGGCGACCTGATTTTCTGGGGAAAATTGCTTGATCCAGTTCATCGAGGTTAGCCTTTTAGGGTTGTTTAATCGGATGATTGAATGATTGCCAATATACAGGTCCTATGCCAGTACGCTTGCAGTGTAAAATTTTAAGACCTTTGACCCTCGTAGCCCAGATTTATATGATGAAACGCCATTCCTCCCGCATGGATGCGGTTGACGCTCCGATTATTCCTGCAATCGCCGCCTTAGTGCGCGACAACCCGGGAACGATTTCTTTAGGGCAGGGCGTTGTGAATTACGGCCCGCCGGCTGAGGCCATTGCTGCGCTACCCGGGGCGATGGGTGACATTAATCTCAATAAATACCAGTCAGTCTTTGGAATGCCGAGTTTGATTGAAGGCCTGCAAACAAAACTCGCCACGGAAAACAATATCGTCGTCGGGTCTGATTCCATTTTGATGGCCACTGCTGGCAGCAACATGGCTTTCCTTAATTGTGTCATGGCGGTAGGCGACCCGGGCGATGAATTTATTTTGCCGATGCCGTTTTATTTCAATCAAGAAATGGCGATCAGGATGGTGGGCTGTGTGCCGGTTCCTGTGCCGACGAATGCAGACTGGAGCTTGAACGTGAATGCGTTAGCCGCTGCAATCACGCCTAGAACCCGTGCGATTGTCACGGTATCCCCAAACAACCCTACCGGTGCGGTGTACTCACAAGAATCGCTTACTGCGGTCAATGCGCTGTGTGCTGCGAAAGGTATCTATCACTTTAGTGATGAGGCCTACGAATACTTTACGTATGAGGGCGTGAAGCATTTTTCACCGGCCTCGTTGCCGGGTGCACACAAGCATACGTTGTCGTTCTTTTCAATGTCCAAGAACTACGGCATGGCGAGTTGGCGTTTAGGTTACGTTGTCTTTCCTGCTGACTTGTTCGATGCTATGAATAAAGTGCAGGATACAAACTTAATTTGTGCACCGATTCCGTCACAGATATTGGCAGCAGAAGTCTTGAAGTTTGGTCGCGCCTGGGTGCAACCCAAAGTCGATGCGCTGTCGACCGTGCGCAAAGATGTGTATGAAATCTTGAGTAGTCTGGGCGATCTGGCGCAGTTTCCACAAACGCAAGGCGCGTTTTATGTACTGATGAAACTGCCTGGTCTTCCAAAGGGACAAGATCCGCTTGCGTTCAATCGTGCGATGGCCGAGAAGCATAAGGTTGTTTCCATCCCTGGTTTCGCGTTTGGTTTGACGGACACGACTGCGGCGAACTATCAGCGTTTGTCCTACGGTGCGTTGCAGCCTGCAACGGTTACCCA
>CAJBTJ010000265.1 GCA_903958565.1 uncultured beta proteobacterium
CGTGCTTGGTTCAAGCTCACACACCGTGACTTGGGACCTAAGGTGCGCTACATCGGACCTGAAGTACCCAAAGAGGATTTGATCTGGCAAGATCCAGTACCTTCTGGCAATACGAGCTATGACATCAAGGCAGTCAAAGCCAAGATTGCCGCGAGTGGTTTGTCGGTGAGCGAAATGGTTGCGACAGCTTGGGATAGCGCCCGAACTTTCCGTGGCTCAGATAGGCGTGGTGGTGCGAACGGTGCCCGCATCCGGCTGGCGCCTCAAAAAGACTGGGAAGGCAACGAACCCAAGCGTTTGGCAAAGGTCCTTGGTGTGCTGGAAGGGATCGCTAAAGACACTGGTGCCAGCATTGCTGACGTGATTGTGCTGGCTGGTAGCGTAGGGATTGAGCAGGCAGCCAAGGCGGCAGGTCAAAACGTGACGGTTCCATTCACACCTGGTCGGGGTGACGCAACGGTTGAACAAACAGACGCCGAGTCCTTTGCCGTGCTTGAGCCTATTCATGATGGCTATCGTAACTGGTCCAAACAGCACTATGCGGTCAGTGTCGAAGAACTGATGCTCGATCGCACACAACTGATGGGTCTGACCGCTCAGGAGATGACAGTATTGATCGGTGGCATGCGTGTGTTGGGCACAAACTATGGCGCCACGAAACACGGCGTGTTCACTGAGCGCGAAGGTGTACTGTCTAACGACTTTTTCGTGAATCTGACTGATATGGCCTACTCATGGAAACCCACAGGCCGCAACAGTTATGACATCGTTGAACGCAAGTCCGGCAGAACGAAGTGGACAGCCACGCGTGTCGATCTAGTCTTTGGTTCGAATTCGATATTGCGATCTTATGCAGAGGTCTATGCGCAAGATGACAATAAAGAAAAATTCGTCCAAGACTTTATCGCTGCATGGGCCAAGGTGATGAACGCAGATCGCTTTGATGGTTGAGTGATTGCTTATGGGTCAACGTTTTGTAACTCTTTTGCGGGGGGTTTAGCAGATTTATGTTCATTTGCACTGAATCCTGACCTATTGGGTCGGTTTTTGGTGCAAATCAACAAATGGCTCACAAATCGTTTAATTTTTGATTGACGACTTCTCAATCGTAGATTTATAAACACATGGCACTTACCACGCAAACAATCGGTGTTAGCCTTTGCTGAGCGGCAACCCACGACCACTTGGGCGTGGGTACTAAGCATATAACTCCAGATTTGCAACACGCCCTTACGAAGGCAGCAAATGCTATGTTGAAGCATGATCGCAGATGACTTTCTCTCCACGCAGTGAGACTCTGGCTCAGCTTGGGCTATTGCTAGGTCAATCGCGATCATGCTGCGGCTCTTAGGCGGCATACCTCGCTGTCTTGGGCAGGTATATGGAGCCCCATACCGGAAGAAGTTGCTGGTAATGGATATTTACTTTTTGTATAGAGTTCTCAACCGAGCCAATCAGCCATGTCGAACACACCAATTGCTTTCACAACAGAAGATTTTGTAACGGGATATTTGGGTGAATCCAACAGTAAAGACTACTTTACGCTGGATGTAAATGCAGGACAGACTTACTCTATTTCGTTCATGGGAGTAGGTCAAGATCGATTGCTTGACGCTGATTTCAGCGCAGTTGATGAAAATGGTTCTCCTGTTACTTTAGCTGACAACGGCGCCTCTCCGGATTGGTATGAGAAAAAATTTACAGCAGCATCTTCTGGCAAAGTAACTTTTGAACTTGCATTAACAAATTTTGATTTGAGCGGTCAATATGGACTGAAAGTCACCGAAGGTTTGCAGAATAACTTTAGTACTTTAATGGGGGCTGCAGCATTATCCGACCAAGGTGCTTGGGGGCCAGGAAGAGGAGATAGCACAACGGTGACGTATGGCTTTAGGGCCTCACCGGCTCCTTATGTCGAGCAAGGTGAGGACCTTACTACTTTTAGTTTACTGACAGCACCGCAGATTGATGCAGTTAATCTTGCTTTGGCCCTGTGGTCCGAGGTTAGTAATATAAAGTTTGAAGCAATTAATCCGGGTGGGTACACCGACGATGCA
>CAJBTJ010000266.1 GCA_903958565.1 uncultured beta proteobacterium
ATTGAGTTGGGATTCTCTGCATTGGCCATCAGCAATAGTTGATTCACGAGGCGAGTGGCGCGAGAGGTGCCCGCAATAATCTGTTCGAGACTGGCTTGTGTTTCACCGGAAGGCGTGTTGCGCATCGCGAGTTCGGCTTGCGTGCGTAGTCCGGCCAACGGTGTCTTTAGTTGATGGGCGGCGTCTGCGACGAAGCGACGCTGTGCGAGCATAGTTGAATCTAGGCGAGTTAATAGTTCGTTCATGGCAACGATGAGTGGGCCGATTTCGCTTGGGGCAACGCGCACGTCGATAGGCGAAAAATCATCAGGTCTGCGAGCTCGAAGACGCCGTTGTAGTGCACTTAAGGGCGCTACGCCGCGCGACAAGCCAAACCAGACCAGCAGCACGGCAATCGGCAGTACCACGAACTGCGGAATGATCACGCCTTTGATAATATTGTTGGCAAGCTCGATACGGCGATCCATCGATTCGGCGGCAACCAGCAATATGGGCGTCGTGCTTCGAGTACTTAGGTCCGTCCACATGTAAGCGAGGCGAATCTCAAAGTCTTGCAGCGTTTGCGTGGAGTAATACACTGTGTTCGTGTGCGTCGTTGCTGTGCGTTCGGGAGTTGGTAATTCACCATCTCCGCCAATTAACTCGCCGGTGGGGTTTAGTGCTTTCCAAAAAATCCCGTCTTTTTCGCGCGTGCGCAAGGCGAGTCGTGCGGAGGTCGACATCCTCAGTGACACGAGTCCATTATCGGCTTCGATCTGCTGCTCAAGCACCTGTAGTGCATTGGCTAGTGTATGGTCGTAGGGCGCATTCGCAAGATTCTGTGCCACAACGTACGTGATCGCAATGCTCATGGGCCAGAGCAAAAATAATGGCGCGAGCATCCAATCTAGTATTTCGCTCAGGAGCGACCGACGGGCTGGTCCAACACTTGTTGTATCTGCTTTAGCCCGAAGCACCTCCAGCGCTTCAGGATTTCCGCTTGCGTGCTGGGTTGTCACGCAGAAGCCGAGTCGCGCTCGAGGCAGTAGCCGAGCCCTCGGACTGTGGTGATCTTGACGCCGCTAGGTTCGAGTTTTTTTCGCAAGCGGTGTACGTAGACCTCAATGGCATTTGAGCTTACCTCGTCGCCCCATTCACAGAGGTGGTCAACGATCTGAGATTTACTGACCATGCGACCGGTGCGCGTTAATAAGATTTCGAGCAAACTCACCTCGCGCGCGGAGAGCTCGAGCGCGTGTTGATCGACTGAGGCGACGCGACCCGTTTGATCGAACTCCAAGCGACCATGCTTAAGAATGGTCCCACCGCCGCCGGCACCGCGTCGGGTCAACGCACGCACCCGCGCTTCTAATTCGGACAAGGAAAAGGGTTTGGCCATGTAGTCGTCAGCCCCACGATCGAGACCTCGGACGCGCTCTTCGACGCTGTCAGCGGCCGTCAGAATTAAAACCGGGAGATGCGAGTTGCGCGCGCGTAGTCTAGTCAACACTTCGATGCCGGGCATGCGAGGCAGGCCCAAATCCAGTATCAATAAGTCGAACTCTTGAGACGACAGTGCCGAGTCTGCTGCGACCCCGTCGCTTACGGCATCCACGGCATAACCGCTTTGGCGCAATGAACGCGTCAAACCATCGGTCAAGATGCTGTCATCCTCGGCAATTAAGATTCTCATTGGTTTTTTTAGCGATGAAACCTAATTTTTGTGTGAATATTCTTGCATGGGGCTGATTCAAACGGCTATCGATCCAGTCGATTACGGGTAAACACTTAGTTTTAATTTGCCAGGACATCTCTTGACACTGTTTTTATATACAGTACAATCCAATGTAATAATTTTACTCAAGCAACGGTAAAGCATTTAACACCTTGTTGCTTGTCAAACGTGTAATCACCACCACCAAGGATCCAGACATGGACGAAAAATCACTGAAGCCCGGCTCTGCAGAGAAAGGTAAGGCTCTTGCTGCCGCATTGTCTCAAATTGAGAAGCAGTTCGGCAAAGGCTCGATCATGCGCTACGGTGACAATCAGGTTGAGCACGACATACAGGTTGTTTCGACCGGTTCGCTGGGTTTGGATATCGCCTTAGGAGTCGGCGGCTTGCCAAGAGGCAGGGTGATTGAGATTTATGGTCCGGAATCATCTGGTAAGACCACGCTCACCCTACAGGTGATTGCTGAGATGCAAAAAGTAGGGGGAACATGCGCCTTTATCGATGCCGAGCATGCCTTGGACGTGCAATACGCCTCCAAGCTGGGCGTCAATTTGACGGATCTGCTGATTTCTCAGCCTGACACGGGCGAACAAGCACTTGAGATCACAGACGCCTTAGTGCGCTCGAGCTCTGTCGATCTGATCGTGATCGACTCGGTCGCCGCCCTGGTCCCTAGGGCCGAGATCGAAGGGGAAATGGGTGACTCTCTGCCTGGGCTGCAAGCCCGCCTGATGAGCCAAGCGTTGCGCAAACTCACCGCTAGCATCAAACGAACAAACTGCATGGTTATTTTTATTAACCAGATTCGTATGAAAATTGGCGTGATGTTCGGTAACCCTGAGACGACGACGGGTGGAAATGCCTTGAAGTTTTATGCCTCAGTTCGCTTGGACATCCGACGCATTGGCGCGATTAAAAAGGGCGATGAAGTCGTGGGTAACGAAACACGCGTCAAAGTTGTGAAGAATAAAATTGCGCCGCCTTTCAAACAGGCCGAATTTGACATTATGTATGGCGCAGGGATCTCACGTGAAGGTGAGATCATTGATCTCGGCGTGACAGCCGGTATCGTTGACAAAGCGGGTGCCTGGTTTAGCTACAGCGGTGAGCGTATTGGTCAGGGCAAGGATAACGTGCGTGAGTATTTGCGAGAGCATCCCGCCATGGCCATCGACATTGAAAATCGGGTACGGGAAAAACTAGGCGTTGTGCCCCGCGCTCCGGCGGTTGGTACTGCGGCGGCTGCCACAGCAAAAGCCAGCACGAGCAAGGCAACAAAATTAGCGGCAGCCGAGCCCGATAGCGAGGATGACATCTAAGCAAGGCTCGGGTCTTTCCCTCAAGGCCCGAGCTGTTGGGTTGCTGTCTAGGCGCGAGCATAGCCGGTTCGAACTAGAGAGAAAGTTAGCTCCTTTTGCTGAGTCAGCAGAAGAGCTCTCTGGCGTTCTAGACGAACTCTCAAAAAACGGCTGGCAATCCGATGAGCGTTACACCCAGGGCTGGGTGCATCGCAAGTCTAGTCTTCACGGCGCAGCAAGGATTAGCCAAGACCTTCGTCAACGCGGGGTATCGGCGCCAGAGGTGGCCAGGGTTCAAGAACAACTTAAGTTAACTGAGCTCGAGCGTGCTCGGGGAGTCTGGCAAAAAAAGTTTGCCAATCTTCCACGGTCCGGTGATGCTGCGGAATATGCCCGTCAAGGTCGGTTTTTACATTCGCGTGGGTTTTCTAGCGATGTGATCCGCACGGTCTTAGGTGGTTGGGAGCCGTCGGATCTGTAGCTCCGAGCTCATCCTCTGCGCTATACTCCGTGGCTTTGCTGCATTGTGTCAAAAGATACACTGAGTCGTATGCCCCTGCCAAAGCCAGATTATCCCCGCAAGCCGATGCACAATCGCTCGATTCAAGTGCATTCGTTTGAACGCGAAGATGGCTTATGGGACCTTGAAGCTGAGCTTATCGACGATAAGTCTTACTCATACGTCAAGCGCAACGGAACCGAACAGCCAGCCCGCAAACCGTTCCACCACATGCATATCCGTATTACGATTGATACGAGTTATGAAATCAAGCAAGCCTTTGCCATGTACGATGCGTCGCCCTTCGGTGAGCCGTGCACCTCCGTGACAACGGCGTATCAGGATTTGGTTGGGATGAATTTACTCAAGAGCTTTCGACAACAGGTCAAGGAGCGCTTTGGCCGAACGGCGGGCTGCACGCATATGACAGAGCTAGCAACAGTATTACCGACTGCTGCAGTACAAAGCATGTCAGGGATGAAGCGCTCAGAAGCCGAAAACGCGGGGCGCAAGCCATTCCAGTTGGGTGGCTGCCACGCCTGGCGACTTGATGGCGTTGTCACAAAAGAGCATTATCCCCAGTGGTATGTAGCAGAACAAACACAGACTTCAACTTAGGCCCTGGTGCATAGCGTTTTGATGGTCAGGAATCGTATTTAGTTTATTTGGACGGAAAGCAACCCCATGAAAATCCATGAGTATCAAGGCAAAGAGTTGCTAAGACAGTTTGGCGTTATTGTCCCCAAAGGCATCCCGGTATTCAGCGTCGATGAAGCCGTGAGCGCAGCGCAAAAGCTTGGCGGTCCGGTTTGGGTTGTCAAAGCCCAGATTCATGCGGGCGGTCGTGGGAAAGGAGGAGGGGTCAAACTCGCTCGCTCGATCGATGAGGTCCGCAAAATTTCTTCCGAGATCCTCGGCATGCAGCTGATCACGCACCAGACTAGTCCTCAAGGGCAAAAAGTGCGTCGCTTGCTGATCGAAGAGGGTGCAGATATTAAGAAAGAGTATTACGTGGGTATTGTCACAGATCGGGGCACACAACGGGTCTGCGTGATGGCCTCCAGCGAAGGTGGCATGGATGTCGAAGAAGTTGCTGAGCATCATCCTGAAAAGATTTTGAAGGTATTTGTGAATCCAGGTGTTGGGTTAACAGATGCTGAGGCAAGCACACTCGCGCGTGGCATTGGCGTACCTGAGGCTTCTGTGGGCAAGGCTGCGGCTGAGTTTCAGAAGCTCTACAAAGCCTATTGGGATACCGATGCTTCGTTAGCAGAGATTAATCCGCTTATTTTGACGGGTTCGGGTGACATCATTGCCTTGGATGCAAAATTCAACTTTGATAGCAACGCATTATTCCGACATCCAGAGATCGTTGCCTATCGCGACTTAGATGAAGAGGATCCTGCTGAAATCGAGGCGAGCAAACATGAGCTCGCTTACATTCAACTTGATGGCAATATTGGCTGCTTGGTCAATGGTGCTGGATTAGCGATGGCCACGATGGACACCATCAAGCTGTTTGGTGGCGAGCCCGCAAACTTTCTTGATGTCGGCGGCAGCGCCACGGCAGAGCGTGTGACCGAAGCGTTCAAAATCATGTTGGCAAACAAGGGAACCAAAGCTATTTTGGTTAACATTTTTGGTGGCATCATGCGTTGCGATGTGATCGCTCAGGGTGTGATCACTGCCTGCAAGGCGGTCAATCTGAGTGTGCCTTTGGTTGTACGTATGAAGGGCACCAATGAAGAGCTGGGCAAGAAAATGTTGGTCGAATCAGGCCTTCCTATCATCAGCGCAGATACGATGGCGGATGCCGCCACTCGCGTTGTCGCAGCCGCCAAATAATTTGTTACGGATTCCAACATGTCTATCTTAATTAATAAAGATACAAAAGTTATCACCCAGGGTATTACTGGTAAAACAGGTCAGTTTCACACGCGCACTTCGCGTGCATATGCGAATGGCCAGGCAGCATTCGTTGCCGGTGTGCATCCTACAAAAGCCGGCGAGAACTTCGAAGGCATTCCGATTTTTGCCTCGGTGAAAGATGCTAAGGCGCAAACAGGCGCCAACGTTTCGGTGATTTATGTGCCGCCAGCAGGGGCTGGTGCAGCGATTTGGGAAGGTATCGAAGCAGAGTTAGATCTCGTGATTTGCATTACCGAAGGCATCCCCGTTCGGGATCTGCTTGAAATCAAACACCGTATGGCCGAGCGTAAGAGCAAGACCTTGTTGCTTGGACCAAATTGCCCCGGCTTGATCACGCCCGACGAAATTAAGATTGGCATCATGCCGGGTCACATTCATCGCAAAGGCCGTGTGGGTATCGTGAGCCGTTCCGGCACGTTGACATACGAAGCTGTCGCGCAAGTCACTGAGCTGGGTCTGGGGCAATCTAGCGCGGTCGGTATCGGCGGCGACCCGATTAATGGACTCAAGCATATCGATGTGCTTAAGCTCTTTAACGATGATCCCGAAACGGATGCTGTGATCATGATTGGTGAGATCGGTGGCCCAGATGAGGTCAACGCTGCGCTGTGGGCGAAGGACAACATGAAGAAGCCAATGGTCGGCTTCATCGCAGGTGTCACCGCTCCGGCAGGCAAGCGTATGGGCCATGCAGGTGCGTTGATTTCTGGTGGTGCGGACACTGCTGATGCCAAGCTCGAAATCATGGAAGCTTGCGGAATTCGTACGACGAAAAACCCATCAGAAATGGGTAAGCTTCTTAAATCAGTATTGAAGTAAGCGCAGACGCGATGGCGCGTGTGCGATCAACATAGCAAGCGGAGTGGTCTTGCCGCTTGCTATGCTGTTTAGGTCATTTGACTGTTACAACCTATTGGACGCAACATGAACTCGCCCAAACCCGCACAAGGCAGTCGCACTATTCTGCAAGGCTTAATGTTGTTGGCGTTGATCGGCATCATTTTGACGATTGGCCTGAACTACTTGCGCTAAGAGCAACGAACTTGGTAGCCCGTAAACTCGTTATTGCGACGCGTGCCAGTCGGCTTGCACTCTGGCAGGCGGAGCACGTTCAAGCCCGCTTGCTCGCCCTGTATCCAGGTACTCAGGTTGAGTTGCTCAAGCTGAGCACGCGTGGCGACGAGATCTTAGATCGTAGTTTGGCAAAAATTGGCGGCAAAGGGCTTTTTATTAAAGAGCTCGAGAATGCTTTGCTTGATGGGCGTGCTGACTTAGCTGTCCATTCCCTTAAAGATGTGCCCGTAGACATTGCAGCCCCGTTCGAACTCTCGACGGTGTTGATACGAGGCGATTGCCGCGATGCATTTGTGTCGAATGCGTACGCATCGCTCGCAGAGTTGCCAACTGGTTCAGTGGTTGGCACATCGAGCTTGCGTCGCGAAGCGCAGTTGCGTGCTCGATTCCCAACGCTTGTGATTGAGCCCTTGCGTGGCAATCTCGACACGCGTTTGGGTAAGCTCGATTCGGGTCAGTACGCGGCAATTATTCTTGCTGCGGCTGGACTTGAGCGCCTCGAGCTCGGACATCGCATTCGCGAGCGTATGTCGGTGTCTGATTCGCTCCCCGCCGCAGGGCAAGGTGCGCTGGGCATTGAGATCTTGCACACGCGTGCGGATTTGCTAGAACTTCTCGCGCCACTGGCCTGTCCTCAGACGACTGTCTGTGCAATGGCTGAGCGTGCGGTCTCTCGTGCGCTGGGTGGTTCGTGTCAGGTGCCGTTAGCCGCCTACGCTGAGGTGCAAGGCCAGACGGTATTCATTCGTGCGCTTGTGGCGATGCCCGATGGGCAAACTATTTATCGCGCGCAGGCGACGGGGCCGAGCGCGCAGGCCGAACGCATCGGGCAGCGTGTAGCCCAAGAGCTTTTGGATCAGGGCGCTGGGGTCATATTAGATAGTTTGGCGGTCTCGCCTTGAGGTCGCTTCACCAATGACCGGGGCTGCACAGCTTGCTGTATTGACGCGTCCTGCAGGACGTAACGTCGATGTGATGCATGCACTGATCCGTCGGGGATGGGCCGTTCACGAGTGCCCAGCTCTTGAGATTCACTCTTGCTCCGTGCTCAGTGCGCAGACACTTCCTGATCCGGCATCCTATGATTTGGTGGTGTTTGTCAGTAGAGCTGCCGTCAATGCTTACTTCGCTCAGCTCGGACCAGCGTTCGTTTGGCCCGCGAGTGTTCGGGTGGGCTGTATGGGACCGGCTACCGCGCAGGCCCTCAGAAGAACGTGCGCCACGGTCTCCAATATTCTGTATCCGGATGCTGAGAGTGCCAGAGATTCCGAAGCACTTTGGCCGTTGTTGCAAGCGTTGAAAGCGCCTTTGCGCAAAGTCTTGATCGTTCGTGGACAAGATGGGCGAGACTGGCTTTCAGAAAAGCTCAATCAAGCAGGTGTTGAGGTATTGACGCATCAGGCCTATGAGCGGGTTTACGCCGAATGGTCCGAGGAAACTGTGACGAAGTTCAGGCAGTGGGCTGACGCGTCAGTGCAGGTGGCCTGGTTACTCACTAGCGCGCATGGGATAACGGCCGTCACGCAGCAGCTTCAAAGGATTGGACTGGTGGATTGGTTTCTCTCGGGGCAGTTTGTGCTGACCCATGAGCGCTTGGTTCAGGCGCTTGAGTCAGCGCTCGAGGTAGAGCCTGGCACCTGTCGGACGCACCTTTGCCAACCAGAGGATACCGACATTGTGTTGTGTTTTGATCAGATTCGCGGTTGCGACCAGTAGCGATAGCCTTGCGTAAATGACTGTTTTATGCGGCTTGCGACTACAATATTCCTATGACTGACATCTCGCCTATTGTTTCTCCCGCAACGCCGTCCGGCGCCTCGGCCGCTATGAACCAGCCGGCCCCGGCCGCGGTTCGCGGCCGTCGTCAGTCGACCGGGTTGTCGTTAGCATCAACCTTGGCCATCATTTTCTTATTGCTAGCTTTGGTGGCGGCGGCAGGTGCGTGGTTTGCTCAACAGCGTTTTGAGACGGCGACTAAGCAAATTGGTGCCCAAGTCCTAGCGTTAAAAAACACGGCTGACGATGCCCGTCGCGACGTAAAACAGGCGCTTGTCGTGCTCGACGCGCAACAAGTACGTATCCAACAGGCGGAAGCCGCGCTGCGTGATGCGCAGAGTCAGTTCGCCGCGCTTGAACAACTTTGGCAAAACTTTAATCGGGGCATGGAAGACTCCATGCTCGCTAATGATGTAGATCGGCTATTGACCGTAGCGGGGCAGCAACTACGCGTCTCCGGAAACGTCAACAATGCAATTTTGGCACTTGAACACGGGTTGTCGATGTTGGTACGTGCGGATCGTCCACGCTTTGCTTCATTGCAACGTGCGATCAGTGCGGACCTAGATCGATTGCGTGGGGTGACAACTGTCGATATCCCAGGTGTTTCGGCCAAGCTCGAGCAATTGACAACCCTTTTGGGTCGTGCGCCCTTGCTTGTTCCCGATGCTACGGTGCCAGGCCTGATGTCCGCCAGAGATCGGAACGGAGCGACGCAGTCCGCTCTCGTCTCCGCCCCGGTCAAACCTAGTCCAGCGGAGTCTATGAATCCCGGACAAGCGTGGTGGGAGTCTGCGTGGCAACAGATCCGAGTTTCTCTCAAACATTCCGCGGCTTTTTTGGTACGTGAATTGTCAGATGTGATCAGCGTGCAGCGTGTCACGGACAAGAATGCTCTGTTGATGAGTCCTGAGCAAGGCACACTGTTAAGAGCAAATTTACGCGCCCGCATCCTGACTGCGCAAATGGCATTGTTGATGCATCAGTCGACAATTTGGCGCCTTGAACTTTCCACGATTGAGAGCGCGGTTGCGTCTCGCTACGATGCTAAGTCACCCGAAACCTTAAATGCCTTGCGTGTCTTACGGGAGCTTGCTGCGACGAATGTTGCGATCTCGATGCCTGATATAACGGAAAGCTTTTCGGCACTCGAGGCTGTTCGTCAAAGCGACGTGGTTCCCAAGGGCGGGCAATAAGCATGCGGCTCTTGGTGTGGACACTTGTTTTAGCAACAGTTGCCGTCGTGCTGGCTGTGATTTTGCGCGAGAACACTGGACATGTGCTCGTACTGGTCAATGACTGGCGAATTCAGGTTTCCTTACCGTTTGCCGTGCTCGCGACAGTAGCGAGCTTTTTGTTGATGTATCTCACGCTTCGTTTAGTGGCGCTCGCATTGGACATACCTTTCCGAGTAAAAGCGTGGGGTCGTCGTCGCGCCTTGCGTAGAGATCACGAACTGCTTGAGCAGGGCTGGACGGAGCTATTAGAGGGTCGGTACGCCCATGCAGAAAAGGATTTGACGAAACTGCTCGGACGCAGCAAGAGCGTCAATCAAAGTGTCCTTGCGGCGTTATCCGCAGCCCGAGCAGCGCATGCCCTCGGTGAATATGATCGACGTGACGGACTGATTGCGTCAGCGAAGGATAAGGCAAGAGAGGATGTCTCATTAAGCGAGGCGGTCTCCGCAGTGGCTGCCGAACTTTATCTGGATCAGGGTCTGGCGGATAAAGCACTAGCGGAACTCAATACGTTACAGAAATCAGGCGCCAAGCAGGTGCATGCGCTCAGACTGTTCTTGCGCGTCTATCGGCAATTGAATCGGCATGAGCAGGTGTTTGCCCTTGCTCGAACATTAAATCGTCGCGGTGCGCTGCACGACACCGAGGCGCGACAAGTGATCGAGCTCGCGGCCGCAGCGCGGATCCGCGAGACACTGCATGCGGGCACCTGGCAAAAAATATGGTCCGACCTAAAGTCTTCAGAACGGGTGTTGCCCGAGGTCGCGCTCGCCGGAGCACAAGGCTTTGAAGTGATCGGTCAACTCGATGAGTCTTCGCGTGTACTCGAGCAAGCCATTGCTGTTTCATTTGACCCTAGGCTGCTTGCTGCCTATGCGCGGGCCGAGTCTTCACAAGTCACGCGACGTTTAGAGAAAGCTGAGGCCTGGCTTCAAAAAAGTCCAAGCGACCCTGATCTGTTAGCGACGATTGGCAATCTGTGCCTCTCTGGTCAGATTTGGGGGCAGGCGGAGAGCTATCTCGTGCGTAGCTTAGCTCGACGAAGTGATGCACGTGTGCATGTGGCACTCGCCTCTCTCTACGACAAAATTAATCGACCGCAAGATGCGGCGATGCAGTGGCGAGCGGCCACGACGCTTGGGGTGGCTATACCGGTTCTGGCCCAGGAGCTTTTGCTACCTGCTGCAGAAACGCAGTCAGACCCGGGTCTGTTACATGCAGAAGGTCTGACCTACCTTGCCGACACAGGATTTCCTGCGGATTGGAATGCAGATCGTACGACCCTGCCAGGTGCGTCTCTGTCAAAAGCCGCTGCGGAAAAAACGGTACCCCCACAAGATAACATTTACGACTATTTTGATAGCGCACCCGTACCCCACTTAGGTGAGCCTGCTCCAGTGAGCACCTTGCCGGATCCCAAACGGACCAATACCCCCGACAAGTAGTGGATGCCTGAGTGAGTGCTCTGGCTGACCGGAATTTGATCTATTTTTTGCAGTTAAAGTGTTCGTCGTTTATATATACCTTCACAACCAAATATCCAGGAAGCGTTCTCATGTCTGACTATGTTTTTTCTCCCGAGCCTACGCAGGGCTTGCCCGTTGTGGGTAGTAAGTCTTTGTTTCCAGTACGTCGCGTGTATTGCGTCGGGCGCAATTATGCTGAGCACGCCAAGGAGATGGGATTTACAGGACGGGAAGATCCTTTCTTTTTCTGTAAGCCTGCTGATGCGCTCGTGTCGATAGCAGCGGGGCAGGCAGGCAAGATGTCTTACCCAAGCAAAACATCGAATCTCCACTATGAGATGGAATTAGTTGTTGCGTTAGGGAGTGGTGGGCGTGATATTGCTGTTGATCAAGCGAATAAGTGTATTTTTGGTTATGCGTTGGGTCTAGACATGACACGCCGCGACCTGCAGAACGAGGCGAAAAAACAAGGCCGCCCTTGGGAAGTTGGTAAAGGATTTGATCAGTCCGGCCCTATTGGTCCAATTCATCCTATTGCGGCGACTGGCGTGCTGTCCAAAGGTAGTATTTCCTTGCATGTGAATGGCGTGCAGAAACAGTCTAGCGATCTCACACAGTTGATCTGGAGCATTCCAGAAAGTATCTCTTACTTATCTGGTTTGTTTGAGCTTAAAGCGGGTGACTTGATTTTTACGGGTACACCTGAGGGCGTGGGTGCTGTGGTCAAGGGCGACAAGATGATCGGCCGTGTCGAGGGGTTGGGCGAATTTGAAGTGCACGTCGTTTAATCACGACCGCTCAAAAAAACCGCTCATTCGAGCGGTTTTTTACTTCAGGCCGTTCAATTTAGTTACTTCGCTTTTTAAGTAATGCCACGCGACTTCCACTCGGCCTGCTTGGTCGCATCGATGCCTAGTGCATCTAAGATCTCGCCTGTATGTTGACCTAGCGTAGGTGCTTCGCGATTAATTTGCCCTGGTGTAGCGCTCAGCTTCGGAACAATCCCTGGAACCGCTACGCTTGAGCCATCGGGCAGCTTTGCTTCTAGAATCATCTCTCGTGCTTGGTAGTGTGGATCGTTAGCGATATCCGCGGCGTCGTAACTCTTACCTGCGGGCACGCCCGCTTTGTTCATCAAATCCAGTATGGCGTCTAAATCGTGCTGGAGCGTGAAGTCCGAAATGGCTTGATCGATAAGGTCAACGTTTGCAGCGCGTCCTACGTTGTTTGCGAGCGCTGGATCGGCTGCCAGATCTGGACGACCGATGGACTCCATTAGCCGCTTGTATATGCTGTCACCGTTGCCCGCGATCAACGCGTAACGGCCATCTTTGCAAAGGTAGGCATTGGTCGGAACGATACC
Organism: uncultured beta proteobacterium; assembly: GCA_903958565.1. Classification (GTDB taxonomy): domain Bacteria; phylum Pseudomonadota; class Gammaproteobacteria; order Burkholderiales; family Burkholderiaceae_B; genus Zwartia. The sequence continues at coordinate 12,358 of CAJBTJ010000266.1, forward strand.
TGGCATGCTCGCACCGGATGGCTGACGGACGGCGCCAAACTTGGAATACTCCGGCAAGAGGCTCTCCATCATGTTGAAGACTGACTCGTAGAGTGCGACGTCAACCTCCTGGCCCAAACCGCCTTGTTGTTCGCGATGGCGCAGTGCCATCATGACACCAATGACGCCGTGCAGACCAGATAAGGTGTCTCCGATGGAAACACCGACACGCACAGGAGGGCGCCCGGGCTCACCGCTCAGGTAGCGCAGTCCGCCCATTGCCTCGCCGATTACGCCAAAGCCTGGCCGATCCCGATAGGGGCCTGTTTGGCCGTAACCCGAAACACGAAGCATGATGAGCTTGGGGTTGATCGCATGGAGATCTTTGAAACCAAGCCCCCATTTTTCCATGCCGTCAGGACGGAAGTTCTCTATCAAGATATCTGCATCCTTTGCGAGCTCTCGCACGACTCCCTGGCCTTCTGGAGTGCGCAGATCAAGTGTTAGGGACCGCTTGTTGCGCGCATGTGCCGCCCACCATACTGAGGTACCCTCATGAATCAGGCGCCATCCACGCAAGGGGTCTCCGCCCGCGGGTGGCTCAACTTTAATGACATCCGCGCCAAATTCAGCGAGAATCTTCGATGCGAAGGGGCCAGCGATGAGTTGCCCGAGTTCAATGACCCGCAGGCCGGTAAGAGGGAGTGACATGGCGTTATTTGTGTGCGTGTGTTAACCAGGGTGAGCCGGCAAGATGTGCGCTCTCGAACGCGTCGATCGACGATTGATAGCTCAGTGTCAAGTCAATCTCGTCTAACCCTTTCATCAGACATTCTTGCCAAAAGGGATCTATGCTGAAGCGAATAGCGGTAGGGCTAGAAACCGCTTGGACAGTAGAAGCTTGTAGATCAATTTTAATGTTAAGCGGACTGAGGGAATCGGCCGTGTCACTAGCTCGAACTGGCCCAGACCCCGAGAGCAAGTCGATGTCGACTTGTTGTAGTCGTATTGGCAGCACGCCATTCTTCAAGCAGTTATTAAAAAAAATATCGCCGAAGCTTGGTGCAATAACGGCTCGAATACCGAACGCTTCTAACGCATAAACTGCCGCTTCGCGCGATGACCCACACCCGAAGTTCTCGTCCGCGATAAGAATACTCGCGTCGCGGAATACAGGTTGATTCAGAATAAACGCAGGGTCTGCCTCGTCGCGATCGTTAAAGCGCAAGTCATGAAAGAGATAGTCAGCGTACTGCGGGTCAGTGCGACTACGCTTTAGATAGCGCGCGGGAATGATTTGATCGGTATCCACGTTCTTACCGGCGATTGTGGCCGCGATACCTTGCATTTGCGTGAAAGCTCGCATTTGTTTACTCCTTGCTCAGACTACGCACGTCAGTTAGGTAGCCGGTCACGGCCGCAGCGGCCGCCATAGCAGGGCTCATCAAGTGCGTACGAACCCCGGGCCCCTGCCGTCCGACGAAGTTCCGGTTTGATGTGGAGGCTACACGTTCGCCTGGATTTGCCAAATCCCCATTAATCCCGACGCACATGGAGCAGCCCGCGTCGCGCCACTCTAAGCCCGCATCGATAAACACGTTGTGCAGGCCCTGCGCCTCCGCATCGCGCTTAACTGCCATAGATCCGGGAACAACTATCCCTGGCACCTGCGACTTACGTCCTCGTAGAATCTCAGCGGCGTTTTGTAAGTCACTTAAGCGTGCGTTGGTGCAGGAGCCAATAAATACGCGATCGATCTTGAGCGTACTCAGTGGCTGTCCAGGTGTGACGCCCATGTACTCCATCGCTGCGTATGCGCTAGAGTCTCCCGAGCTGATGGCTGGAACACATGATGAAATGGGGAGCGCTTGCTCGGGGCTTGTGCCCCAGGTCACCATGGGTGATAGAGCGCTCACGTCAATGGAAAGCGTGCGCGCGTACTGCGCGTGCTCATCGGAAAAGAGTTTGCGCCAGGTGCTGACCGCTGCATCCCACTCTGCCTGTTGTGGGGCAAATGGGCGTCCGTATAAATAGTCGAAGATCGTGTCATCGGGTGCCATGATTCCAAAGCGTGCGCCCGCCTCGATTGTCATATTACACATGGTGAGTCGATCATCGATGGTGAGTGCTTGTAGCGCTGATCCACAATACTCAATGGCCTGTCCGGTGGCACCGGACGATCCAAGCATCGCGATGATCGCCAAAATAATATCTTTGCCACTCACGCCCGGTCCAGGTGTGCCCTGCAACTCAATTCTTGTGCAGGGAGGTTTGGTTTGCCAAAGTGACTGGGTCGTCAAGATATGGCAACTTTCAGATTGACCTACGCCGAACGCGATAGCGCCAAACGCGCCGTGGGTAGAGGTATGACTATCGCTGCAGGTGATGGTCAGGCCAGGCAGTGAGATGCCTTGCTCGGGCCCGATGACATGCACGATCCCTTGGCGAGGATCACTGATAGAGAAGTAATTGGCACGGCTCCATCGCATATTGTCGTCAAAGCGCAGAATCATTTCTGTCACTTCGCGCGTGACAGCCTCATTCGGGTCTCTACTATTGGTCGGAACGTAATGGTCGGCCACACCAAAAACCTGTTTTGGGTTTTTAACGCTGAGGCCTCTTTCTTTCAGTTGAGCAAACGCATGAAAGGAGCCTTCGTGAATGATGTGGCGATCGATATAAAGGAGTGAGGGGCCAGGGGCGCGTTCGACGATGACGTGGCGCGCCCAGATTTTCTCGAATAGGGATTCAGGCTGTGTGTTTAAATTCTTTGCCATGGTCGCTCAAACCGTTGCTTTTCCGATGGTGGAAGTAAGGTGCACATCTGTCTTTGAAGGAACCGGGTCGATGTGCGTCATGAGATTCAATACACGATGTCTTTGCATTACCGCTTGACGTGCGGCTAGGCCTATATCGTGCCCGACTTCAACGGTGAGATAGGCATCGACTTCAATGTGCGCATCGACCAGAATCATATCCCCCATCTTGCGCGTGCGCACATCGTGAACGCCGAGCACACCAGGTGTTTGCATCAGGGTTGCAGTGATGGCGATGACTTCCTGCTCGTCTGCCGAGCGATCCATCAGATCATGAAAGGCACTCGAGCCGAACTTCCAGCCCATTTTGCCGATCATTAAGCCGACGAACAAGGCTGCGATAGGGTCGAGGATCGGGTAGCCAAGAAGGTTGCCGATAATCCCGATGGCTACAACGAGTGAGGAGGCGGCATCTGAACGCGCATGCCAAGCATTGGCAACCAACATACTGGATTTGACTTGTTTGGCCACGCGCAACATGTAGCGAAATAAAAGTTCTTTTAAGATGAGCGCGGCGACAACGACCCACAGAGCGGAGGCATGCACGGTTTGGATGGAAGCGGGATCCTTTAGTTTGTCGAATGAGGCCCACAGCATGCCTATCGCAACAGAAATCAGTAGGGCGCCTAGAAACACGGAGGCTGCGGTTTCGAAGCGCTGGTGCCCGTAGGGGTGCTCTGGGTCTGCGTCCTTCTGACCATGGTGGCTCGCAAAGAGGACCACAAAGTCACCAATCAAATCAGATAGAGAGTGGATGCCGTCGGCGATCAGACCTTGTGACTTGGCTAAGATGCCGACCACGATCTGGGTAATTGACATGACGGTATTGACTGCCACGCTTACCCAAGTGCTTTTGTCTGCTGCCCGTTTGCGTTGCTCCGGTGTGAAACTGGAGTCTTCACTATCATCTTGCAGATCAGCCGGAATCATTTTTGGGGAGCTTAAAAAGCGTTGAATGCAAGGCTAGTATCGTAGCATTTGACCGGGTTTTCTTAGGAAAAACTTATATTTGCCTCCTCAGTGTCCGGTATGATTGCTCTTTTGCGCGGCATGCTCGCATGTTGCCTGTTTCTGGACCAAGGAGTTATCGAATGAAAGCCGTGTTTATTGACGCAAACCCCTCTTTGGCAGACGTTGCGCAACGGCTACACCAACCCGATGACATCCCCTACGTGATTAACCGACAGGCGGAGATTACGCCAGAGCAAATCCCTGCGGTCATGGGTGATGCGCAGATCTTGATTGTCGACCACACCTCGGTGCCCACAGCGATCGCGCGCCAATGCAAAAACCTGAAACATATTGTTTTTCTCGGCACGGGTGCGCGTTCGTATATGAACCCTGAGGAACTCGCCGAGGTGGGCATTGAAGTCCATATCATCAAGGGTTATGGCGATACGGCGGTGGCTGAGTGTGCATTTGCCCTAATGTGGGCGAGCGCCAAAGGTTTCGCCTTGATGGACCGCGGCATGCGCGCGGGCAAATGGCTACGAACCGATGCCGTACAGCTAACGGGTAAAACGTTAGGCCTGATTGGCTTTGGTGGCATTGCGGCTGAAATGGCTCGTCTCGCGCTGGGCGCGGGCATGGAGGTGCTGGCCTGGAACCGTTCGCCTAAAAAACACTCTGGCGTCGAATTCGTGGAGCTAGATCAGTTGTTGCGTCGCAGTCGCGTGATTTCATTGCATCTGCTCTTGAACGATGAAACCCGCGGCTTTGTATCCCGTGAGCGGATCGCGAAGATGCAGGATGGTGTCATATTGATTAATACTGCGCGCGGAGCGGTGATCGACGAAGTCGCCTTGCTTGAGGGGCTTGCTTCCGGAAAGGTCGGACATGCTGGGTTAGATGTGTTTGATATTGAGCCTCTCCCCAAGGATCACGCTTTTACCAAGGTTGAGAATGTCACGTTGTCTGCCCATTCGGCGTTCCGCACGCCCGAGGCAAGTGATAACTTGATCGAAGCCTCTTTAAATCACTGCCGCCGGATTTCCGGTCAGGGCAGCATTCGTTAATTGGAGATTTGTATGAACAATATCGTTAACAAGTTTAAATTTGCAGCCGTGGTGGTATTGACGATGTTTTCTGCGACTACTGGGGCGCAGTCTGATGCGTGGCCGAGCCGTGCAATCACGATCATCGGCGGCTTTCCAGGTGGCGCGGGAACCGATATTTATGCCCGCAAGCTGGGTGATCTGCTCACGAAGTCTCTGAGCGTGCCAATCGTTGTTGACAGCAAGACAGGGGCGGGCGGTAACATTGCGTCTGATCTCGTGGCGCGCTCGACGCCCGACGGCTATACCTATTTGCTCGGTACGGCAGGGACACACGCGATTAATGCGGCGCTTTATAACAAGCTGAGTTTCGATGTTGAGCGGGACTTTACGCACATCGCCTTGTTGGGTGATGTCCCCAACGTGCTGTTGATTAATCCTAAAAAACATCCGGATATAAAAACATGTACCGATCTATTGGCAGCGATTCGCGCCAAGCCCGGATCTTTTAATTATTCTTCGACCGGAAATGGTGCCTCCACGCATCTGTCCGCTGCACAGTTCGCGAATGCGGCAAAAATTGATATTGTGCACGTGCCTTACCGTGGGCAAGGGCCAGCCATGTCTGCTTTGTTAGGCGGCGACGTTGATCTGTTCTTCAATCAAAGTGCCCCAGCGATTGCCTCGGTAAAAGGCGGGCGCACGATGGCGTTGGCCGTCACAAGTTCACAACGCTTGGCGGCTCTGCCGGATGTACCAACTACCGCCGAAGCCTGTAAGTTGCCTGGTTTTGAAAGTAGTACGTGGTACGGCCTGTTTGGACCTGCAAAATTGCCAGCTGAGGTCACAAAAAAGATGAGCGACGCAGTGTTGAAGATCGTCACCACGCCTGAGTTTAAGACTTGGTTGATCGATACTCAGGGCATTACCCCGGCAGCCGACTCCAGCCCTGCCGCTTTTGTGCGCGTGCATCAGGCAGACATCAAGAAATGGGCGGAGATCGTCAAGGTCTCTGGCGCTAAGGTAGATTGAGCATAGATTGCGGAAAGTTAAAATAAACCAATTTGTTGGATATATGATGTATATGATTGATAATAAAGGTAAATATTTATTACCATTTTTATTAGTCAGCATTGGAGTCCTATCTGGATGCACGGTGGGGCCGGACTTTTTACGTCCTGACTCCAAAGTGCAGGCCCAGTTTACTCAGTCCAGCAAATCTGAATTTACCGAAGCGATTCCCACGCATCCGGGTACGTTATTGAATCCGGTTCAGTGGTGGCTGTCCTTCAAAGACCCGACCTTATCGACCTTGCTCGCACGTGCAGCAAAGGATAACTTGTCCTTGCAAAATGCTGCCTTGCGGATCTATCAGGCGCGTGCCTCCCTCGGTGTTGCAGATGCAACTTTGTTGCCGACATTGGGGCTCGGGGGGAGTGCGGCACGGACAAACCAGCCTTCTGCGTTGACCCAGGCGACGGGTGCCTCTCCTTACTCGAACTCGCAAAGTTTGATCGTGCAAGCGAATTGGGAAATCGACTTTTGGGGCAAGTACCGGCGTGGTATCGAAAGCGCTAGTTCGTCACTGATTGCAACGGCTGCCGCGTTTTATGCTGCGGACACGTCACTTGCGTCGGAGGTCGCGAATACCTACATCAGCATACGCAATAGATCG
>CAJBTJ010000267.1 GCA_903958565.1 uncultured beta proteobacterium
ACTCAATACCGTGTTTGATTTGTTAGTCAAACATAACGCAGCACAGCCACAGGTATTCGTTCACAGAGACTTCCACTCGCCCAACTTAATGTTCTGTGAGGACGCCAGATTCGGCGTCAATCCAGGAATACTCGACTTTCAAGACGCGGTCGCAGGACCCATTACCTACGACCTCGTCTCTATTGTCATGGATGCCAGAACCACTTGGGAAGAACCGCAGCAAATAGACTGGGCGATTCGCTACTGGGAGCAAGCGCGTAAAAATAACCTACCAGTACCCAACGACTTTGCAGATTTTCATCGGGATTACGAGTGGATGGGCCTGCAGCGTAATCTTCGTATTTTGGGAGTCTTCGCCCGGCTAAACCACCGTGACGGCAAGGCTGGCTATTTGGCACACATCCCGCGCGTCAATCAATACGTGCGGCAAGTGGCTGGACGCTATATTGCCTTTAAACCCTTGGTCCGTATTTTGGATCAATTGGACCATGTTCAGACCAAAGTTGGATACACCTTCTAATGCGGGCAATGATTCTGGCGGCAGGTCGAGGCGAACGCATGCGGCCTCTGACCGACCATCTTCCCAAACCACTGTTGCCGGTTGCGGGCAAACCGCTGATTGTTTGGCATCTTGAAAAGCTCGCTGCAGCCGGGATCACCGATATTGTGATCAACCATGCCTGGCTCGGGAACCGTATCGAAGAAGCGCTTGGCGATGGCTCGGCTTTTAACGTGCAGATCCGCTACTCACCCGAACCCGTCGCCCTCGAAACGGCAGGAGGAATCGCCACAGCGGGGCCACTGCTTGGTGCCGATCCATTTTTGGTCATCAATGGAGACATTTGGTGCGACTGGAACCCCTTGGCTGCCCACACAATTTCCGAGCAACTCCGTCAAACTAAACAGCTCGCTTGGCTACTTTTGGTCGATAACCCAGCACACCATCCGCACGGTGACTTTGTCCGACTTAGTGATGGTCATTTAAGCGACCAAGTGGGCGAGCGTAAAACGTTCTCTGGCATTGGCGTCTACCAACCAGCACTTTTTGCAAATACGGCCGTAGGTCAACCCGCCAAACTCGCTCCCCTTTTACGTGCGGCCATGGTAGAAAAGAAAATCATTGGCGACCTACACAAGACCTTTTGGCTTGACGTCGGCACGCCCGAACGTCTGACGGAGTTAGAATACAGCCTTAAGCAGCAACTCTAACTCTCCATGGTCATCCGCGTTCAAGCAAAACGTGCGGTTTTCAAACCCGCCCCCTACGACACGCGACGACGTCCGCGTCGCATACCAAGCTGGGTCATCATCCTGCTACTAGGTGTCCTACTGGGCGGCGGTGGCGTACTTTTTCTTCAAGCAAGCTATGGGGCCAAGCGCCTCACAAGCGAACAGGCGCAAAAACTGCTGGACGACCTAAAGCTCGTCTCGGCCGAGCGACAAGCACTACAGACACAAGTAGATAATCACGCGCGCTCAATCGAGGGCGAGCGCCTGCTGAGTGCAGAACTCATTAAAAACCTGCGCGAAGAGCTTTCGACGGCTCAGGCCATTATTGCGCCCATGAAAGAACAATTGAATCTCATCGTTCAAACATTGCCCTTTGATCCTCGTTTCGGCGTTGTGGGCGTCAGCACGAGCACCTTTACGCAAGCAAAACAAGGCGGGCAGCTATCCTATCTGATCTGGTTACTGCGCGCCAAACCAGAAAAACAAGATTTCACCGGATGGCTCGAACTCTCTTACGAGGGCCGCTGGCCTACCGGGCGCGTTGAAACGATTCCGTCACCTCGCGTCGCAGTGCAATTCAATCACTATTTGCCATTGAGTGGTGTAGCAAACCTACCCGAGGGCTTTGTCGTGCAGCGCGTCAACGCCAAGATTCTCGCTCAAGACGGCAAGCGGCAGATTACCTGGCGCGTTTTACCCGTTCAAGCTCAATAGCAGCCGGGACCGTGTCGCATACTAGCCTCTCTGTCGGTGATTCACCCTCATGGCATCCGACCCAACGACTGCTCGCCCTTCTCGCGCTTGGCTTATGCGTGCATGCCGTATTCGCCACTTTGCTGACCCTCTCCGTCGATGAAGCGCATTACGCCTACTATGCCGTCCGTCTGGACTGGAGCTACTTTGATCACCCCCCGCTCGTGGGTTGGGTGCAATGGCCACTTGTAGCGCTAGGTGCACCAGACGCTATCCTTCGTATGATTCCCCAAGCACTGTGGCTAGTCGCTTGTTTACTCGCGCGCAGGCTCGCCCTCGACATCAATGCGATGGTTCCCTTCTGGAATTACTCTGCCGCAGCAAAAGAAACTGCAGGTCTCTGGGCTGTCGCACTGGTGCTTTGCGCACCACTCATGCATGTATTGGCAGTGGGTTTGCTGCCCGACACCTTGCTCATGGTGTTGACCTTGCTAATTATGCGAAGCACGCTAAGGCTGGCCTTAGCGCCATTCGACAACCAGCACTCGACACTGAAGCACTGGCTTGCGCTTGGCGCACTACTCGGATTAGCCGGACTCTCAAAGTACACCGCAATCATCCCAGCACTGACGGTGATCGCGATTCTGATACGCGTGCACGGGATCATGCTCCTGACTAAGCGAGGTCCGTGGCTGGCAGTGGCTCTCGCCCTGCTAATTGTCACACCCGTTTTCGTCTGGAATGCCCAGCACAACTGGATCTCCTTTGTCTATCAACTTGAGCACGGAGGAGGTGGCACCTGGCGGTTACGGCGCTTCGCAGCCTTCATTGGCATCCAACTCATCGCCTACGGCCCGCTACTCGCACTTGGCACCTATCTATGCCTGCGCGATATCATTAGGCAGAAAAAATGGTTGGTAGCGGGCCTAACCTTATTTTTTATCTTTCCTTTTTGCATCACCGCATTGCTCTCTGGCGGCGGCAGCCTGCCACACTGGACCGCCCCAGCCTGGCTCGCCATCATTCCCTTTGCTGCAAATGCCCTGGGTGCACACTGGGCGAGCGGCAAGCAGTTCTGGATTCGGGCATTCGTTCGAGTACAAGCAGGTATCTGTCTTTTAGCGTTTGTCCTGCTTTTCTGTGTGGGGATTCCTGGTATTGGTCAAGATCACCCGTTAGGGAAAAAGAATCCACTGGCCGACATGTGGGGCTGGGATAGTGCGGGCGCGCTCGCCCAAACGCTCAGCCAAGAACAAAACATTCCGTCTGTTTCTGTCCGCAACTGGACGCTCGCGAGTCGAATGGCCTGGTACGCAAAACCCTTACCTATTTTTGTCCTAGACAAGCGTTTTGACCAATTTGACCTTTGGTTTGGCCAAATACCCACCGGGGCAGACAGTCTTTTTGTAAACTGGTCGCAAATGCGCTTTGACTTACCCACTCAACCAGGTGGCTTTGAATCGTGCACGTTCATCAAGCAGCTCGACATCACACGACTTGGGCGTTCGATTTCAGATTTCAAGTTCTATCATTGCCGCAACTGGGGCGCTGCCCCGAATCCAAAATAGACCTCGTTCTGTGAAAAAAACCTTTAAAGCCCTATGGCCTTACCTTCGCATTGTGCTGTCCTTGCTGCTGCTTTGGCTCGCCGCACGCAATATTGATTGGCAAGCACTCAGGCAAACCAACATAGCGATCAATCCCGGTTGGTTTATCTTGGCACTGACTCTACTCGTTTTCGCAAATATCCTCCCTGTGGTGCGCTGGAGCTGGATTATGCGCAGTATGGGTCTGCATCAACCTATCTCACGCTGCATCACACTTTACTTCGCGGGCGGACTCATCAACCAAGGTCTGCCCAGCACGATCGGCGGCGATAGTTACCGTGCCGTTGAGGCTAGCCGGTCAGCCACCGCTGCGCAGCGCAGTGGTGATCAAGCGCTCGGCACGCGCGCGCCGACGCTGTCCGAAGAGCTTCATCAACCTGTCGATCTCAATCGTGCACCGCCCCGCTTGCGCCTTGGCTTTATCAGTGTCGCGCTCGATCGCGGACTTGGCCTGATTGGCAACAATATCTTGGGCGCGCTAGGCCTCATCATGGGAGGCGCCATGATCGCGCCCTGGGGAGAATCTCTCGGATGGTGGGTGCTTGGCACAATGCTCGCTGGGGTGGCGCTAGCGAGCCAACTGCTGAGCGTCTCGCGCACACGCCTATGGATTCAAAAAATATTCACGACACTCGGCATGCCTGAGGCAATGCCCGGACTCAACACGGCACTGGGCTGGCCAACGGTCGTACCCCAGCTTGCCATATCGCTGTGCACACACATCCTTGCCATCACAGCGTTCTGGTGCTGCCTACAGGCATTCGGCACGACGGCGCCCTTCTCTGCGCTGATGGTCGGCTTGCCCGCGCTAGGTTTGTTAATGATGCTGCCGATCAGTATTTCGGGCTGGGGCTTACGGGAAGCAACGCTTTCTACCACCTTGGTGCTCTGGGGGGTCGATAGCGGGATCACCGTCCTTGCGTCCGTAAGCTTCGGTATTGTGACGCTTGTCACCTACCTGCCGGGCGCAATATCGCTTCTAGAGCGCCGACGTCAAGACGACCTGAGCACAAAGCATTAAACTACGACCCCATGAGCTTAAGCGTCGACACCATGCGCACCATCGACCACCGAGTCGGTGTACCTCTATGCGCCCTATTTAGCCCAATCGTGGCTCTGCTCGACTGGATGACCTTACTCATTAAGGGTCCTGCAGGCGCGCCACGCCGTCTGCTTTTTATCGAGCTTTCTGAAATGGGCAGTGCCATCATTGTGGATCCCGCCATGCGCGATGCGCAAGCACGCGGTGCTGAGATATTTTTTCTAATTTTCAAGAGCAACCGTGCCAGTCTCACACTACTCAATACAGTCCCAGCTGAAAATATTTTTACGATCGACGCCAGCTCAGTGCTGACCCTGCTCCGAGACACAATCAAATTTTTGTTTCAAGCACGCGCGCGCAACATTGACACCGTAATTGATCTCGAGCTGTTCTCACGCTTTACCGCTTTACTAACTGGTCTATGCGGCGCGCGAAAACGCGTGGGCTACCATATCTTCCATGGCGAAGGACTTTGGCGCGGCACGATGCTCACGCACAAAGTGCACTACAACCCCCACCTTCATATTGCAAAGAATTTTTTGTCGCTCATTCATGCTGCCTTCGCGACAACGATCGAGCAGCCCTACAGCAAAATACACATCTCAGACTCGGCTATTCGTATTGCGCAAGCGACCATCGACCCAACGGTCAAGCAAACCGTGTTGGGACGAATAGAAGCCCTTGCCTCACAGGCCCAACTTCCCTTCCAGCATCGCTTACAACCGCTATTTTTGGTCAATCCCAACGCAAGCGAGCTCTTAGTACAACGTCGCTGGGCTCCGGAGAGTTTTTCAAAACTAATCGTCGCATTGGTACAGCAATGGCCCGACTGCTTAATCCTCATTACAGGTTCCCCCGCCGAGCATACGTACGTTGACAATGTTCGTCTCGGTGCCAACGTACCTAATGCATTGAACTTCGCGGGGCAAGTCAGTTTCCCGGAACTGCCCGCACTGTATACGCTTGCAGATGTCATGCTCACCAACGACTCGGGGCCGGGTCACTTTTCATCTGTAACAGGTCTACACACTGTCGTTCTGTTCGGACCCGAAACACCAGCGCTCTATGGCTCGCTCGGAAAATCCATTCCCATCACAGCGCAACTCGCCTGCTCCCCGTGTGTGAGCGCAGCCAATCATCGCAAGACTCCTTGCTCAGATAATGCCTGCATGCGCGCCATCACTGTTGAACAAGTTATGCAAAAAATGATTGTGCAATTTACGGCGTCGCGCACATGACACCACCTTCGCGTACGAACATCACGATGGGTAAGCTGCATACCGTTCAAAAAAAAGATTTTTTGTGGTGTGTCGTACCTTTAGTGTTGTGGGCACTTTGTTGGTCATTCTTCCCCGAGCCCGGCCTATTTCTATTTCTTAATCAAACCGCGCGCATCCTACCCGACATGGCATGGGTGACCTTCAATATGCTTGGAAACGGCTGGAGTGTTTACGCTTTGCTTTCGCCGCTTTTGATTTTCGCCCCGCGCCTATTAATTGGTGCACTCATAGCCGGTGCGATCGCGGGTGCGCTATCGCGCTGGCCAAAACATGTCCTTGAAATGCCTCGCCCGGCGGGCGTCCTTGATCAGGCCAGTTTTTATATTTTGGAGCGTCCCCTTACCTCTTTTGCCATGCCTTCAGGGCATACGCTCACTGCGTTTGCGGCACTCTCAGGAATTTATTTTGCACTGGATCATAATCGTCGGGGACCATTTTTTTGGTTATTTATCTTGGCCGCATTTGGAGGGATGGCACGTATCGCCGTCGGCGCGCATTGGCCCTCCGATGTATTTGCCGGAGCGGCACTTGGCATTTTTGGTGGACTACTGGGCGGGCATTTTAGTCATCGTCTTCCCGCCTCGGTGCTGCACGGCACCTCATGGCTTTTAAGGGTAATCGGACTGGCTGCGGGGCTATGCGCCTACATACTTTTGACGAGCAAAATCGATTTCACCATCGCCAAACCCGTTCAACTGATCCTTGCCTTCTTAGCACTCACAAGCGTGTTGATATTTTTTTGGCGAAGCTTTCGCTCCGCCAAACGTCACAACTAACCCACCCTTACTTCTGGCCAGTCTCTGCTTTGTAACGCGCCAAGTTCTCTGCGTTAGGTGGGTATAGACCAGGCAGCGACTGCCCATTTTCAACTTGTTTCATAATCCACAGTTCCAGAGCCTCTTGCGAGGCAGCGCCTGCCACCACATCATCGAGCAAGGCTGCTGGAATCAATACGGCGCCATCATCGTCAACGACGACAACATCGCCAGGAAACACCGCGACGCCACCACAACCAATCGGCTGCTGCCAATCGACAAAGGTCAAGCCGGCAACGGATGGTGGAGCAGCGGCGCCCGAGCACCACACAGGCAAACCGGTACCTAAGACACCAGCCAAGTCGCGCACGACACCGTCAGTGACCAAGGCGGCCACTTTTTTCTTGGCCATACGTGCGCACAGGATATCTCCGAAAATTCCCGCATCCTGCACCCCCATCGAATCCACGACGGCAATACAGCCTTCCGGCATATCTTCAATCGCGCCACGTGTCGACTTAGGAGAAGACCACGACTCTGGTGTTGCCAAGTCCTCTCGTGCGGGCACAAAACGCAAGGTGAACGCACGCGCGACCAAACGGGGCTGGCCGCTACGAATCGGCTTAGTGCCGCGCATCCATACATTGCGCAAACCCTTCTTTAACAACACGGTGGTCAGTGTTGCCGTGGAAATTCCAGCAAGAATATCTTTTACTTTTGGATCGAGTTGCATATTGACCATGGCGGGTCTCCGAATGCGTTAAATGAAATTAGAAAATAGGTAGAAGATCATGCTATTTCAACGCGGCAAGTTTCTTTTCCTGACGCGTTGTTAAACGTACGATATCTGCAATGTCCTGTGCACTGAGCTTCGGACCAGGCTTACGGATCGCAGCAGAAGCAATCGCGCCTCGTTGGGCAAGAATATGTTTGCGCACCGCGAGGCCTACACCCGCCTGCTGCTCATACTTGGCTAAGGGCAAATAACAGTCAAAGATGTCGAAGGCACGCTCGACATCACCGGCGGCAAACGCCTTGCATACATCGACCATCATCTCAGGATACGCGAAACCAGTCATCGCGCCGTTCGCGCCCCGCACCAACTCTTCTGGCAAGAATAAACCACCACCATTGCCTGTCAGGATAGAAATCTTTTGCAAATCACCTTTTTGGATTGCCTGACAGACCGCAGACAACTTACCCAAACCAGGCCAGTCTTCGTGTTTGAGCATCACACAACGAGGAGAGTTTTTAAGGATGCGCATGACGACCGCAGTTGACATTTGCACACCGGTCGACGTGGGATGATCCTGCAAACACCAAGGGACCTCGGATCCCAAGGTCTCATTAACCATATCAAAATAGCTACAAATTTGATCGTCCGTACGCAAACCCGCGGCCGGCGCAACCATCACACCGGCGGCGCCCATGTCCATCACGCTTTTGGTGAGCTCACCCATCGGAGCAAAACCCGCCGCCGAGGCACCCACCACGACAGGCACCTTACCCTGCACGCGCGCAAGAACTTGACGTACAAAAGCACGCGACTCCTCGGCGGTCAGTTTGGTCGCTTCTCCCATGATGCCTAAGATAGTTAAGCCCGTGACACCGCGCTCTAGGCAAAAGTCCACCATTCGATCCGTGCTTGCCAAATCGAGCTCTCCGCCCTCCTTGAAAGGCGTCACAGTAATGAGATAGACCCCATTTGCGGAGGGATTAAAAGCATTGACGTTCGTATTCACATTCGTTCCTTGTTTGCGGCGAAATGCCTGTCGTGCGGGTAAAGTGTTCAGCGCCATATTTGCGCTGTAACATAGCACACACTCTGGCAATAAATCTCTTGCCACCCTAAAGCAAAACCAATAGTCTAAGGCATCCTCAATCTGAGCGCATGCACTTAAAAACATAAGATCGGAGTCAAGAATGAAACTCACAAGAAAATTGCCCTTTTTGACACTCACCCTCGCCTTGTTCACTCTGATCCAAGCTCCGTTGGTCCAGGCGCAAGATTTTCCAAAACAACCCATCAAACTCGTCGTCCCCTGGGCACCCGGTGGGAACGTTGATATCACCGCCCGCGCAGTCGCCCCATCGCTCTCTGAGATCCTCGGCCAACAAGTCATCGTCGAGAATAAACCCGGGGCGGGCGGTTTTATTGGCTCGACAGGCGTGGTGAAATCCGCAGCGGACGGCTACACACTGCTGTTGGGCTCGAGCGGCTCGGTCTCCGTTGCGCCAGCGCTCGTCGCCGCGCCACCTTACAACCCTGTCAAAGACCTGACGGTAATCGGGCCTATCCATGCGGTGCCGATCGTCTTAAGCGCGACAGCCAAAGGCAATATGAAGACCTTTGCTGACTTTGCCGCGAAAGCAAAAGCAGGGAAAGAACAAATCTCAGTGGGTTCGGCCGGAAATGGCTCCAGTCAGCATCTCGCTCTTGAGATGCTTGCGCTGCGCATGGATGTCAAGCTCAACCACATTCCCTACAAAGGAAGTGGCCCTGCCTTGGTCGATCTGGTTGGCGGACAAATCGAAACTATGATGGATCAACTCACTGCTTCGATCTCGCACATCAAGAGCGGCGCGATCATTCCCTTGGCACAGACCGGGAAAGCCCGTTCACCCCTCTTGCCTAATGTTCCGACTTTCGAAGAGCTCGGAATTAAAGACTTCGACATGGTGACCTACACCGGGATTTTCGGGCCTGCTGGCATGCCTGCAGCGGTCGTTGAAAAACTCTCCGCAGCACTTCAAAAAACCTTGGCACAGCAGAGCGTCAAAGAGCGTTTTAATAGCCTGGGGGTCGATATCATCACCTTGGATCGCAATGCGTTCGCCGCTTATGTGAAAAAAGATTTTGAAGACAATCAGGCCATCGCGAAAGCTGCAAAGATCGTGATGCAGTAACCCAACGTACGACCGGGATCACAACATGTCTACTCAGCAAAAAATCGACGAACTCGAAGAAAACTATAAACACATTCTCGGGTTTGTACCGGAGCGCATTCACTCTAGAATCGTTTTGGGTATGGAGACCGCAGGCGAAATGACCGCTGGCATTGAAAAGCTGCGCGCGCAGCTTCTCGAGCCTGAGGCCCTAGACCTCAAGACCAGTCAACTCATGGCCTTTGGCATGCTGCTCATGAATCTTTCACAAGCGGCAGAAAATCATGCGGTCGCGGCGCTACGTGCAGGTGCAACGGTGCAAGAATTACAAGCCACAGCAGGCATCGCCTTTGTTTTCCGGGGCATTCCCGCCATTAATCTTTCGGGCGAAGCCATCGCAGGTGCGCTTAAAAAAGTACAAGCCCTAAAAGAAAAAAGCTGATCGTCTACCCAACGACCAGCCTGAACTGTCAACAGGCGTTGACTTACACTTTCGCCAAACGCGCCACCAACGCTTGGCCGGTTTCTTTCGTTCCCAGCTTACCGCCAACATCTTTGGTCGACTCACCCGCGGCAATGGCAGCGGCGACCGCATTCTCCAGTACCTGGGCAGCCTGCGTGAATTCAGGGCGCCCCTTGCGCTGACCAAACCAGTTCAACAACATCGCAGCAGACCAAACTTGTGAAAAAGGATTGGCGATATTCTTACCCGCGATATCTGGGGCCGAGCCATGTGCAGCCTGCGCCATCGCGTAATCAACGCCCGCATTGATCGAGGCAGCCATACCCAAGCTACCCGAAAGCTCCGCCGTCAAATCGGACAAAATATCGCCGAACATATTGGTCGTCACAATCACGTCGTAACGTTCAGGCGTACGCACCACGTGCGCCATCATCGCATCCACAATAATTTCTTCGGTCTGCACCTCAGGGAACTCTTTACCAATCAAACGGCAAGAGTCGAGAAACATTCCGTCCCCTAACTTCAAGACGTTTGCCTTATGTACGAACGTCACATGCTTACGTCGTGTCATCGCCAGCTCAAACGCGGCCCGAGCAATTCGCTCACAGCACTGACGTGTGATGCGTCGCAAAGAAACGACCACGTCAGACGTGATCAACATTTCGCTGCCACCTGATTCTACGTTGCGATCTGCGTAAAAACCTTCGGTGTTTTCACGCACCACGACGAGATCAAGTGGCTTATGTACCGCGCCACTACCCGGAAATGTTTTTGCTGGGCGAATATTGGCAAAGAGATCCAAACTTTTACGAAAGAATTTCGATGGATTAATTTCACCTTTGGATTCATCTTTAAAGTCATAGGTAGACATCGGCCCCAAGATCAACCCATCAGCGCTCTTGACCGCATCAAGCAACCCCGCATGGATCGTTGTTCCGTGTTTGATCAAACTTTCATGGCCGGCGATATCATGGTGTAGATTCAAATTGAGCTTGAATCTCTTGGAGACCAACTCAAGCGCCGCGACTGCGACAGAAACAGTTTCTCCCCCTATGCCATCACCTGGCAACACGATAATCTTCATGAATAATCTCTCTTTAAAGTGAATACTACCTGTATAGCAAAGATACGACCCCTTGCCAACACGTTCAACCAAATTTCAACTGATCTGACTCGCCAATCAACTTACGCATCTGTCGCTCAAGCGCTTCGCGCGATTCAATCCCAGATTGCTTAGCCCCATCCAGATAAAACCGCCAGAACAAACTAGTCGTCTCGCTCACACACGCCCAAACCTGCGCATTAGTGGTGTCTGTGACCGGCACATCGCGACTAAAGTTCTGCGCTTCAACAACTTCTCCGGAAAAACTCATGTGGTCAGCCCTGTCAATCTTAAGCTGGATTTTTTCTCCGACAGGCAGATGTTCATACACGAGCTCGCGCTGCGCAAGACTCACGCCCAGGCGAACCGACTCCCCATTTTTTTTAAACGTCACATACTGATCGTGGGTGCCCGTGATACAGAAGAAAGGAATATTGACTGATTTGAGCGACTGCGCGCGCTCAACCGAGATAGCGGTGGGAGACAGCGCAATCACCGCACGCACGCGCGCGTCTCGCAGTGACTGCGCACCACTCGCTTGTCCAGCAATCGACTGTGCCGTTAAGGCACCAAAAGAGTGTCCCGCCAACCCAACCCGAGACGCGTCAATGCGCGACGCAAACGCAGCCGCCCCGAGGCAATAGTCGATTGCAAAGCGACAATCTGCAACCCGCAACCCATATTGGGGCCCAGCGATGGCTTCGTTAATCGTTGTCTTGAAGGTCTTACCTGCTGCAACAGTCCAAATCGAGTCATCGGTGATAGGGTGAGCGAGGGTGACGACAGCAAATCCCGCCCGTCTCCAAGCCTCGCACCACGCCGCACCATTTGACACACCACTCCCTAGACC
>CAJBTJ010000268.1 GCA_903958565.1 uncultured beta proteobacterium
ATCCATTACACACTTCATTGCACACCCTATTTTGACGCTTGTAAGCTATTAAATTTACAGTGTTTTTAGGTGGAACAATATTCTTTTAATCCGTAGGTCCCTGGTTCGAGCCCAGGTTGAGGAGCCAACTCAAAAAGCATTGAATTTTTCAATGTTTTTTCTGTTTTGGAGGTCGATATTGTCATCTCGAGAGTCTTTTGCTGACTCTTTGCTGCCCTCTAAATTGATTTCGCTATCCCTTCGCACGCAATTCCGTGTTCTTAGCAATCCTAGGCTAATCAGGGGAAATTTTCGCTTCTCTAATTACGCGTCCCCATCGTTCCCGTTCGGTAAGCATGAACTCGCGGAATTGCTGAGGTGAGGAGCTTACGGTTGCCTGCGCACCCATGTCGCTAATCCGTTTCTGCACCTCTTGATCACGCGCGACTTGTTTCATCGCGTCAAACAACTTTGACACAATGTCTGGCGCCATCTTCGGCGGCCCACCAAGTCCGAGCCAGATGATCGCTTCTATGTTGACGCCCGACTCCTTCAGGGTTGGCACATCCGGGACCACTGGCGAGCGTTCTAAACCAGTGACCGCAAGCGCACGAATTTTGCCACCACGAATTTGCCCCAAAGGAGAGGGGAGCGAATCGAACATCATTGTTACTTCATTGCCCAGGAGGCCAGTGGTCAACTGAGACCCACCCTTGTAAGGGACGTGCAGAATGTCAGTTCCTGTTTGCTGCTTAAACAATTCGGTAACGATGTTCGGCCCACTGCCGATACCGAAGGAACCGTATGTAAGTTTCCCGGGCTGCGACTTTCCTGCTTTGATTAGGTCCGTTACGTTTTTGTAAGGGCTGTCCGGGGATACGGCCAGCACATAGGGAAACAGCACACTCATTGAAATGGGGGTGATATCAGTGACCGTATCAAAGGGCATGTTCTTCATCAAGTGCGGACTAAAGGTATGCAAGCTCGCAGCCATGAAGAGAAGCGTATAGCCGTCTGGCGGAGACTGAATCACTAACTGCGTTCCAATGGTGCCGGTGGCTCCTGGGCGATTCTCCACCAATACCTGCTGCCCAAGGATTGGTGAGAGTTTTTGTGCGACAACACGTGCCACATTGTCAGTCGCCCCGCCAACCGGCCATGGAACCACTATCTTAATGGGTCGAGCTGGGTATTGCTGTGCATGGACGGGCATGGTAGTAATAACCAAAATCATGGCTACAGAAAATAGTAGTCTGAGTTTCGTATTTGTCATCAAGTGCTCCTTATAAATTACTAAACGTACGCATTGGCAATTCGATTGTTGATCCCGATGCGCCGCCGCATCCGACTGCAAATATTGGCGGCCGGCCGTGAGGAACTTGTGCGTAGTGCAGCGAATCGGCACCTGCAATAGAAAGACGGAGTCGGCTACCTTTAGCGAATACCCATGAAGTCGGTAAAAGAGAAATCTCCATTTGCGTGGGTACGCTTGGCTCCAATAATTGCGCGTCCTTTCGCTCAAAGGATCGATAGGTCCAATCGCAGACGTAGTTGTTTGGCGGCAAAGTAGTTTTTCGATGCAGTGCGCGCAGCATGCCTTCAGTTACGTAATGCACGTGACCATCAGAGTCGACCTCGCTAAGGTAAGCGAAGACTCCCGCATCAGTCTCGCTTGCAGAAAATATCAGTTTTAGTACCGCGTGGCCAGTCAACTCCATTGGCTCCTCAAAGGGCCGTGAGGTGAAATTAAGCAATACTCTATCACGACCGTGCCAGTCCCCGTAGTACTCCGGGATATCAAGTAAGCCAAGGCGCTCATAGCGCGTCTTGCGACCTGTTGTTGTAGCG
>CAJBTJ010000269.1 GCA_903958565.1 uncultured beta proteobacterium
GCCGCGCGATCCAACGACTTTTGACTCTCAGCACTGCGCGTGCGCGATAGCCACAGACGCTTCACCGGCAAGCGCGATAGCCTTGAAAGCTCTACAGCGATTTCGCACGCAGGGTTAAAGCCGCGACGCTGCGCGGCGCGCAGATCGGCTGGGATCGGGACCAGTGCCGCCAAACTTGGCAGGGGAGGTTGGGTTGCACGCATCGCGCACCAAAGCAGGCGTGCGTATAAGCCTGCATGGTGCAACTGCCCACCCTCCTTGAGCGCGCGCATCAATTGATCACCCGGTCGCGCGTAAACCGTTGCGGCAATCACCGCAAGTCCGCCACTTGTTTGGCTCAGGCTCTTGTCGCATCGCACAGTACTTTCGCAATGACTACATAGGTCGCCTGCAGGAGTGGGCCAGTCGCATAAGGGACACGCGCCCCCTAAACAGCGCCGAAACAGCTCTCGAATAGAGTACATTTTGATACCTCCAGCGACCATTGTCCGAGCCGACTGGTAGCTTGTGTGCAAACTATGACTTCACCATCCACGCCGACGCGCCTGCCCATTGATCCAAATCACGTTGCCCTGCAATTCGCGCGGCGCGGCGATCTAGCGGACGCACAGTTTTTGTATGCGGAGATCGCTCAGCGCATGGATCAACGACTAAAGTTGATCCGTTTGCAGCCCGCTGTCATTCTGGATGCCGGCTGTGGTGGTGGGCAACAATTAGGTCTGTTACATACGCGCTACCCAAGCGCCCACTACTACGGCCTGGATCACTGTCCCGCCTTGCTCAACCACGCGCAACGTCGCGCACAAGAACTATGGCCCCGCCGCATGCCGGGTTGGTTGCTAAAACTGATGGGGCGTACCGCGCCCGCCAGATGGATCCAGGCAGATCTAGCCACCACTAATCTGGCCCCTGAATCGCTTGACCTCGTGTGGTCTAACTTGAGCTTGCACTGGCATCCCGCCCCCCACGACGTGCTCCAGGAATGGGGCAGAGTATTACGCCCGAACGGCTTGGTGTTTTTCTCCTGCTTTGGGCCTGCGACATTAAAAGAGCTGCGCTCCGCGCTGCACGCCGCGACGTTGCGCACACGCACGCCGGACTTTGTCGATATGCATGACTTCGGGGATTTGTTGGTTGAAAAAGGGTTTTCAGACCCTGTCATGGACCAAGAGGTGTTGACCCTGACTTACGAGACGCCAGAACAGCTTCTAGCAGACGTTAAAGCTCTAGGCGGAAATGCCGCCGTCGGGCGCGTCGCTGGTTTGGTTGGCAAAGCTTGGCGCGATCGACTCATGCAGGCGCTCGAGGCGCAACGCCAGCCAGACGGACGCCTTCACTTGACGATCGAGGTGGCTTACGGACATGCTTGGCGTAGCGCCCTGCGCCGCACGCCCAGCGGAGAAACTCGCATCAGCGTGAGCGCAATAGGACGGAAATCAGCCAAAGAATGACTGGTAGGCTTTAACGGCCATATAGGCTGTCAACCCGAACAGTAGGAAGGCAAAAATACGCTTAAGCGTTTTGACTGGCAGTTTGTGCGCAGCTTTGGCGCCGACGGGTGCCAACAAGATACTGACGGATCCCAGTACCAATAGTGCAGGCCAGTAGATATAACCAATCATCTCTGGTGGCAAGCCCTCTTTACCCCAGCCGGACCAAACATATCCGATTGTGTTGGCCAGCGCGATGGGGAAACCAAGCGCTGCGGATGTTCCAACGGCCTGATGTAACGGGACGTTGCACCACAGCATAAACGGCACAGAAATAAAACCGCCGCCTGCGCCCACGAGGCCCGAAACGAACCCGATCGTACCGCCGGCCGCAACCGCCCCTCCTTTCCCAGGCATCTGCCGAGCCGATTTAGGTTTTTTATCCAGCAACATCTGTAGTGCTGAATAGCCAACAAAGATCGCAAAAAACAGCGCGAGCCAGCCGGTTTTAAGTGCCGCAAAAATCGCTCCGCCCGATATCAGTCCGCCGATAAGAATACCCGGAGTTAAAGCCCATACGAGGTCCCACCGAACAGCGCCTTTGCTGTTGTGCGCACGCACGCTGGATACCGACGTAAACAAAATTGACGCCATCGAGGTTGCAATGGCGGTATGCACAATCAGCTCGGGCGAGAGCTTTTGCCAAGTCAGTAGCAAGGTTAAAAACGGCACCAGCAGCATCCCGCCACCAATTCCCAACAATCCGGCGGCAAAGCCCGTTACACAGCCTAAAATGAGAAGTGCGACAATAAATAGTGGATCCATGGGGTGGGTCTTTGTCTCGACGCTATAAAAGTGGCTCAGTATACTGACAGGACCTCTACTGTGCCGGCCCTTACTGTTTGCACCTCCTTCTTCTCCTAACGAATACTCAGCATGAACTCTCTAGATACTGAAGTCTTGCAACACGCCTTGGCATGGCTGCGCGAAGGGCACGCCGTGCACCTCGCGACCGTCGTACAAACATGGGGTTCAGCGCCTCGGCAGGCGGGCGCTATGTTGGCTGTGCGCAAAGATGGCCGCGTCGTAGGCTCAGTGTCCGGAGGATGTATCGAAGATGACCTGATTGCTCGCGCGCAAGCAGGTCAATTGCCGTCCAAGCCTGAATGGGCACGCTATGGCGTGTCCCAAGAGGAAGCTGCACGGTTTGGTTTGCCTTGCGGCGGCACCTTACGCCTTGTCATCGAACCCTTGTTGCTCGAAGACTGGATCGATCGCGTGGTCGAGGTGACGCATACGCAGCAGCTCATTGGTCGCTGGCTTGATCTGACAACCGGCGTGTCAACCCTCACCAACGCTCGCCCTGGGCAACTCACTGAGGTCAAAGATGAGGGTTGTCATTTCGTCTATGGTCCGCACTGGCGCCTGTTGATTATTGGCGCAAACCAGACCGCTCAGGCGCTCGCGCAAATCGCGACCATGCTGGAATTTCAGGTGATCGTCTGCGATCCACGTGAGGAATTCACTGCTGATTGGAATATGCCGGGTGTATCTCTACAACCTGGCATGCCAGACGATGCCGTACTAGCGATACAAACCGATGCGCGCACCGCGATCGTCGCGATTACGCACGACCCCAAGCTAGACGACATGGCGCTGCTTGAAGCGCTTAAATCCAAAGCATTTTATGTCGGTGCACTCGGCTCATCCCGCAATCAGGCCAAACGTCGTCAACGCTTGTTAGACTTTGACTTAACCGAGGAAGATATTGCTCGTTTGCACGGGCCTGTGGGTCTACAAATTGGTAGCCGGACGCCTGCAGAGATCGCCGTTGCAGTCGGTGCCCAGCTCGTTCAGGTCAGGCGCGCGCTCGAGGATGAGCGCGTCGCAGGCTTGAGCCATCCACCCAAGCACTCGAGCTAACACTCAGGGGTCAGCGCGAGCGCTTACCCACCGCGCTTACGTGACTCGATACCCAACTGTTTAAGCTTGCGATACAGATGCGTGCGCTCTAAGCCTGTCTTATCTGATACCCGAGTCATGCTGTGGTTTTCACGCGCGAGATGGTATTCAAAATAGACTCGTTCAAAAGCATCGCGGGCCTCACGTAGTGGCAACTCAAGCGAAATATCTCCCAACAAACTTGGGTCGGCCACAGGGGACGCGATCTCTTGCAGGGTAGGTGCCACCACTTCGGCGACCTCTGGGGCGGCCGGTACCGCGGCAGGAGGAGCGATCGGCACGAACGCACCACTTGCTGACTTCACAACAGGCAAGCGACCGCGCGCCAGACCAGTAGAAATAGTCTTGAGCAAACGCTGCAGCGTAATGGGTTTTTCTAGGAAATCAATGGCACCGATGCGCGTAGCCTCAACCGCGGTATCAATCGTCGCATGGCCACTCATCATAATGACCGGCATATCGAGCAAGCCTTGCGAGCCCCACTCTTTGAGCAGCGTCACGCCATCTGTATCAGGCATCCAGATGTCCAATAGCACCAGGTCCGGCCGCATGCGCAGTCGAGCAGCACGCGCTTGTGCCGCGTTCTCGGCAAGCTCGATCGTATGCCCCTCGTCGTAGAGGATTTCGGAAAGTAATTCACGAATTCCGACTTCATCGTCGACAACTAAAATTCTTGCCATATATTTCTTATCACCTGTTGCGCACGTGCATTATCGTCATCTTACGACTTTCCGTCCACCATGGAGGCGATCTTAGTCAATAAAATTGAAACACGGGCCCCCCCTTCCTTACGGTTGGAAATATCAATCCGCCCCTGATGCTCCTCCACGATCTTACGAACAATCGCCAACCCGAGGCCAGTACCTTGCGCTTTAGTGGTGATGTAGGGCTCGAAAGCTCTCTGTAAGATTTGTGCGCTAAAGCCCGGGCCATTGTCGTTGACGGTGAAGCGAATGCCCGGCTGTTCTAGGCCTTCGCTAGGTGCGGACTCAACCCGCTGGGTTGTCACCTCAATGATTCCAGACTCTGGCTGGTCTACCAGTGCATCACGCGCATTGGCCAGCAAATTATGTACGACCTGACGCAATTGAGTGGGGTCACCGACTACCCAGGGTAAGTCCGGCTCAAGCGACACGTTGAGGTGCCAGGCGTGGTGTGCGTCGCGAACCATGCCTTCCAGCGGATCCCAACCGTACAACCCCAACACCTCATCGACCAGCGCATTGAAATCCAACGTCACCATGACCACTGCTGGCTTACGCGCATACTCTTTGAAGTCATCCACCATGTGTTTGAGCGACGTCACTTGATTGACGATCGTATTGGTTGCACGCTCTAAAAGCTGTGCGTCCGCGGGCTCGAGCTTATGAGCAAGCTTCATCGCCAGGCGCTCAGCCGAAAGCTGAATAGGCGTCAACGGATTCTTAATCTCGTGCGCAAGGCGCCGCGCCACTTCTGCCCACGCCACACTGCGGCTCGCCGAGATGACATCGCTGATATCATCAAAAACGACCATATAACCGTTATCACTGCCATCGACCCGCAAGTGTGTCCCACGCGCCAACAGTGTCAAGGTGTAGGATTCTGAGGTCACCCTCGCATCTTCCAGGGTGATTTCGAACTGCTCCTGCCAGTGCGAACGCTCTGAACCCACCGCAGAATGCTCAGCGAACGCCTGTCTGATTCTGCGTGCAAAGTCGAGCATCCCGTCGACTGTCTCGAGCGGCCGCCCAGGTGCCGAGCGCAGATCAACCTTAAGGATCATTTGCGCGCCATGGTTGAACGTCGTGAGCCGAAACTGCTCATCAAAAACTAACACGCCCGCTGAAAGATTGGAAAGTACGCTTTCCAAGTACACGTTTGAACGTTCGAGTTGCGCTCGGTTGGTTTCGACCATCCGCCGAGCCTCACCCAACTGTCGCGTCATCGCGTTGAATGATCGTGTTAACTGCCCAACCTCGTCCTTGGAGGGTGGCTCAGGCAACGGGCGAAAATCTCCGATACTCACCGCCTGCGTGCCTGCAGCCAGAGCAAGCAGGGGGCTCACTAGTTTTTTAGACAAATACAAGGCGATTGCAATCGCCGCAAACACCGCTAACAGAAGCGCAAGGGTGAGCGTGACTCCGAAAAGATTGCGCAAACTCTGGCGCGATAGCGCAAGCTCTTGATAATCACGATTACCTTTTTGTACTTCTCTCGCATTGCGCGCGATGATTTCAGACACGGGCTGCACCAATTGCAACCACCGGGTTTCGCCTGCTACGCCTAGTGCAACGTCTAAACGCTCGGGGGCTGCCAACGGGACAATGACGCGCAATTGCAGCCCAGTTTGGGTCAAGGCCGCAGCAAGATCCTCGCTATCGGCCGCAGAATACCCACGCGATACCCGCAGCTGATTCATTACGCTTTGCGGCGGCAAGGTCGGTGTTAACGAACCGAGCTTGTCGGTAGAAAATGCAATGAGTCGCCCCGCACCACTGAACACCAGCACATCGATTGCGGCATTCGTCTCGCGCAAGCGTGTGAGGGTCACCGCAATATCTGAATCTGGCGTATTGTTCAATGCAGGCGCCATCGCGCGTGCACGCGCTTCAAGTTCTGCGAGCTGGGAGCTCAGCGCCGAGCGAGCCAATGTCAAACCGGACTCAAGCGCAGTGTCAACACGCACATTGAACCAGGATTCAATCGAGCGTGCCATAAACTGAATCGATACACCGTAAATTAAGGCTCCCGGCAAGACCCCGATCAAGGCAAACGCCAACGCAAAACGCGCCGTGAGGCGTGCGCCAAACTGTCCATTTCTCAGTTGCGCGACAAGACGAATCGTCAGCGCGACAACCCAGATGAATAATGCCAAGGCCAGTGCGCCGTTTAGCCAGAGCAATAAGTCTTGGTAGCGCGCAACGAGGGAGGCATTGCCAGTGGACCACGCCAGCAATGCGAACAGGCCAAATGCGCTAAAAACGCCAACCACAAGTGCAATGCGTAAAAGTGTGTTCATTTTGCGGGCTCCGCCCGTCTGATCGAAAAATCAAACGCCGCCCACGGGCTCGTCATGGACCAGGCGCCCCGATTGCGTGCGTCAAGCTGCAAGGGACGCGCCATCTGGCTGGTGTCGAGCCGGATGCGTACCTTGCCCTCATATTTAACGTCGGGCTCAAAGCGATCGACGGGTGCGATGGGCCAGCCACGCACCTGTTTAATCACTTGCAACGCATCTTCCTGGGTCGCAGCAGGTAAAAACAAGTCTCCCGTGGCAACGCGCCATTGCTGTGTCAAGTTGTTATAGATCAAGCGTCGACTGAGTGTGGCCTGCACCAGCACTTTGTCAAACCACCACCAACGCGGAGCGATGATTTGTACATCGTAGGTGAAGTATAAGGGCACGCCATGCTCTGCGACTTCGAGCACGCTGCTGCTCAGGTCGAGTGCAACGTCAAGATCCATCGTGAGTTGACCATTCTGCGGTAACGGCTCCGTGCGCAAAATGCGTGCCTCGGACGCCCACGCCACATTCAACCCTAGGCAGACCACGCACAAAAGCCATGTCGCCAGCAGGCGCCAGACAAGCATCGTGTGTGTTGTGCGTAACGTCATCTCATGTGGCGTCTAAGTGCGACGCGTAAACAATGCATAAAAGAATCCGTCATGACCGGCGGGGTGCTCGGCATCAGGACGAGACGGCAACAACTGTCCAGGGGCTGGCAATCGTTGCGCCTGCACATGCCGCTTAGAGAATGATTCTGCCTGTATTTCGCCTTCTTGGGGAAAAATCGAGCAAGTTGCCAGCAATAATTTACCGCCCGGTGCAACAACGCTCCAGAGCGCATCCAGGATTTCACGCTGCAATTTAGCGGTTTGCTGCACATCGCTTTCGCGCCGCAGCCATCGAATGTCTGGGTGACGACTAACAATGCCGGAAGCGGTGCAAGGCAAGTCCGCCAAAACCGCATCAAAAGGCCTCCCGTCCCACCATAAGTGCGCGCGTGTGGCGCTCTCTGCAACCAACCTGACTTTCGGGCTCAGTAGCCGAAGCCGCCCTAGATTTTGCTCCACACGCGTCATACGGGCTGGATCCACATCTAAGGCGGTCAACTCAACGTCGGCCAACTCAAGCAAGTGTGCCGTCTTGCCGCCAGGCGCCGCACAGGCGTCAAGCACTCGCATTCCATCCTGCACCTCAAGCAATGGCGCGGCGAGCTGTGCACCGGCATCCTGAACAGACCACCACCCTTGGGCGTAGCCTGGCAACGTCGTCACGGGCCGCGGCACGTCCAATACGATACCCGCCTCACCGAAGGCCGTCGCACCAATCTCTGCCTGGGCAAAAGCCTGCAAAACAGCCTCGCGCGAGGAAGCCCGGGCGTTCACACGTAAAGTCAAAGGCGGATGGGAGTTGGCTGCGTCCAACAACCGCTCCCACTGCTCGGGATACGCCTTGCGCAACGCATCGACCCACCAACGCGCATGATTGAAACGAACCTCTGGTGCATCGGCGGTATCGGCAAGCACGATTTGCCGTTCGCGCTGAAAGCGACGCAGCACAGCATTGACCAAGCCCTTAAACGAAGCCGTCGAGCGCTGTAGTTGGGTCGCCTGAACCGCTTGATCCACCAAGGTATGGGCCGTGTAGACAGGGGTCCCGGCCGCAGACGGGCTCTCGCCAGCCCGTATTGAGGTCTCAAGTAACAGCAAACTCAGGCCGATCAAGGCGTTTAAGGTCGCGTTGGGTGGCTCGCGCTCAACCAAGGTGTGACGCAACCCCATGGCTAGACCCCAGTTACGCATCGCAAAAAAACTCAGTGCCTGGGCGGAGGGGCGAATATTCGAGGGCAGCTCTGCGAGCGCCTCAGTCAACGACTGACCGGACTCGACACCAGCAATTGCATTGGCTGCGGCCAACAAAGAATGAGATAAAGCAGGGGCAACAGTGTTCATGGTTGGATTGTAGGGGCTTTGCGCGCTGCTGCGGGCGTGCCGCACAAGGTAAAATCCATCTCTCTCTTACGCGGGCATTGGCTCGTCAGGCGGCACATCATGTCATCCCCAAAAGTCGGTTTTGTCAGTCTTGGCTGTCCCAAGGCACTCGTAGATTCTGAGCGCATCCTCACGCAATTACGCACCGAGGGCTATCAAATTGTTCCTGACTACGACAACGCGGACGTCGTCGTCGTCAACACCTGCGGCTTTATCGATAGCGCAAAAGCCGAATCTCTTGAGGCAATTGGCGAGGCGATTGCCGAAAATGGTCGCGTGATCGTCACGGGCTGTATGGGTGTGGAAGAGTCCGTCATACGCGCAGCGCATCCAAGCGTGCTGGCTGTCACTGGCCCGCAGCAATACGAGCAAGTGGTGCGTGCGGTCCACGCCGCGGCGCCTCCGAGCACCACACACGACCCGTTTACAGACCTCGTTCCCCCACAAGGCATCAAGCTCACGCCTCGCCACTACGCCTATCTGAAAATATCGGAAGGCTGTAACCATCGTTGCAGCTTTTGCATTATTCCTTCCATGCGTGGTGATCTCGTGAGTCGCCCTGTCGGGGATGTACTCGATGAGGCGCAGCGACTCGCTCGGGCGGGCGTTAAAGAGTTGCTCGTCATTTCACAAGACACCAGTGCGTATGGTGTTGACGTCAAATACAGAAGCGGCTTTTGGAATGGCAGACCAGTTAAAACCCGCATGACCGAGCTCTGTTCGGCGCTATCCGAATTAGACATCTGGGTCCGGCTGCATTACGTATACCCTTACCCAAGCGTCGATGAAGTTATCCCGCTTATGGCGCAAGGCAAGATCCTCCCTTACTTGGATATTCCCTTTCAACACGCCAGCC
>CAJBTJ010000270.1 GCA_903958565.1 uncultured beta proteobacterium
CCAGTTCATGCCGGTATCCTTTTAATGAAGCAAGTGCAAGTGGCGTGCGCAAAGAGCTTGCCATCGAGGGACTTGATTGTTCCCTCAGCCACACCTAGCGATTTGGATATATGGATCACACGGCCCTCTGCTACCAAATCCACATTAGGCGGTATGGGGCGCAGCATCTTGATGTTCAGGTCGACGGTGCCGTAACCCACGCCGGCTTCGAGCATCGTGTGCACCGCGCACCCGGTCACAGAGTCAAGGACAGTTGCAGCGAACCCGCCATGCACGCCGCCCAATGGGTTGAGATGACGCCCATCGGCGCGTACTGTCATGCGAATCATCCCAGCCTCCAAGGCGGTGCCTTGCATGGGCACGATTTCGCTGATGGATGCTTTGGGCAGATGGCCGTCGTGCATGGCCTGCAGCAATTCGAGGCCAGTCATGGCAATGGGGTTCAAGGTGTATCTCTTTTAGGGCCAAAAATTAGATTGTTGCTTAAGTAACCAAATAACTTGAAACTTGCAAATCAGTAACCTTGCATAGTCAACAATAAATTCGTAAATTTCAGTCATCATCGCCAAGTCCTGTCCGACGTCAGCTGTTGATTTACAAATGAAAAAAGCCGCTAAGTAGTCATCCTTAGCGGCCTTTAAACAGTGTGATGGTGGAGCTGGCGGGATTTGAACCCGCGTCCATCAGCCTTTTTCGTACAGTTCTACATGTGTAGTCGTCTGATTTGGGTCTCGTCGAATACATCGCGCAGCGACACGCTATGTATGCAACTAGCATCCTTATTTCTCACACAACATCAAGGTGCCCGATGTCATGCCAGCCAATATGAGTTACCTTGTAGCTAGGACTTGTGGGGCTTTAACACCCCCTTCACCCTAACCCAGCCTATCGGCCAACTGTTACAAGGCTCACCGGATTAAGCGGCGAGTGCGAAACGTTCGTCGTTTGCAGTTAGTTTTTTTTCTGCTGTTTTACGAGGTAACAGAACCTCGACATGCCCTGCCACGCGTCCGAACCGATGTCGAAACCAGTGCAGCCCCAAGACTCCTATTTTAGGCCTTTGCTAGCAATTGCAATAGCTCTTTCGGTGCATGGATGTGGAAATCTGCACCCCAGAGGGTGAAATCGTTCTTTTCTCCCAAATAACCGTAAGTCGCAGCGACGGTTTTCATGCCTGCAGCACGGCCTGCGACGATGTCGCGCTCATCGTCACCGACATACAAACAAACCTCTGGCGGCAAACCTAATCTTCGGGCCGCTTCAAACATAGGCGCTGGATGCGGCTTGGCATGCGGCGTAGTGTCGCCACTGACGATAGCGCCAGCACTTTTGAATAAGGGCATGGCTTGGGTCATCGGGTCTGTAAAACGCGAACTTTTATTAGTGACTACGCCCCAACTCCAAGCGCGCGATTCGATGCCGCGGATTACATCTTCAACGCCTTCAAACAATTTGCTTTTGACAGAAAGCGCATTTTGATAGTTGTCAAAAAACTCGTCGCGCATAGTAATGAATTCAGGATGCTCTGGTGTCATATCGAATGCAATTTTCAACATGCCGCGCGCACCTGCGCCCGCTAGCG